>DATHLT010000149.1:0-31169 GCA_035487855.1 Solirubrobacteraceae bacterium
TGGGTCGGCAGGCTGATCGACGATCGAGCCGTGGTAGTAGCCCTTGAAGTCGACCGAATCGACCGCGCCCGTGGCAACGAGCTGCGCGATCAGCTGCTCATCCCATGAGCTCGTTGGGTCGAGCTTGAAGCGCAGCCCCGGATAGTGCTCGAGTCGCTCGCGTAGAGGTCCCAGTGTCGGCGGCTCCCCGAGGCGAAGCGAGACCACGAAGCGCACCGGCTTGGGCTCGCGCCCCAGCGCCTGATGCAGCGCCACGCCTGCTTGGCGCAAGGCCAGATCCAATGCTGCCGACTCGTACGCCCATGTGCGATAGCGGCTCGAGACCTCCCGCTGCGGGGGCTCTGGGAAGAGCGCTAGCGTGGCTAGATGCGCGCTGAAGGAGGCGAGCGTGAAGCGTCCCGCGAGCGGGAGCGTCGGGCCGGCTGCCTGAAGGATCTCGTGGTCGACAGCGTCATAGGTGACATCCTCGCCGACACCCTCATCACCGCCGCCACGCAGGCGAATGACGGTGCTCTTGCGCTCGAACTCGCTGGACACGGTCGTCTGGAGTGGATCGAGCGCATAGTCCTCGATCTCCAGCTCGAGCCCGGCGAGCGTGTCCCATGTGCTCACTCGCCACCGTCCCGTCTGCCATCGAGCCTGGGTGGTCTCATGCGCCCGCCTCGTGTTCCAGGCGGCTGACCAGCTCATCCAAGCGCAGCTCCTCGAGTGCGTCGCCAACTGCTGCCAGCTGGGTGGCGCACAGCTCGATCAAGGTCTTGCCCTCGCTGACCAGCGCGAGCGTCTCATCGAGGCTCGCCTCCCCCGAGTCCAGGCGGCGGATGATCTCCTCCACGCGTGCTGCTGCCGCCTCGTAGCTCTGAGGCTGCCCGGTGCTGTGCGCGGCGGTGTCTGTCGATGGCTCGCTCATGGCTCGATGATCCTTGCAGGCAGTGACCCATCGGCGAAGCGCAGCCGCAGATCCCCCGCCTTGCTGGCAGCTGCCGCTGTGACGATCGGCTCGCCGTCTGGCGACTGTGCCAGCACGTAGCCACGCTCGAGCGTGCGTTGGGGGTCGTGGCCCGCGAGTGCCAGCGCCAGCTGCGCCAGTTGCCGCGGTCGTCGCTCGCGGCAATCCAGCACCGAGGAGGCGGTCTTGCGCTGCAGCACCACCGCACGCCGCTCGGTCAGCTGCCGCTCGCCCTCCACACGCCTGCGTGAACCCGCGCGGATCTCGCGCATCTGCTGGTGAAGGCGCGTGCGCTGGCGCTCCAGGTGTGCTGCCGGCGCCCGCGAAAGCGACGCGAGCAGTCGAGCTCTGGAGAGCACCGCTCGCCGGCCGTGGTCGCGCAGGCGCGCCGCTGCCACCGGCAGCGTGCTCCGCGGCTGCACCGCTCGGTGTGAGTGATCGGCCAAGCGCCTGGCAGCCGCAGCCTGCTCGCTGCGGGCGCGCCTACAGTCCACGCGCACGGCTGCCTCTGCGGCGTGCGTGGGGGTGGAACAACTCACCGCGGCCACGTCGTCGAGCAGCGTACGGTCGGTGTGATGGCCGACAGAGGCGATCACTGGCACGCCGAGCAGGGCCACCGTGCGGCACAGCGTCTCGTCGCAGAAGCACAACAGGTCGGCCAGCGAGCCGCCGCCACGCGCCACGATCGCTACCTCCACCTCCGCCACCGCCGCGAGGTCGCCGAGCGCGCGCACGATCGCGGGCGCGGCGTGGCGGTCCTGCACGGGCGCGAAGCCCCACACCAGCCGTCCCGCCCAGCCGCGGCGGGCAAGTGCCGCTAGCACGTCATCGCGGGCCTTGCCGCCCTCCCCAGTGATCACGCCGATCGTCCGCGGCAGCACCGGTCTCGGCAGGCGCTTTTGTAGCTCGAGCAGGCCCTCCGCATCGAGCTGCTTGCGCAGGCGCTCGATGCGGGCCAACAGGTCGCCGTCGCCAGCCAGACGCAGATCGAGTACCCCAAACGAGAACCCAGGGGAGGAGGTGGAGCTTCCGGGGTAGTAGTCACAGCCGCCTGCCACCACCACTTGCATTCCCTCCTGGGGGGCGCCTGCACGGGCGACCATCTGATCCCAGTCCTGGCGCCACGACGCACAGGGGATCGCGCCACTGCCATCGCGCAGCTCGAAGTACACCCGCGCCTTGGACACGCGCAGGTTCACGAGCTCGCCCATCAACTGCACATGGGCAAAGGCGCGTAGCTGCGAGCGCAGCGCCGCTGCGTACTCGCCGACGGGGAAAGGGCCGGGCAGCTGGCTGTCGGGAATTCCCGCACGTGGGGAGGCCGGCGTGGACTCCCTGGATGCGGATGGAGTCGTGGACACTCGACGCAGCATAGGCGCTACGATCGACGTCGATGCGGCGCAGTGAACTCCGGTCTCGCTCCTAACGCCGTGGCAAAGCACAACAGCGCGCGGCGTGGGCGCTCGCGCAAGCGCAGGCCAGCTCCCTCAGGGGCACGCAGGCCCGCGAGACCGCCTGTCGCGCAGGGCGCCGCCGGCAGCGCCCGCGAGCGTAAGCAGTCACCGGCGGCGGATGAGCGTCCACAGGCGCCATGGCACCCATTGCCGCTGTCTGAGCTTTTGATCCTCGTCGGTGCGGTCGCGGTGGTAGTCGGTCTCAGCCGCTCGAGTAAAGGCTTCGCCTCGGGTGGTCCCACGCTGCTGGCGGGGATCGGGGCGGCGATGATCGGCACGATCGAGGTGACGCTGCGTGAGCATCGCGGCGGCTATCGCTCGCACGCCCTGCTCCTGGCGGTGCTGCCCGTAATCGTGTTTCACTCCGCCGTGATCTTGATCGTGGCAGCGTTCACGGTAGTGCCACGTGCCCTGAGCATCGGCATACTGCCGCTTGACGTGGCGCTGTTCGCCGTCCTTTTCAAATTCCTACGCGCGCGTTACGTCGATGCCCGACGCGAGCGCAACTTCGCCACACGGCGCTGAGCGCCTACAAGCTCAGCGACGGCAGCGGACGCTCCCCCTCAGCGGCGCCCTCACCACGAGTCTCGCCCTCGAAGCCGAGTCGTTGCAGGCGCGTAATCTCATGCTCGCCTTCGATCCGAGCGGGATGATCGGCGGGCAGGCCGGCGATCAGGTTGGCGATGCGGTTGCGTAGCTGCAGCGCGAAATGGGGGGTTGAGGCTCCCATCAGCTGGCGCACGTCCTCGATTGTTACGTCTTGTGTGCTGGCCTTACGGCTGACGCGGCGGGGATCCTCGGCCTGACTCAAAATTGCCTCTATTCGACTTGCGAAACCGAATTTTCTTCGGAGTTCTGGGTGCGCGGGCTGATCTCGAGAATGGAGTCGATTTCGGCCTGGGATATGGCTGAGATCGCGTGTTCGTCGCCGATCAGCCAGCCGTGATTGTAGACGCCGCGCACCGGCTGGAACTGCGGGGCGCTGGTGTACGCCGGCTGGATGTCCGACAGGTAGTTCACTAGCCCTGGTGGCACTTCGGTGGCACTGCTCACCAGCAGCAGCGGCCCGTAGTCGCCCGTCGCTGACAGCAGCGCCGCAGCGGGCGCATCGAGCGGGCGTCCCTCGTTGGCGAACACCAGCCCGTGGCCGGGTTCTTTCACACCCCAGCCGAATGCGTTGTCGGTGTAGCGCGCGACTTCGATCGCGTTCTGCACCGCCACGTTGCCGGCCGTGGGTAGCTGGGCGCCGGTGATCGAGAAGACCGGCCCGTAGTGGCGCAGCTCGTGCAACGTGTGGGCACCGATGCTCGAGGGGTCGATCACGTAGATCGTTGGCTTATGCAGCACGCTGAGCACGCTGGCTGTGGGCGCTGACACCCGTGTGGGCGTCACAAACAGGATCGGAGCGCCGCTCTCGGCGGCAAGGCCCGCCGCCGGCATCGCCAGTGTCGGTGCGACGTTGGCTGCGAGCACGATCGCCTGACTCGGGGCGCTGCCGTGGTCGAGGGTGCTCAGCAGGCGCTCGATGTCCTCGGCGGCGCTCGACGGGACGGCGGCGTCGATCGTCTGCGCCAGCAGGCCGCGGGGCACCGCCGCCGAGGTCCCGATTCGAATCACCTGTGCTCCGCCCAGCGTGGGCGCTCCCAGGGGGTGCATCGCTTCCAGCGTTTCGCGGGTTACGGCCGGCAGGGTTTCCCCTTCGCTGAAGAGGATTGGTGCGCCCACGGGCGCACTGGCGAACACGGAGGCGGCGAGTGCTCCCAGCCACTCGCGGTCGTTGACCAGGATCACCACCTGCGGGCGCGTGGCAGGCGTCAGGCCCGGGTATACAGCCCGCGCGACAGCGGCCGCGTCGGCGGCTGTATTCGCGCCTCCCAGACGGGTGGTGTTGCGCGTGGCCACGCTCAGCGCGCCTCGAGCTGAGACCGGGGCGAGGCTACCGGCGGAGCCGCCACCGCCGGCGAGCTGCCCGGGCTCTGCCTTGCCGCAGCCATACAGGCCCGCGGCAGCCAGCATCACCACGACGAGGAGCGCTCTGGGCGAGAGGGTACGCATTGGGCGCACCCTACTGACCGCGTCGGAGCGCGATCCTCGGCAATTGCGGGAAAACCTGCGAAAACGAGTGCATCTCGTGCAAGCGTCATTGCACTCTGCTAGCCTGCGGCGCGAAATGCCGAGTCCTTGACCAGGTGTCAGGGAACGGGGGACCCAGGTTGTTGGGGCGAATCCCGCGGTAGGACCGTGAGAAGCGCAGGCTCTTTCAGCGCTAGCCCGTCAGCTAACCCCGCAGGCCTACGAAAGAGGTTGTTGTTTTGCGGGTTCGTACCTTTGCTGTGTTGCTGTGCAGCCTGATCGCGTCGATGGTGAGCGCAGCGACCGCTCTGGCAAATGGCACCGGTGGGATCACCGCGCCGGAACCGTCGCCAAGCAAAGCGACCACGACCGTCCCGACGGTACACGCGCCGGTGACCGCCAGGACCTCGAAGATCACCTACAAGGGCCCCGTCTACGAGAAGATGGTGACCGGTGAAGTCGTCCCGTTTGTGGCGCCCACGCCTGCCGGCTCCACGGTCGGCACGGCCGCCAGCAGCACCCCCAGCATCCCGAGCACCGGCGGCAGCGTCGCGACAACGCCTGAAGCGGCCGCCCTGCCGAGCACCATCCCCACCGAACTAACGATCGGTAACGGCATGACCACCGCGACTGGCCCGACCGCTCGCCCCGAGCTCTTGGTCCCCGGCACCACCGCGCGCTTCATCGACGGTCTCGCGGCTGCCCCCGAGGGCGCCCCGGCCGCGATCCAGGAGATGATCTGGGCTGGGAACGAGATCATCGGGCTGCCCTACATCTATGGTGGCGGCCACGCCTCATTCATTTCCCCCGGCTATGACTGCTCCGGCACCGTGTCCTTCGCGCTGCACGGCGCCAGCCTGCTGAACACGCCTCAGGACTCCTCCGAAATGGAGGGCCTGGGCGCTCATGGCGACGGACGCTGGGTGACGATCTTCGCCAATGGTGGTCACGCCTACATGACCGTGGCGGGACTGCGTCTGGACACCAGCCCCGCGGAAGACCCCGCCGACCTGCAGGGCCCGCGCTGGCGCCCGCTGCGACAGACGAACGCGGGATTCGCGGTTCGCCACCCCGTTGGCCTCTGATCCAGTCGTGCTGCGCCGCCGGCGGCTCCCTGTCGGCTACGCTTGAGGTTGTTGGCCGAGCTCAAGCCGGTCGCCTCTCAGAACTGCAATAGGAGGATTAGATGGCCGGCCTGACCGGGCGCATGTCTACCGTGGTGAAGGCGAAGGTCTCGAAACTGCTGGATCGAGCCGAAGACCCAGCCGAGACCCTGGACTACAGCTACCAGAAGCAGGTCGAACAGCTGCAGAACGTCAAGAAGGGCATCGCCGACGTGGTGACCGCCAAGAAGCGCCTGCAGATGCAGGAGAACACGCTGCAGCAGAGCGTTGTAAAGCTCGACACGCAGGCTCGCCAGGCGGTGGCCGCCGGCCAGGAGGACCTGGCCAGGACAGCGCTCGAACGCAAGAACGTTGCGCAGACGGAGCTGCAGGGGCTGGACACCCAGGTAGCCGAACTGGAAGATCAGCAGCAGAAGCTCACCGACTCCGAGCAGAAACTGCGCGCGAAGATCGAAGCGTTCCGCACCAAGAAGGAGGTCATCAAGGCCCAGTACTCAGCCGCCGAGGCGCAGGTGCGGATTTCTGAGGCAGCCACCGGCGTCGGCGAGCAGATGGCAGACGTGGGTCTGGCGATGCAGCGCGCGGTCGACAAGACCGAAAACATGAAAGCGCGCGCCGATGCCGTCTCAGAGCTCGAAGCCGCCGGCACGTTCGACGACATCACGCAGCTGGGAGGCGGCGAAGACGACATCGACCGCCAGCTCAAGCAGCTTTCCAGCCAGCCGGCTGTCGACAACGAGCTGGCGAAGATGAAGGCTGAATTGGGATCTGGTGCCCAGCCACCCGATGCTCCTGCTGCTCCGCAGATCTCCGCTCCTGACGCTGAGGCAGCCCAGCCGCAGCCGAGCGAGGGCGGCGAGGGATGATCGTCCGGATCTCGGGAGAGGGCCAGTACCGGCTCTCAGACAGCGATCGGGAGCGCCTCAACGAGCTGGAGAACGGCGTTGTCACGCTCGTGGAAGGCGCCAACGAGGATGGCTTTTCCGATGCGTTCGGGGCACTGCTCGACTACGTGCGCACCCAGGGCACCCCGCTCGACGACGACGATCTCGATCCCTCCGATGTGATCCTGCCGCCGTCTGACCTCAGCTTCGCCGAGGCCGGAGAGGAATTCACCGGCGAGGGGTTGATCCCGGACTGAGAGTTCCCAGCACAGGGCGGTCAAGCAAACAAGCCGCCGTGTACATAGGAACCTAAGATGGTCATGTGGAGGCCGCCACCCCTTTGTCAGCTGAGCAGCTGGCTGCGATTGACGCGTCGTATCAGCCGATCCCGGAGTTCGGGCTTTGGCCGCGATCGGTGCCTAGGGAAGACCTCTGGGATCGTTCGACGAAGCAGCTCGACGCGCTGAAAGCAGAGCCGTTGCCGGATGGGGCGCTGGACACTGCGGCGCGCACCGCAACGCGAGCTGCAGCCTTCGATACCGGCGCGATCGAGGGCCTCTACAAAACTGATCGAGGTCTGACGATGACGGTTGCAACGCAAGCCGCGGCTTGGCAGGCGACTGTCGATGAGAAGGCGCCGGACGCGCGGGCCTACTTCGAAGCGCAGCTGGAGGCATACGAGCTTGTCCTCGACGTGGTCACGAACGCTCGGCCGGTGACCGAGACGTGGATACGCCAACTCCATCAGGTGCTGACCGGACCGCAGGCAACCTACGAGGTACAGACGCCGGTGGGTCCGCAGATGCGGGCGCTGCCGCGAGGGCGGTACAAGGCCGATCCCAATCATGTGCGGCTGCAGGACGGCTCGGTCCATCCCTACGCGCCGGTGCAGGCAACCGCGGCCGAGATGGCGCGCCTCACGGCGCAGATCGCCGCGGGCGAGTTCCTCGGAGCTCATCCGGTCACGCAAGCATCCTACGTTCACTACTGCCTCGTCTCGATCCATCCCTTCTCAGACGGCAATGGACGTGTCGCCCGCGCTGTGGCCTCGGTGTACTTCTACAAGGCGCTGTCGGTGCCGCTAGTGGTGTTTGGTCCCCCGAAGGACCCTAGATCGGGATCCCCCAGAGCGGAAACCAGCGCTCTAGTTCCGGCTCAATCGGCAGTTCTGAGCCCATCTGCGCCTTGAGCTGCAGCTCTCGCTCGGTGGAGCGTTCGCCGGGGTGATCGGCGTCGCCGGTGCTGTTGGCGAGCGGAACGAACGGGTACCAGTAGCCACGCTTGTAGTTGTAGATGAAGTAGACACGCCGTTTTTGCGCGTCGGTGAACGCGAACACGGCGCACAGCAGACGCTCGCCGTGGCCGGCCGTCTCGATCGAGCTGGAGACGGCGTTGATGCCCACCGCCAGGTCTTCGACGCTGGGCGCCCCGTCGGGATTGTTCAGCACCATCCAGCGGTAGCCGTAGCTGTCGTTCTGGCTTGCGACCTTCGTGCCACTCTCGCCGCCGGTGGCGGTGACCACTTCTTCCATTTCTTTGAGCGTCGATTCGAACTCGCTCGTGGCGAGCGCCTGAAAGACGATCGCCGCCTTCCCCGCGGGATCGATCTGATGCTCGGTCTGCAGCGTGATGTAGGCGGTGGAGATCGCGAACAGGCGATCTGGTGCTGGTCCCTGGACGGTGTGGCGTCCAGTGAGGATGTCGCGTAGGCCCACTGCTCAGCCGGCGCTCTGGAGTTGTGACTCCAGGCGCTCGAGGGCTGCCAGGCGCTGCTCCAAAGGCGGGTGGTCGGCAAAGATGTTCATCAGCGACTTCTTCGTTCGCGCTGGGAGGATGAAGAATGCGCTCATGCTTTCGGCTTTGCGCAGATCCTGCGTGGGCACGCGCTCCATCGTGCCGCTGATCTTCAACAGCGCCGAGGCGAGTGCGCTGGGTCGGCCGGTGAGCACCGCCGAGCCACGGTCGGCGGCGAACTCGCGGTAGCGCGAGAGCGCGCGCAGCAGCAGGAAGGAGACCGCGTACACGATCACCGACACGAGCAGGACGATCATGATGTCCTCCTCCTCTTCGCGCCCGCGTCCGTAGCCGCCGCCGAAGAACAGCGCGAACTGGGCGATCATCGCGGCTAGCGCGGCGAAGAAGCTCGCCAGCGTCATCACCATCACGTCGCGGTTGATCACGTGGGTCAACTCGTGTGCCATCACGCCTTCGAGCTCGGCTGGGGTCAGCAGCTCGAGGATGCCGCGGGTCGCACACACGGTCGTGTTCTTCTGCGATTTGCCCATCGCGCAGGCGTTTGGCATCGAGGTCTCGATCACCGCCACTTTCGGCTTCGGCAGGTTGGCCTGCACACAAAGGCGTTCGACGATCCCGTGTAGCTCCGGCTCCTGGGCCGCAGTGACCTCTTTCACGCCCATGGTCGCCAGCGCGAGCTTGTCCGCGCCGGCGAACTGCAGGACGAGCAGTACGAGCGCCACGACCACGATCAGGCCGGCCCCCGCGCCGGCGGCGAACAGCACGCCGATGAACACCACGTACAGGAGGCCCAGCAGGAACATCGTCAGCAGCATCCGCGCCTGCAGGCCGGTGTCCTTGCCGAAGTTGGAGCGTGTGGGAGCCATGCAGCCGATTGTCGCAGAAGCAGCTTGTCGTGGCCTAAAGTTCGGCCGCAGCGATGCCCTCCCACAACACCTCATGAAGCCGGAAATCGAGCTCCTAGGCATCTCGATCAAGACGTTCGGCGTGATCTTCGCGCTGGGCTTCCTCGCATGCGGGTCGCTCATCGCACGCCGGCTGCGCGAGCTGCGCATGCCTGTCGATTGGTCATACGAGATCGTGTTCGCGGCGCTGTTGGGCGGGGTCGTGGGCGCGCGTGGCTACTACCTGATCCAGAACTACGGCGAGGTCAAGCACGATCTGCTGGCGAGCATCTTCTCCGGCTCCGGGTTGGTTTGGTACGGCGGCGCGATCGGCGGCGCGATTGCCGTGTTGATCTGGATGCGCCGGCGTGACGCGTTGCAGCTGCGGCTTCTCGACGTGCTTGCCACGGCGCTCGCCCTCGGCTATGCGATCGGACGCATCGGCTGCCAGGTCTCCGGCGACGGCGACTATGGGATCCGCTCGAGCCTGCCGTGGGCGATGGGCTACCCGCACGGGACGCTGCCGACGCCGCCCGGGGTGCGCGTGCAGCCGACGCCGATCTACGAGACGGTCGCGATGTGCTTGCTCGCGTACTTGTTGTGGCAGCTACGCGACCGCGTGCGCCCAGGCGTGGTGTTTGCGCTGTATCTCATCGGCAGCGGCTTGGAGCGGTTCTTGGTGGAGTTCATTCGCCGCAACAAGGAGGTGCTGGTGGGGCTGACCGCGCCGCAGCTGGAGAGCCTTGTGCTGCTGGCGATCGGGTTGCTGTGGCTGGGATTGCTGGTTCGCGGTCGCGGTGTTGCCGGCCTGCGCGCAGCGACGGCTTGAACTCGGCCGGCGATGCTCAGCTATGCCGGCGGTGGGTCTCACCGCCACAGGCAGCGCACCGCACCCCATCAGGCGAGCTGACGGGGTGCGGCCGCGATCTGTTTTGTCCGAGAGGTCAGTGGGTGAAGAAATCAACCCCCAGGACGCCTGCCATGACGCCGTAGCCGAGCGTGGTGGGATGGATGTCGGCGTTCGGACTGGTTGGGTTGAACGTACCGCCGGGGCACATCGCCGTGAACGCGCAGATGGTCGGTAGGTCGGTGGTTTCTGCGCCGCCGGTGAGGATCGACGGGTTGAACGGCGGCTCGGGGTTGGCAAAGCTCGTGTCCGGCACGCTTGCGGCCACGCTCGCGAGTGCTGTGTTCAGCGCCGCAGTGGTCTTGTCGCCCCCTGGCGCGGGTAGCACCGTGGGATACGGGTTGTAGAGCCCAATCAGCACGATCTGCGCTTTCGGAGCAGCCCCATGCAGCTGCGTGAGGATCGAATAGACGTTCGCGGCGATGTGCCCGAACTCGGCTTCGATTTCCGCTGGGCTGCATGTGAACGTCGCCGGGAAGCCGCATTTGCTGGCCAGGAACTGCAGCACGTCGTTGGCGCCGATGTCGAGCGTGATTGGGCTGACGTTGGGGGTTTCTTTGAGGATCGCAAGTGCGTCAGCAAGCTGCGATGTGTGGGCGGAGTAGGAGTGATGGAGGAACGCGTACGGGAACGGGGTTCCGGTCGGGCCGCCGGCACAGTACCCGGGGATGCCGGAGCCTTTGATGAACGTTTCGCTGGTCTCTCCGGGGCAGCCGTCGTCGATCAGTTTCAGTTTGGGGTTGACTAGTTTCAAGGCCGCGCCGAAGTCATTTACATAGCCTTCGTCGAACGTTTCCGGTTCTACGTACCCTTTGCTTTCCAGCTCGGTTTTGAACTGGGCCGCGTGGTAGCCGTAGGCGAGCGAGTCGCCAAGAGCCAGATAAGTGTTTCCAACTGTGGCGGCACCTGCGCTCGCGGTGAACGCCAGTGCGCCAAGCGCGGCAACGCAGCACACCAGCACACGCGTATGAGCTCGCTGAAAGACAGACATAGACCCTCCTCAGGGGTTAGAAGGTGTGCCTGGGCGCAGCTGTCCAACCGCCTCGGCCCAGGCGGGAGTCTCTAGCGTAACCAGGCGAGCGAGTTCCGGCAAGTCGACCATTTTCTATGAAGCGGCGAAGGCTCGCGCTGTGCTGAACAGCCCCGTCACGTAGTTTTCCTGCCGGCAAGCGATAATCAGCGGCGATGGTCACCGGGACTGATCTGTCGGCAGTGTTTCCCCTGGGTAGCCGCGTCAACGAGCGCGGTCGGCTCGAGGTGGGCGGCTGCGACACGCTCGAGCTGGCATGCGAGTTTGGCACGCCCGCTTACGTGGTCGCAGAGGACGATCTGCATGCACGCGCGCGCGCCTTCATGCAGGCCGGCCGCGATGCGGGTCACGACGACTTCCAGGTTGTGTTCGCGTCAAAGGCGTTTCCCTGCACGGCCGTGTTGTCGCTGTTCGCGGATGAGGGGCTGTGGTGCGACGTGGCTTCGGGCGGTGAGCTCTACCTCGCACTGCAGGCCGGCTTTCGTCCCGAGCGGATCGTCGTCCATGGCAATGCCAAGTCCGAGGCGGAACTGCGCATGGCGCTGCGCCATCGTGTGGGCGCGATCGTGGTCGACAACTTCGACGAGATCGACCGCCTCGAGCGGCTAGTAGCCGAGGGTGAGCTCGCCGATCGCGGCGAGGGTCAGCCGCTGCTCGTGCGTGTGACCCCGGATGTCAAGGGAGAGACACACGAGAAGATCTCCACCGGCCAGGCAAACTCGAAGTTCGGGTTTGGAATGGGCGAGGCACAGGAGGCGATCGCGCGGTTGCGCGAGGTGGCGGGGCTGACGCTGTCTGGCGTGCACGCGCACATCGGCTCGCAACTGCTCGGCCTGGAGCCATTCCGCCGCGAGGCCGCAGAGCTGGCGAAGCTGGGCGAGTTCGCGGTATGGGACCTGGGCGGCGGCCTCGGTGTGCAGTACACCGAGGATCAACCCGCGCCGCCGTCGATCGAGGAGTACGTGACGGCACTCATCGACGCTGCGCACGCCAACGGAATCGGCGCTGAGACGCGCCTGTTGATCGAGCCGGGTCGCGCGCTGTGCGCGAACGCCGGGGTCACGCTGTACACGGTCGAGAGCGTCAAGCAGAACGTCTCGCGCTGGGTGGCAGTGGACGGGGGCATGTCCGACAACATGCGTCCGATGCTCTATGGCGCAACCTATGAGGCACATGTGGCCGACCGTCTGGAGGGCACGAGCGAGTGCGTGCTTGCGGGCAAGCACTGCGAGTCTGGCGATGTGATCTTGCGTGACGCGCTGCTGGCCGACCCGAAGCCGGGCGATGTGATCGTGACCCCCGCCACCGGAGCGTATGGCTATGCGATGGGCAACAACTACAACGGCGTGCCGCGTGCGCCGGTGATCTTCTGCAAAGACGGCGATGCGCGCGTAGTGGTCAGGCGCGAGCGCTACGAGGACCTGACCGCACGCGATGTCCGCTAGCGCTGAGGCCGTCGGCGGCGGCGATCGGCAGGGGGGAGCTAGTGGCAGGAGGCCATTTTGTGTGGGCCTCCTGGGCCACGGCACTGTTGGTGGCGCGTTCGCCATCCTGCTGGAGGAACGCGCGGACGAGATCGAGCGCTTCAACGGTCGTAGGCCCGTGGTCAGCGGCATCCTCACTCGTTCGCAAGGCAACTTCGAGGAGATCATGGCGGGTGCCGATCTACTGGTCGAGGTGATGGGCGGGATCGAGCCGGCCCGCGAACACCTGCTTACGGCGATGCGCGCGGGCATGGACGTGGTTACCGCCAATAAGCAGCTGCTCTCCCAGCACGGCGAGGAGCTGTTCGAGACGGCGCGCGAATATGGGGTTCGCTTGCGCTTCGAGGCGGCTGTGGCGGGCGTGGTCCCGGTCGTGCGTGTGCTCGAGGAGTCGCTATCGGCGACGCCGATCGAGCGCATCCACGGCATCGTCAACGGCACGACCAACTTCATCCTCACCGAGATGACCGCAGGCTCCAGTTACGCCGAGGCGCTTGCGGAGGCTCAGCGGATTGGCTACGCCGAGGCGGACCCCAGCGACGATGTCAGCGGTCGCGATGCGGCGGCGAAGATGGCGATCCTTGCGCGACTGGCGTACGGCACGCCTGTGCATCTCAACGACGTGCACTACGAAGGCATCGAGCATCTCCACGCGGACGACATGGAGTTCGCACGCGAGCTCGGCCTCGGGCTCAAGCTGATCGGTACTGCTGAGCGCCGTCACGGCGGCTTGTCTGTGCGCGTGCATCCGGCGTTCCTGTATGCGGGCCATCCTCTGGCGGGCGTATCGGGGCCGTTCAACGCGGTCACGTTGGAGTCCGAGGCGATCACCGAGATCACGCTGTCTGGACCCGGCGCGGGCGGACGCCAGACGGCCAGCGCAGTGCTGGGCGACGTCGTCAGCGTAATGACCGGTGGTGCGCGGCCACCGGCGCCACCGCTGGCGCTGCCGTTGATCGAGGATGTGGAGAGCGCCTTCTACCTACACCTGGATGTGGCCGATCAGTCGGGAGTGCTGGCTTCTGTGACTAAGGTTCTGGGTGAGCATGGCGTGTCGATCAAGTCCGTTGTGCAGCGCGGCATGGGCGAGCGCGCGCGGCTGGTGATGATCACCCATCCCGTGCTCGAGTCAGGACTGGGCAAGGCGCTCGAGCAGCTCGGCGAGTTCGAGTTCATGCGCTCGACCCCCCGCACAATCCGTGTGATCGAAGAGGAGTTCGTATGAGCGAAGTGCGTATAGACATCCCGAAGGTCAAGCTTCCACGGGTTGAAGGCACGCCAAAGACGGCTGCTCACGTGCCGCTGATCGAACGCTATCTCGAGCGTCTTCCGTTCGCTGCCGGCGACCCGCTGGTCAGCTTGCAGGAGGGCTCTACGCCGCTGCTGCGCGCACCGGTGCTCTCGGAGATCGTGGGCGCGACGGTACGCCTGAAGCTGGAGGGCGCCAACCCGACAGGCTCGTTCAAGGATCGCGGTATGACGTGCGCGGTGTCCGCCGCCGTGCGTGACGGCGCCAAGGCCGTGATCTGCGCCTCCACGGGGAACACGGCCGCAAGCGCCGCCGCTTACGCTGCCCGCGCTGGCATCACCTGTGCGGTGATCGTCCCAGAGGGCAAGATCGCCCAGGGCAAGATGGCCCAGACGCTCGTGCACGGTGCGCGTGTGATCTCGCTGAAGGGCAACTTCGACCAGGCGCTGACGCTCGTGCGCGAGCTCACCGCCACGCACCCGATCGCGCTTGTCAACTCCGTGAACGAGTTCCGCATCGAAGGGCAGAAGACGGCCGCGTTCGAGATCCACGAGGGCCTGGAAGGCGGCCTTGAAGCACTCTGCATCCCGGTTGGCAACGCCGGCAACATCACCTCCTACTGGCGCGGCTTTCGCGAGCTGGGCGCGGCGCCGAAAATGTTCGGCTTTCAGGCTGAGGGCGCCGCACCGCTGGTGCTCGGCCACCGGGTGGAGCACCCGGAAACGGTGGCCAGCGCGATCAGGATCGGCAACCCGGTGCGCTGGGAGGACGCGATGGCGGCAGCGACAGACTCGCGCGGCGCGATCCGCGTCGTCAGCGACGCGGAGATCCTCGCCGCCTACCGGCTGCTGGCATCCAGGGAAGGGATGTTCTGCGAGCCAGCCTCTGCGGCCTCGGTGGCGGGGCTGCTGAAGTACGGCGCGGACGGCGCCGAGTCGGTGGCGTGCGTGCTCACGGGCCGTGGGCTGAAGGACCCAGAGACGGCGATTGCCAACAACGACGGCAGGATCATCACCTGCGAGGCGGAGACGGCGGCAATCGAGGAAGCAGTGCTCGGTGATCCGTAGGAGGGTCGCGCGGTGATCCGCAGGAGGATTGTGCGAGTGCCCGCGTCCTCGGCCAACCTGGGACCAGGGTTCGACTGCATGGCGGCGGCGCTGGCGCTGGCGCTGGAGCTGGAGGTGGAGGAGACGGGCCAGTTCGCGGTGGAGACGGAGCTGCCGGTCGCCAAAGGGCGCGAGAACCTGTGTGTGCGCGCGTTCGAGCGGCTGCACCCGGCCGATGGCTTCACCTTCAGGATTCGTTCGCAGATTCCCCTCTCGGGAGGGTTGGGTTCGAGCGCCGCGGCGACGGTGGCGGGACTGATGGCCGCCGATCATCTGTTCGAGCTGGACGCCAACCTACTGGCGCACGCTAGCGAGATGGAGGGACATCCGGACAATGTCGCCGCGGCACTGCATGGCGGCTTTGTCGTGTGTGCGGACGGCCAGGCGACTCGCTTCGATCCTCCCACCGGCCTCGAGGCGCTGGCGGTGGTGCCCGAGCAGGCGGTGCACACGCGCGCGGCGCGGCAGGTGCTACCGGCGCAGGTGCCGATGCAGGACGCCGTCTTCAACGTCGCTCATGCGGCGTTGCTCACGCTTGGCCTGGCTCGCGCCGATTGGGATCTGCTCGCGTGCGGCCTGCAGGACAGGCTGCACCAGCAGCAGCGGGCCGGCCTGTTTCCACGTTCGTTTGAGCTGGCCTCGCGCGCACGCGAGCTGGGTGCTCTGGGTGCAACGATCTCCGGTGCGGGGCCGACGGTACTGGTGTGGTGCTTTTATGAGCAGACCGGCGCCGTCGCGGAGGCGTTGCAGGCGGAGATTGACGGCTGGGCTACTTTGCTTCGGGCTCCATTCGAGCCGCAGGGTGCCTACGTGACGGCGCTCTGAGAACCTGATTCTAAGCGAGCTTGGCGAGGCGCTTACCGGCGCTGTCGAAGCCCTGTAGACGCTTGAGCAGTTCGCCTGTCAGCGCTAGGTAGTCACTACCCAGGTCGGGACGATGGTCGAGGATCGAGCGTGCCCGCTCGGCTGACTCGGCGTAGGCGATCGAGGCGCGGATGACGGAGTCGAAGACCTGCTCGCCAAAGCGCTCCTTCAGGGATGCGAGTGCCTCGCGCGAGTGGACGGTGCGCATGTCGGCAAGGTTCAGCAGCACGCCCAAGAGCGACAGCTGCGGGTTGAGGCTGTCGCGCGCGAGCTCCACCACCTCCATCGCCTGCTCGACCCCCTGCAGGGCGAAATACTGCGCCTCAGCGGTGATCAGCGCGCGGTCGGCCGCCACCAGTGCGTTGACCGTCAGCAGGCCCAGCGACGGTGGGCAGTCGATCAGGATCACCTCGTAGTCGCCATCCACGCCGGCGAGTGCGCGTCTGAGCGTCAGCTCCCGGCCCATCTTGCCGCCGAGCATCAGCTCTGCCTCGGCGAGGCTGAGGTTGGCGGGGATGATGTCCTCATGGATCGCCTCCGCCGCTTTGCAGCGGCCGGCGAGCACATCCGCGATCGTTGGCTCGACGTCCGTTGGCAGGTCGAAGTAGTCGGACAGGTTGCCCTGTGGGTCGAGGTCGACAGCGAGCGTACGGACGCCCGCACGACGCAGGACGTCGGTGAGCGTGCGCACGGTGGTGGTCTTGCCCGTGCCGCCCTTTTGTGAGAGCACAGCGATCTTCTGAGCCATTGGCAGCCGATACTACGACGGGCGCACGCCGCGCGCTGTTGTGGCGTCCCGTCTATCGATCTTGCCGACTGCTCAGACGATGCTGTGCAGCGAGGTCGTTTCGCTGTCGCTGCCGACCGCGCCCGGACCTGCCGGCACGCTCAGGAAGGCGAGGCGATAGCGCCCGACGATGATCTCATCGCCATCCTGCAGGGTTCTGCCGTCGACGCGCGCGCCATTCACGAACACGCCGTTGAGGCTGCGATCGTCGAGCAGCCGCACCCCGTCGGGATGGCGCACGATCAGCGCGTGTCGCCGCGAAACCGTGGGGTCGTCGAAGCGCACGTCGGCAGCCAGACTGCGTCCCACGCGAGTCCACTCGCGCGTCAACGCGATCGTCCGCTGCTCGCTGCCATCTTCGTAGCAGAGGTACTCGCCAGGCTGCTTGAGGCGCTGGCGCACGAGCGCCAGTCGCACAGCGCGATCGGGCGCAGGCGGCTGCACGAGCTCGCCATCGTTGCTGTGGATGACGGTCTCGCCGGCGTCAGGGTCGACGTGCTCAGCAAACAGCGACGCCCGCACGAAATCGCGCCCACCGCAGCCGGGGCACGCAGTCAGCGCGTCCGAGCTGACGAGCGTGAGCGTATAGCCACAGTGCGCGCAGCTGAACGAGCCAGCGCCTACATCTGTGCCCGAAGTGACTGAGGTCATGAAGTGCTCCTCCCTCTGTGTTGCTTCTCGGTGACGCTGCCGGGGGCGCGGTCCCTCGGGTCGGGGGGAAAGTGCTGATGTCGGGGATCTCGTGGCGATCATAACAAGATTGTCAACCCTCCCAAGATTCTGGATAATGGTATGTAGGACAGTCCTAATGCACTGACTGGACGCTGATCCGACGGTCCTTGAACTACCCCTCTAAACACATCTGAAACCGTCCAGATAGGAGCGCCGCGAGGCGGCCGGCGAGAGCATCATCAACTGGTCGAGACGGACGTCATCGGGCAGCTGGTGGCGGGCGTCGTCGGGCTACTGGTGGGAAGGATCTTGTAGTGGCAGGAGCTAGCGCGTCGACGACGAATTCGAGGTCATCGTGTCTTCGCGCTCAACCCATGTGCAGCTGCTCGAGCGCGTCCTGTTGCGGCGCGGTCTCGGCGCCCTTGAGGCAGCTCGTGATTGCTGTGCGGACTGCGGTCGCACGCCGCTGACGGGCGAGCAGATCCATGTGTACGCAGGCGGGCAGCAGCGGATCGTCTGTGAGCTATGTCGCCCGGCCCGGCGCGAGTCGCCGTTGACGAGCGAGATCGTGCGGCATTTCGAGCACGGTCACGCTGTGCGCCTCACCGCGCGCGCGGCTTAGAGGCGCCTCGAGGCGCCTCGCGTCGCGCTGCCCGACGGGCCAATAGACTTCCGGCTCGCAATGGATCCAGTGACCGTTTCGATCATCGTGTCGGCTCCCCGTGAGCGGGTGTTCGACTACCTGCAGGACATCGCCAATCACCCGCAGTTCACCGACCACTACCTGGTCGATTGGCACCTGACGCGGCTCGACTCGGTAGGCCGGGGCGCGGGCGCGCGCTTTCGCGTGACTGCGCCGCGTAACCGCTTCAGCTGGGGCGACGTGACGTTCGCGCAGGTCGAGCGTCCACATCGCATCGTCGAGGTCGGGCGCACGGGCAAGAACAACCGCATTCGCACCCTGGGCGTGTATGAGCTGGACCCTGCTGCTGCGGGCTCGACGCGCGTTCGTTTCACGTTGGAGACGGTGCCGGTGACGCTTTCGGACAAGCTCATGGAGGGCCTCGGCGGGCGTGGCTGGATACGGCGCAAGAACCAGAAGGCGATGCACCGTCTGCGGGGAATCATGGAGGATGGGGACGGTGCCGTTGCAGGCAAGAATGGCATTGGCCGGCGCGTGACGGTCGCCGGTGGGTAGACTGCCGCGTCGCATGTTCAGCCGCCTGCGCAAGCTCCCGCCAATCGTGCTCGCCGTGCTCGTCGTTCTCGGCGTCAGCGCATGTGGCGATTCGCACACGAAGGTCACCACCGGCACATACGCCGGTGAAGCGGGCAAGGCAGCGCCGTACCTCAACGTGGGGCCGCTGCTCTACCAGGTGCAGGTATCGCGCCAGCTGAATCCGGCAAACCAGGAAGACCAGAGCTACCTGCAGGGCCTGAGCCCGAGCGAACGCGAACTGGGGCCGGGCGAAGAGTGGTTCGCGATGTTCGTCCAGGTCTTCAACAACAGCGGCCAGCCGTACACCGACTCCAACAGCTTCACGATCACCGACACCCAGGAAAACTCCTACACCCCGGTGAGCCTCGGCGAAGCCAACCAGTACGCCTACCGCGCGGGCACGGTCCCAGCGAAAAGCCAGATCCCCAGGCCGGGTACGGTCGCAGCCGACTTCGGGCCGCAGGGTGCGCTGCTGCTGTTCAAGATCAAAATCGTCTCGCTCGACAACCGGCCGATGGAACTTAAGGTCACCGACCCGGAAAACCCGGCGGAATCGGCCTCGGCAGTACTCGACGTTTAGTGTTCTGCCTTTAGCGCCGCCTCGAGGACTTCCTTTGCGGCGGGGGCGGCGGTATCGCCGCCGGCGCCGTCTTTGACGAGCATCACGCAGACGATGATTCGTGGGCGCTGGGCGGGGGCGAAGGCGGCGAACCAGGCGTCGGTGTTGGCGGCTTCTTCTTCTGAGTCCTGACAGCCTTCGGTGCTGGTGGCGGACGTTCCAGTTGAGCTCGATTCCGTGGCGGCATCGGAGCAACTGCTTTTGAGTTCGGCGGTTCCCTTGAGTTCCGCGGTACCGGTCTTGCCGGCGACTGTGACTCCGGGGATGGCGGCCGCGGTGCCGGTGCCCTCGCGCACGACGGCGATCATCAGCCGGCGCATGGTGTGCGCGACGGACTCGCTCATGGCGTCAGGGCCGACGCTGGCCTTGCTGAGGTTGAAGTTTGGGCTCGGGCGGTGCCCGCCGTCGGCGATGGTGGCGGCGACGGTGCCCATCTCGAGCGGTGTGGCAAGCACCTCTCCTTGGCCGATGGCGGTCGATCCGAGATCCAGTTCACCCTGGATTTCGCTGGCGTGCGGCAGCGTGCTCTCGGCGGCGCCGGGGATCCCCGGGTCGTGGTTGAAGCCGAGGCTTTCGGCGGTGGCGAGGAGCCGGTTGGAGCCGAGCTTGACGCCGAGCGGTGAGAACACGGAGTTGCAGGACACGGCGAAGGCGAGTTCGAGCGAGCCGCCACATTCCTCGCCGTGGGCGTTGGCGAGCTTGACGCCGTCGAGCGTAGCGGAGGTGGCGTAGGGAAAGACGGTGTGGCGGTTGGCGAGTTTGGCGGTGAGCACACCGGTGGTGGTGACCATCTTGAACGTGGAGCCGGGGGGCTGCAGCCCGTCGAGGCCGATGCCGGCGACGGCAAGGATCTGGCCGCTTGAGGGCTGCATTGCGACGATTCCACCGAGTTGGCTGCCTAGTGCGGTGACGGCTGCCTGTTGGATGGCGGGGGAGACGCTTGTGTGTAGCGGCGGCGCGGCGTGTGGGGCGGCGTAGGCGAGCAGGCGGTCACCGGCGAGCAGCTCGCCGCCTGGGGTGCCGCGCAGGCGCGCGTCAAAGGCGAGCTCCAGGCCGCTGAGCCCGACGCTGGCTTCTGCCGGCACGCCCTGTTCTTCGAGTGCCAGCCGGCGCAAGGCGGGTGCGGGCCCGACGCTGCCGACGACGGCCTCGGCGGCTACGCCCAAGGGCGAGTTACGGGTGCTTTCGCCGGCGCCCACAGGGTCGGCGCCGGACGGGCTTTCGGCGAGCACGCTGCCGTCTCGCGCCAACAGGGTGGCGCGGCGGGGAAGGCTGGTGTGGCGGCTGAGTAGCGCGCCTGGGTGCAGGCCGGGGAAAGTGAGCGAACGCGACCAGACGATGCGTGTGCCGCTGGTTTGGTCTTGCACGGTCTTGAACGTGAACGCGAGTGACAACTCCCCGAACAGCCGTGTATCGACGTGCACGGGTACGGTCACTTCATCGCCTTTGCCGGTTGCCTTGCCGGCGACTTTCGATCGCGTGGCGGTTGCGGTGCTGAGTGCTTCTTTGTAGTTGTTGGCGAAGTCGCTGGCGGGGGTGGAGCGCTGTGCCGATGGGGAGATGTCGGCGTACATCTCGGCGTAGTCATGGTGAGTCCACGCGCTCACGAACTCCTCGGCGAGTGTGTAGGAGGCGGGCGTGGAGTGCCTCGCGCCAAAGATCGCGCCGACTGCAAAGGCGACCGCGGCCAGCACGAGAACGGGGCGCGCACGTTGCAGGCGCTGGTTGCGACTTTCAGTCACGGAGCAGATAGAACATGACAGGTGACTCAGCTGGATTGGATGATCGTCGCGTTCGCGTTGATCCTGGCGTTCTTCGGATTCCGGCAGGGCTTCGTCGTGGGTGTGCTCTCGTTCGGCGGATTCGCGCTTGGTGCGTTCCTGGGAACACGGCTCGGCCCGCAGCTGTTGCCGAAAGGATCGGCGTCGCCGTACGCGCCGGCGTTCGGCCTGCTGGGGGCGCTGTTGGGTGGGGCGATCCTGGCGAGTGGCCTGGAGGGTCTGGGGTTCAGGCTGCGCCGCTTCATGATCATCCCGGGCATGGGCTTGATCGACGGGATGCTGGGCGCTCTACTGGGGATGGCGCTGGCGCTGGGGATCGTGTGGATCGTGGCGGCGGTGGCGGGCCAGACGGTGGGACAGGCGCAGTTGCGCGCCGACATCCAGCGATCGGCGATCCTGCGCAGGCTCAACGACGTACTGCCGCCGTCGGGGGCGATCCTGAACGCGCTCGCGCGGCTGGATCCGATTCCGTCGATCACGGGCCCCTCGCCGGACGTGGCCGCGCCGGAGCCGGCGGTGGCGCACGCACCTGGGGTGCGCAGCGCCTCGCGCAGCGTGGTGCGGGTGGACGGCACGGCGTGTGGTCTGGCGATCGAGGGCTCGGGCTGGGTGGCGGCGCTGGACACGGTGGTGACGAACGCGCATGTGGTTGCAGGCGAGCAGGACACGAGCGTGGAGATCGACGGTCAGCAGCCGAGCCTGCCGGCCACGCCGATTGCGTTCGATCCGACGAACGATCTGGCGGTGTTGTACGTGCCGGGGCTCGATCTGCCGTCGCTGAGTCTCGTCGGCGCCCCTGAATCCGGGACGGCGGGAGCGATCCTCGGCTACCCGGAGAACGGTCCGTTCGATGTGCAACCGGGACGGATCGGGCGCACCCAGGACGTGGTCACGCAGAACGCGTATGGCGAAGGTCCTGTCACGCGGCTGCTGACGCCGTTGCGAGGTCTGGTGCGGCCGGGCAACTCCGGTGGCCCGCTGGTGGGCGTGGATGGACGGGTGCTCACGACGGTGTTCGCGGCGACGGTGGGAAGTTCGCCGCGCGGCGGCTATGGGGTGGCCAACGAAACAGTCACGATGGAGCTGCGAGAAGCGCTTGGGCGCGAGCGCGCGGGCGTCCAGGTTGGCACTGGGCAATGCACCAGTGGATAGCGGCGGAACGTCCGCCGTTGGATCGCCCGCTACGCTGACCGCCATGTCCAAGACGCTGCTAGTCGCTGAGAAGCCCTCCGTGGGGCAGGATCTCGCGCGTGTGCTGCCCGGCCCGTTCAAGAAGGGCGAGGGTTTTTTGGAGGGACCGGAGCACGTGGTCACGTGGGCAGTGGGGCATCTGGTGCAGCTGGCCGAACCGGAAGCCTATGACGCGAAATACAAGAGCTGGCGAATGGCGGACCTGCCGATCGTGCCTGACCGCTTCAAGCTGGAGGTTCGCGATGAGCGCTCGCGTAAGCAGATGTCGGTGGTCACCAAGCAGCTCGGCCGTGATGACATCGAGGAGGTCGTGAACGCCTGTGACGCGGGGCGTGAGGGCGAGCTGATCTTTGCGTACCTGTTTGAGAAGGCGAAAGGCAAGAAGCCGGTGAAACGGCTGTGGCTGAACTCGATGACGACCGCGGCGATGAAGAGCGCGCTCGCGTCGCTACGCCCGGCGGAGGAGTTCGAGCGCCTGGAGGAGGCGGCACGGTCACGCTCGGAGGCCGATTGGATCGTGGGTATGAATGCCACCCGCGCGGCGACGATCCGCCTGCGTAGCTCGTTCGACGGCGCCGTCTCGCTGGGGCGCGTGCAGACGCCGACGCTGGCGATCATCGCGCGCCGCGAGGAGGAGATCAAGGCGTTTAAGCCCGAGCCCTACTGGCTTGTCGATGCGACCTTCGTGGCGCCGCCGCTCGCCGGCGAGGCAGCAGCGGAGCGCGTGTACGTGGGCCACTTCCAAGCACCGGCCGGCAGCCCGGGGAAAACCAAGGGCCCGCGGATCGCAACTGAGGCGGAGGCGGAGGCGATCGTCAAGGCCTGCGGCGGGCGGCCGGGGACGATCACGAAGCTCGAGAAGAAAGAGCAGCGCGAGAAAGCGCCGATGCTGTACGACCTGACGACGCTGCAGCGGGAGGCGAACAACCGCTACGGCTTCTCTGCAAAACGCACGCTTGGGGCAGCGCAGCGACTGTATGAGGAGCACAAGGCGCTCACGTATCCGCGTACCAACTCGCGCTACCTGACGACCGACATGGTCGATGAGATCAAGCCGATCGCTGAGCTGGTCGGTGCGCACAGTGAGTACAGCAAGGGCGCGGCCTACGTGGTCGGGCTCGACGTGCTGCCGCTGGGCCGCGTGGTCAATGACGAGAAGGTCACCGACCACCACGCGATCATCCCGACGCGCTCTGAGCACAACCTCGAGAAAATGGGCTCGGACGACAGGCGTGTGTATGACATGGCGGTGCGGCGCTTCCTGGCGGTGTTCCACCCGGAGGCTGTGTTCGAGAACACGCGCGTTGAGACGACCGTCGAGGCGGCTGAGGCGGGCGGCGCAAGCCACGTCTTCCGCACTCGCGGAAAAGTCCTGCAGATCCCCGGCTGGCGCGGCGTGTACGAAGAGGTCTCCGATGAGGCCAAGGCCGCCGAAGCTGAGGCGCGCCCGGACGAGGAGGAGACCGACCAGCAGCTGCCTCGCCTGGAGCAGGACGAGCAGGTCAAGACGCGCGAGGTCGAGAGCGCACGCAAGGAAACCAAACCGCCGCGGCGCTACAGCGACGCTTCGCTGCTTGGCGCGATGGAGACAGCGGGCAAGCTCGTTGACGACGAAGAGCTGCGCGAGACGATGAAGGACTCGGGCATCGGCACGCCGGCGACGCGCGCGGCGATCATCGAGCGGCTGATCACGGTTGGCTACATCGAGCGTGACGGGCGGGCGCTGGTTGCCACGGAGAAGGGGCTGAACGTCATCAGGTTGCTGAACGAGCACGCGCTGACCTCACCGAGCCTGACCGGTAGCTGGGAGCAGCGCCTCGGGCAGATCGAGCGTGGCGAGGAGTCGCGCAAGAAGTTCATGGGCGACATCGCGGGCTTCGCGCAGGAGACGGTCAAAGAGCTTGATGAGACGCTCAAAGACGTGCGCATCCCGCGGGCGCGGCTTGGCCCATGCCCGGTGTGCGGCCATGACATCGTGGAGAATCGCAAGGGCTACTCGTGCTGGGCGCGCGAGGACCCGGGCTGCGGCTTTGTGATCTGGAAGGCGAAAGCAGGTAAGACGCTGCCGCTGGCGATCGCGAAGGAGCTGATCAAAAAGGGTTTCACCGAGCAGGCGGTGACGGGCTTTCGGGGGCGCAGCGGGCGCAGCTTCCGTGCGCATCTGGCGCTGAGCCAGACGGACGAGGGCAAATGGCGCGTGGAGTTCGACGAGCTGTGGGCTAAGGAGGGAGCCAAGCCGCCTGAGGCTGAGGGCGCGGAGGGTGAGGGCGAGACGGACGCAGCCGCGACGGTTGAGGCCCGCAGCGCCGCTTAGAATCCTGAAAGAGGTTCGTCAGGCGCGATGCCGATCACGCTGATCACGGGGCCGGCGAACGCGGGCAAGGCAGAGCTGGTGATGGACGCGGTGCGCCGCCATCTGGCGCATGGCGCGGAGCCGCTGTTGGTGGTGCCGACGCGTGCGGACGCGGATCATTACCTGCGCGAGCTGGCCGGCGACGGCGCGGTGATGGGTGTCCGGGTGGAGCGTTTTGCGGGTTTGATTGGAGAGGCCATTGCGCGTGCGGGCGTGAGCAAGCCGGTTCTGGGCGGCGCTCAGCGCGAGCGCGTGCTGGAGATGATGGCGTTGCGCGCGGGCGTGGCACGGTCTACGGGCGCGCTGCGCGCCCTGGGGGAGCTGGTCGCGGAACTGCAGGTGCGGCGGGTGACGCCTGCGGCGTTCAGCAAGGCGCTTTCGAGCTGGGCCGGCGCCGATGGCGCGGGTGCGGCGCGCGCCGAGCTGGGGCGAGTGTTCGCGGAGTACCGCGACACGCTGGAGCAGCTCGGCCGCGTGGATGTGGAGCAGCGCGCGGTGCGCGCCCTGGACGAGCTGCGGCGGCGTCCCGCCCTGTGGGGCGGCATGCCGGTGCTGGTTTACGGGTTCGATGATCTGACGCGGCTGCAGCTGGACGCGATCGAGACGCTGGGCAGGGTGGCGGATGCGCAGGTGACGGTGTCGCTGTCTTACGAGCCCGGGCGTACGGCGTTCGCGGGCAGGGCGGCTAGCTTCCATGCACTCGAGCCGCTGGCGGCGGAGCATCGTGTACTACGGGCGCGGGCGGAGCACTATGCGCCCGAGGCACGGGCCGCGCTGAGCCACCTGGAGCGCTCCCTGTTCGAGGAGCCGGATGGCCCGCAGCTCGACGCGGGGACGGCGGTGCGTTTGCTGGAGGGGGGCGGTGAACGCGCGGAGCTCGAGCTGGTGGCAAGCGAGATCGGGCGGTTGCTCGCGGACGGTATGGCGGCTGATGAGATCGCGGTCCTGGTCCGCACTCCGGGGATGGCGCTAGATCTGCTGGAAGAGGTCTTTTCGGCGGCGGAGGTGTCGTTTGCGCTGCAGCGGCGTAGGCCGTTCGGGGACTCGGCGATC
Source organism: Solirubrobacteraceae bacterium (assembly GCA_035487855.1). Classification (GTDB taxonomy): domain Bacteria; phylum Actinomycetota; class Thermoleophilia; order Solirubrobacterales; family Solirubrobacteraceae; genus Palsa-744. The sequence continues at coordinate 25,439 of DATHLT010000149.1, forward strand.
GGTGGGGCGCTGCTGGGACTGCTGCGTTGCGTGCCGGCAGCGGATGGGCAGAGCAGCGGTGAGCTGGGCGATCTACTTGCGTGGCTGCGGGCGCCGGGTCTGCTGGAGCGCACTGAGCTCGCCGATCGGCTCGAGCTGGTCGCACGGCGCACGGGTGCCGTGAGCGCCGAGCGCGGGCGGGCTTTGTGGGAGGAGCGCAACTGGCGCCTGGAGACGCTCGATCATCTCGCGGATGCCCAGGCACGCGGCTCGCTGGCGCTAGTGGAGCGCGTCGAGCGCGAGCTCGCTTGGCTGTTCTGCGCTCCCAGGCGCGCGAGCGCACATGTGTTGGCGGCGGCGGAGCACGAGGATGCGGCCGCGCTGGCGGCGGGGCGTCGCGCGCTGAGCGAGCTGCGCGAGCTCGCCCGCGTGGCGCCGGAGCTAGCACCTGCGGCGGCCGAGGAGCTCGCGAGCGCGCTGGCGCGGGTGGAGATCGATAGTGGCGATGGATCGTCCCCGGGCGCGGTAGCGGTGCTCGATCCGCTTGCGCTACGGGCACGGAGGGTGCGGGCGGTGTTCGTGTGCGGCTTGCAGGAGGGCGTTTTCCCGGCTCGCGCGCGTCCACAGCCGTTCCTAGCGGAGGATGAGCGACGTCGGCTGGCGGAGATCTCGGGGCTGAGGCTGGGCGAGCAGGCTGACGCGCTCGCGGCGGAGCGCTACCTGCTGTATGCGGCTGTCTCGCGCCCGCAGGAGCAGCTGTTCCTCAGCTGGCACGTGGCCGACGATGACGGTCAAGCGACTTCGCGCTCGCTGTTCGTGGACGACGTGTGCGACCTGTTTGACGAGGGCCTCTCGCAGCGGCGGACACGCAGGTCATTGGGGGCGGTGGACGGCCTGCCCGCGGATGGTTCACGGGGCGGCCCCACGCCGGTGGATCGCCGGCTGCACGACGAGCGGCTCTTGGCGCGCCTGCGCGAGCGCCCGTGGTCGGCTTCGTCGCTCGAGCGGTGGATCGGTTGTCCTACGGCGTGGTTCGTGGAGCGGATGCTGAACCCAGGGGCGTTGGAGCCCGATCCAGAGCCGCTTGCCCGCGGAGGGTTGGCGCACGCGGCGCTGCGAGACACGCTGGCTGGGCTGCGCAGGGAGAGCGGCAGCGCTCGTCTTACTCTCGCCAACCTTGCGCGTGCGCGGGAGCTGCTGGTGTTGGCGCTGGCGGACAACGAGGCCGCATATCCGCTGTCGGTGGCGCCGGAGCGGAGCATCGCCGTGCGCCGGCGCCTGCAGGTCGACTTGGAGCGTTACCTGGAGCACGCGGCCGCGGCGGACAGCCCGCTCGAGCCGACTGCCCTGGAGCTCGGCTTTGGCTTTACGGAAGAAGACGAGCACGGCCAGGCGGGCGACCTTCCGGCGCTCGACCTCGGTAGGGGAATGCGGCTACGGGGGCGGATCGACCGTGTCGATGTGAGCGCGAACGGCGACGCGGTCGTATACGACTACAAGGGCAGCCGCGCGCCTGCGGGCGCACGCTGGATCAAGGACGGCAGCCTGCAGGTGGCGCTGTACATGCGCGCGGTCGAGGAGCTGCTCGGCCGGCGGGTGGTGGGCGGTTTCTACCAGCCGCTGTCGGGTCGGGATCTGCGTGCGCGGGGAGTGCTCGACGGGGATGCCGGGCTGGAGCTCGATTGCGTAGCGCCGGATGTGTATGAGCGCACGGAGCTGCACGAGCTGCTCGCGGAGGCTGTGTCTGCCGCGCGCGGGGTCGCACAGGAGGCCGCCCGGGGAGAGCTGCAGGCGCGCCCGCAGTCTTGCGCTTTCAGGGGCGGCTGTATGTACCCAACCATCTGCAGGTGCGACTATGGCGATCGCTAGTCGGCGCGAGGCTTTGTCCTCGGTCGCTCGCGTGCGTAGCACGCCACGTGGGTGGGTGGGCTTCAGTCATCGCCTCGCTTGGCTATCGGTCGCCATAGGTGCTCTCTGCAAAGGGACGAGACCGTGAATTGGCTGACTGAGGAGCAGGGCCACGCGGTCGCTCGCCGCTCTGAGCCGATTTTGCTGTCCGCGGCGGCGGGCAGCGGCAAGACATCGGTGCTCGTGGAGCGGTTCGTGGCGGCCGTACGCGAGGACGGGATCGCGCCGGGGAAGATCCTTGCGATCACGTTCACCGAGCGCGCTGCCGGCGAGCTGCGCGCGCGGGTGCGGGCACGCCTGTTAGCGCTGGGCGATCGCGAGGCGGCGCGCGATACGGAGGCCGCGTTCGTTGGCACCTTCCACGGCTTCTGCGCGCGGTTGCTGCGCGCACATCCGCTGGCGGCAGGGCTCGATCCGGACTTCGCGATCATCGACGAGGGCCTTGCCGGGCGTCTGCGTGAGCTTGCGTTCAAAGCAGCGCTGCGGGCGTTCCTCGCAGGCGAGCGCACGGCGGAGGTTGACATGCTCGCGGCATACGGCGTCGACCGGGTACGCACGATGGTGGAGCAGATCTACGGCGAGCTGCGCAGCCAGGGGCAGCGTCAGCCGACCCTGCCGGTGCCCCACCATATGGTGCCGACCAGCGAGTCGAGCACTGTCGAGGCCGCAGACGACGCAGCGCTCCCGGAGCCCGATCCCGCGCCGGACCCACAGGCACAGCGGGACGCGATTGCGACGTGCGCGCTGCTGGACAAGCTGCTGAGGGGCTATGGCGCGGCGTACGAAGAGCTCAAGCAAGCTCGTGGCGCGGTGGACTTCGATGATCTGGAGCTGCTCGCGCGCCAGCTGCTGCGCGAGCGCGCGAACATGCGTGCAGCGTGGTCGGATCGCTTCGAGCTGCTGATGGTGGACGAGTTCCAGGACACCAATGCCCGCCAGCTGGGCATCCTCGAAGCGTTGGATCGCGGCAACTTGTTCACGGTCGGTGACGAGCTGCAGTCGATCTACGGCTTCAGGTATGCGGACGTGCGCCTGTTCAGAGAGCGGCGGGCGATGCTGGAGGAGCACGGCGGGAGCATGTTGCTGACCCGCAACTTCCGTAGTCGCGAGCCGCTGCTGGATGTGGTCAATGCGGTGTTCGCCAAGCGCTTCTCCACATACACGCCGCTGGTGGCCGGTCGTGTCGATGACCCTGGCGAGCCGGAGGTCGAGCTGTTGCTGACGAACGTCCGCGGCTGGGATGAGCCGCCAGAGCTTGCGCGGGAGATCGCGGCGGGTCTGCCGGAGACACAGCTCTGGCGCCAGGCGGAGGCACGGCTGTTGGCCCAGCGGGTGGCCGAGCTGGTGCAGCAGGGCCATACGCGTGCGGGTGATGTGGTGGTGCTGTTGCGGGCGTCGGGCGACCTGGAGGTGTTCGAGCGCGCGCTGCAGCTGTGTGGCCTGCGCACGCTGGCGGCGGTTGGGACGTTCTGGCGCCACCAGCAGATCGGCGATTTGATCGCCTACCTGCGGGCCTTGGCTAACCCGCTCGATGAGGAAGCTCTGTATGCGGCGCTGGCCTCGCCCTTGGCGGGATGCTCGAAGGACTGCCTGGCGCTGCTCGCGGAAGCGGCCCGAAAGGATCGCGGCGGAGCCTGGGAGACGGCACTCGCCGTCTCGGTCGCAGGCGAGGATGGCGGCGAGGCTCAGGAGCAGCTAGCGCTTGCGCCCGGCGATCGCCAGGCGCTGGGGTCCTTCTGCGCGCGCCTGCAGGCGGAGCGCGCGAACGCGTCGCGGCACACGATCTCCGAGTTGATCGAGCGGGCAATCGACGCCAGTGACTACCGCGAGCATGTGCTGGGACTCGACTGGGGCGAGCGGCGACTGGCGAACGTGCACAAGCTGCTGCGGCTGGCTCGGCGCTTCGAGGCGCGTGAAGGACGCGAGCTGCGGGCGTTCCTCGACCACGTGGCCTACCTGCAGGACGCGGTCAAGGTCGAGCCTGACGCGCCCGTTGAAGGAGTGGAGCCGGATGCAGTCCGCCTGATGACGATCCACGCGGCCAAGGGGCTCGAGTTTCCGGTGGTGTGCCTCGCTGACCTGGGGCGCCAGCCCAACACTCAGACGCCGGATCTGCTCGTAGATGGCGAGCGGGTGGGCTTGCGGCTGGTGCGTTTGGACGGCGAGGGCTCGAAAGCGGCGCTCGACTATGAGCAGCTCTGCAGCGAGCGTCGCGAGCGCGAAGCCCAAGAGGAAGACAGGATCCTTTACGTGGCGATGACGCGCGCGCGAGAGCGGCTGTTGCTGAGCGGCGCGGTCGACTTCGAGCGTTGGCCCGTCTCGCGCCAGGCGCCCACAGCGATCTCATGGCTTGGGCCGGCGCTAGCCGCCGATTTGCCGGCGTTGGCCCAGGCCGGCGAGGCGGCGGTGCACGATCTTCCGATCGCGGGCGCGACGGGCACGGTGAACGTACGCCTGCGGCTGAGCACTCCGGCGACCGTGGGAACGGTCTTGCGGCGCGAGAGCTTCACGCACAGCCCAGGTGAACCGTTGGTGTCCGAGCCGTCTGTGTCTGGCGAGCGGGCGCTCGCCGTGACGCAGATGTCGAGCGAGCAGCCGATCTCGAGCGAGCCGGATGCGGAAGAGCCTGCCTCGGCGGAGCCCGCCCCCGGCGAGCAGCTCTCATTGCTCGCTGGAGATGCGCCATTGTCTATGGCCCCGACTCCCGCCTCGGCCCCGACTTACACGCCAGCTCCAGCTTCGAGCCCGGCTGTGGCTACAGCCTCCGCCTCGGCCTCGGCCCCGGCTCGGGCAGGAGAGTCGGCTCTGGCGTCGCTCAGCTACACATCGCTGAGCGAGTTGGAGCGCTGCGGCTACCGCTACTACCTGGAACGTGTACTCGGCTTCGACGAGGATCGCCGGGCGGTGCGATCGGAGGCAGGTCACGGCGGCCTAGAGGCACGTGCGCGGGGCACGCTCATCCACCGGCTGATGGACTCGATCGACTTCTCGCGGCCGAGCCCACCGTCGCCCCAACAGGTGGGGGGGCTGGCGCGCGAGCTGGGGATGCGCACGAGCGTGAACGAGCGGGATGAGATCGCGGCGTTGCTGGACACGGCGATGCGGGCGCAGCCGGCGCTCCGTGTGGGGGGCGCGCGGGCGCTACGGCGCGAGCATCTGTTTGCGTTTTCGCTGGCGCCCGGAGAGCCGCTGATCAGCGGCGTGATCGATCTGCTCGCACAGGAGCGCGATGGCGGGGAAGTTGTGTTGGATTACAAGAGCGACAGGGTGGCGGCGACGGTCGATTTGGAGGCACTGGTGGCCCGCGAGTACGGCATCCAGCGTCTGCTTTATGCGCTTGCGGTGCTACGCGACGGGGCGCCCAGCGTGGACGTGGTCCATTGGTTCCTCGAGCGACCCGGCGAGGCAGTCGTTGTGCGCTTCCAGGCCGGCGAGCGCGATGCGCTCGAGCGGCGCCTGAGTGAGCATGTGGCGAGCGCTCGCGGGCGGGGCTTTGCCGTCAGCGCGAGCCCTCACCGCGGTCTGTGCCTGACGTGCCCGGGCAGAGGCAGTCTGTGTTCGTGGAGCGAACAGGAGACCATGAAGAATTAGCGCAGTGGATTGGCTCAGGGCTTCCTAGCGCTGCTACGCTTTTGGGCTCCGCCTCAGGTGCCCGCCTGCCTGCGCCACGGTGGGCATTCCCGCAAGAGTGGTCTGCCCACTACCCGCGCGGGATGCACCGCCCCAAGGGAGCACTTCCATGAATTCGCACATCAAGCAGCCGCCAAAGGCCGTCGGTCTCTACGACCCCCGCTTCGAGCATGATGCGTGTGGCGTGGGCATGGTCGCGCGCCTGGACAACCAG
>DATHLT010000150.1:0-4302 GCA_035487855.1 Solirubrobacteraceae bacterium
GGCCCCTGGTCGGCTTGCTCCTCAGCGGCGACTCTCGCAGCGAACGTGCTGATCACAGCCGACGAGCTCGGATCCAGCGGCGCGTCAGCCGGCACCGGCACATTCCAAAAACTCGTCGCAGCGAAAAAACGAAAAGGCACCGTCGCGGGTGATGGAGCGGCGCCGCTCGAGCTGACTGCTGCTCCCTGCGCCGCCTCCAGAGACAACCCGGCCCGTCCCGGCTCGTCGGAGCCACATGCGGTCAAGACGCCTGTGACGCAAATCGTCGCGACGACGACGATCGTACGAATTCCTCTAGCTCTCATCTTCCGACTAACGATCGGCAAGAGGTAGAGTGCACGAGGATGTTTGACCATGCTTGGCTGCTCAGCAGCGTCCCGGGTTGTGTCCCCGATGCCGCCACTCGACATGCCAGTGACGGGCGGCGTCGCTGATGTCCGAGCCTCGGGAACCGACCGGCAATCTCTCCCGACGTAGGAGGGTGCTGGCGCGTCTCAGGGGGGAACAGACGCTTGGCCGAATGCGCAAGGCGGGGTTGAACGCCGAGGATCCCCTGTACATGGCCGATAGGGTCTACGTGGACCCCACCTTCGCGTGGGCGATCTCGATCGGGGCGCATACAACGATCGCGCATGACGTCCGCATCATTGCCCACGACGCCGCCGTCAAGCACCTGACCGGCTACTCCGAGGTTCGACCTGTCGTCATCGGCGAAGGCTGCTACATCGGAGCCGGAGCGATTGTCCTCCCCGGTTCGAGCATCGGAGACGGCGCCGTTGTTGGTGCCGGCTCCGTGGTCAGAGGGGAGGTTCCGGCAGGCATGATCGCCGCGGGTAATCCCACGCGTGTCATTGGAGAGGCGAGTGAGCTTCGCGATCGCCACAGACAGCTACAGGTCGACGCTCAGTGCTTTGAGCGGGAACCGATCGATGGACTTACCACGCACGAGTTGGCGGCGATGCGCGCTGCGCTGAGCGCGGATAGCAGGATCTACGTTCTTTGATGTGGCGCACGTTCAGACGCTCCAGCTCGAAAAAGTCTGGCCGGTAAGCGCGCGAAGACGCTGCGCTTCCCCTTCGTAGAGCTCGGCGAGTCGAGAGCGCATGACGTCGCTGAGCGGTGATGTCCTGAGAGGGGGGAGCACGAGGCGCTCAGCGGAACGTCGCAGCCGGCGCCGCGCCTGCGACGGCAGCCAACGCAGGCGTGGCTGAACGGTGAGCTCGACGAAGCCTGCCAAGCGCGGGGGGTAGGTGCGGCGCTCACTGCTCTTCAGGATTTCGACGTCGAAGTTCGAGGAGTCGAGTGTGTCCTCGACCCCCAAGAAAGCAAAGATCTTGCTGAGCGTGGCACGCCTATCGGTGAGCAGTTCCGCGTGGTCGACGACCAACACGCTCTCAAACGGGAAGTGATGGAGATACAGCTCGAGCTGGAGCGCGTAGAGGCTCGCGCATACGCAGGGCGACCGAGGATCTGAGAGATCCTCGAGAACTTCCTCGAGGGGTCTGCGCTCGCCGTTGCTCGCGACCAGCTGGTGATAGTGAGATACGGTGCGGTCGACCGGGTCGCGAACGAGATAAACGAACTTCGCCGTCGGCACCTGCTGCTTGATCCTCTCGGGCACTCCTTCACGGAGCGGGTACATCGAATAGCCGGGCGACGCCTCGCCGCGCACGGCAAACGCAGGGTCGAAGAGTCGTTCGTAGTCGTCGATGCTCCCGATCCGCCATCGTTCGTCGGCAGCCACAAACGTGGGAGCGAAATAGTTGGGCTCCTTGATCGACGACATCTGTATCTGCGGATGCTGGTCCAGATAGAAATGCAGGCTGGTCGTCCCAGCCTTCGGGGCGCCGATGATGAAGAAGGTGGGGAGGGCTGTGCTTTCCCGGACGTGCGGACTCACGTTGGACAGCTCGCTGCTCGTGCGAGGGCAACCGAGGGTCTCGGCACCCGCTGCGGGACGCCGCCCAGCGCGACTCCCGCCCAGACCCACAACAGGAGCATCGGGAATGGCGCCTGATAGGGATTCACGACGCCGATCACCAGGAAGCACGTGGTGACAGCCAGCAGACCGAGCTTCCAAGGCCGCAGGCTTGCCGAGGCGGAGCCGCGCAGAGCCTGTCCGACTCCCCAGAGAAGGGTCGCAAGCCAGAGCAGCGCTCCGACTAGCCCGAGTTCGACCGCGTAGGCGAGATATGTCTCATGAAGCGGAAGCGGCTTCCCAGGCACCCCAAACCCGCCGAGCGCATATCCTTCCATCGGATAGCTCGCGCTCTCACGGAAGTATTCGAGGCTGTCGCTCTCGTATCTGTTCCAGCCGAAGCCGAGGAGAGGTTTGGCGGCGAGCATCCGTAGGCCCGCTGAGATCTGGTCTTCACGAGCCCAAACAGTGGTGGCATCGTGCGCCCGAGTCGACGCTTTGTGCTCCAGCGAAGGGATCGCAACCAGCACGGCGCCAGCGAGCAAAACAGCTACGACGACGCCGGCCGGTAGCCAGCGACGACCGGTGCGGGTTGCCGCGGCGGTCACCACGATCGCGGCACCGGCGCCAAGCCAAACGCCACGCTCGAGTGTGAGAAACGAGCCAAACAGGCAAAGCGGCGCGACCACTGCGGCAAACAGCTGCTTTCGCTGTCCGCGCCACTGGACGAAAGCCATTGTTGCCGCGACTGCACAACTGAATGTGGCGAGACCCTCGGCGATGGACGCTTGAAATGGGCCACCCGTCCGTTCGCCGGAGAGTTGCGAGTCGACCTGCACTATGTAGTGCGGAAAGACCAGAGCATGCGGCCCGAGAGACTCGAAAATTGCGGTCAAGCCCAGGTATGCACCCAGGCCGACGAGCGTGGCGAGGAGGAGCTGACGCTCGCGGTCCCCGGAAAAGATTGCCGGGGCCAAGAGGAACATCGCGAAGGGGACTACCCCGAACTGGTCGAGCAGTGCAAGGAAGCCGGTTTCGCTCACCAACGTTCCTGCTACCGCTGCGGATCCGGCTGCGTACATGATGGTCAGGCACATCAAGAGGTGAACGTTGCGCACCTGGAGGCGTGGTAGCCGGGCGATGCCCGGGGCGCGCAGGACGAACTGGAGCAGCACGACGATGATGAGCAGGCGGTCGAACGGCAGGCCGCCCAGGCCGACCTGCCGCCATGCGCCGGAGAAGATCGTGAGCACGATCGCGGCACACATCGTGGCGGCCGGTGGTCTCTCCCAGAGCCACCGAAGAACGAGTACGCCTGCAAGAACGAGCAGCGGCGTGAGGATCAGCCCATGTCCGCTCAGACGCCCGGGCGCCAGCTCAGGAACCAGCGCGAGCGAGGCGAGGCCGAGCAGCGCCCACGCCCACCATTGTGGACGCCATACCGCCCGGCTCGGCATCACACCGCCGCGCTGGACCGCTGCGTCTCGACCTCGATACTCCTTGCGAAAGGCGGCCGGGCTCTGCGTCGCTCGCGCGCTACGGCGAGCGCGCAGCCGAGCACCGCGCCGATCAGCAGGCCGACGAAGCCAAATGCCTCGACCTTCGAGCGCCGGTCGTTGGTGGCGCTCGATGCGCCCGCGACGAGCGAGACGAGCCCAGCGCGAGGCGCCTCGCTGCTGACGGCCGCGGTGTACGCCGCACCGATCGCCGTGAGCTTCGCCGCGGCCGTGGCCCTTTCCGCCTTTGCGGCGAGGAGGCCATTCGGCGGGGTCGCAGCGGGCGAGCGTTGGCTTCGACTGGCATGTTCGAGACGCGTCAGACTCGCCGCTGCGTGCTGGAGGCCGAGTGACGCGACCTTGTATTCGGCCAAGAGCGTTTCGGCCTCTGGATCGGCCGTGTTGCTCCGGCTCTCATAGGTCACGACGGCGCCGGCGGCGATATTCGCGAGTCCAACAGCCGCCGCTTCGGTCGGCCCGGTCGCGATCACGCGAAAGGCTGGGCTCTGCGGTAGCGGCTCCCCCGTGAGCCTGGCGACGGCCGTCGAGGGCGCCAGGTCGAGCTTCTTCTGTACCTCGGCGAGCACCGGCGCCGCGCCGACCGAGCGGCTGAAGTCTGTCGCCAGCGCGGAAGCGGAGGTCACGTAGCTGTAGAAGCCCGGAGAGTTGGGGTTGACCTGACCCACCTGGAGGGTCGCTGAGGCCGTATACGTGCTGGGCCGCGAGATCCCGAACGCAGTGCCGATCGCCGCGACCACGACGGCCGATACGAGAATGAGCAGCTTGTTGCGAGCGATCGAGCTCAGTACCAACCCGCTGGGCGGCTCGAAGGAGCCGTGAACCATCTGTCCAGGATCATCTGAAGGCATCGACGGGGAGCCGTTGGAG
>DATHLT010000151.1:0-17520 GCA_035487855.1 Solirubrobacteraceae bacterium
CGAGCTTGTTGGTTGGGATCGGGCGGTAGTAGTCGGCGGAGATCCGTTGGATCGCTTCGTCCACCGCCTGCGTCTGCGGGCTCGAGACGAACGCGCTGCGCAGAAAGCCGGGCAGGTCTTCGGGATGACCGCCGAGATAGAGACCGAGCACCAGCAGGATCGGCGCCAGCACCATGAAGATCAACTGCAGCGGCTGTTGGCGGGAGGGCGACATGGACTCGGCGCAAGAGTAGAACGTTCTAGGGTGGGGACATGCCACACATCAGCACGACCACGGTTCCCGGCAACGGGCTGCCGATCAACCGCATCGAGCTACCCGGTACACGCGCACTGACTGTGCTGGTGGCTTTCGACGCGGGCGCACGCAGCGAGAGCCCGCAGGAGAACGGGATGGCGCACTTCCTCGAGCACCTGGTGTTCAAGGGCGGCGAGAGCTATCCGACGTACAAGGACGTCAACGAGACGGCTGAGCGGCTGGGTGGCGTGTTGAACGCTTACACCAGCCACGACCTGGTGGCGTTCCACATCACGGTGCGCGCGGAGAGCGCGCCGCAGGCGATCGACCTGCTGAGCGACTTCGTCGGACGTCCGCGCCTGGACGCGGAGGAGCTCGACCGCGAGCGGGGCGTGGTGATCCAGGAGATCAACCGCGCCTTCGATCAGCCGTCGATGGTGGCGGAGTACTTGATCGACAAGGCGGCGTTTGGCGACCACCCGCTGGGACGCACGGTGCTCGGCCCGGAGGAGAACCTGCGCAGCTTCACGCGCGAGGGAATCGTGGCGTTTCGCGAGCGCCGCTGGTCGGGCACCCACGGCGGCGCGTTCCTGGTGGGCAACCTCGATCACCTGCCAGCGGAGGCTGAGCTGCAGGAGCGCTTTGCACGCTTCCCGTCCCTTGCGACGCCAGAGCCGTATGTGGCCGCACCTGACTTCGCTCCGCAAACGCTCGTGGAGGAACGCGACACCAACCAGTCGCACCTGCGGATGATCTACCGCCCGCAGATCGATGTGGCGAACACGCGTGAACGCGCGGCGCTATCGATCTACTCGACGCTTTTGGGTGGCTCGATGGGCTCGCGGCTGTTCGAGGAGATCCGCGAGAAGCGCGGCCTCTGTTACTCGGTTTATGCGTTGCAGCACTCGTTTGCCGACGTTCCCGTCCTGCAGCTGGGATCGGGACTCGAGTCAGCGAAGTGCGTGGAGGCTTACACGCGCATGCGCGAGATCGTGGACGAGCTACGGGCGGACGGCCCCACCGAGGAGGAGGTGCACCGCGCACGCGCGTACACGGCCGGCCGGCTGGTATTGGCGTTCGAGAACACCAACGCGGTGGCGCGCCACGGAGCCAATCAGCAGATCGTGTTCGGCGAGGAGATCGACCCTGACGCGGCGATCGCGGCGTTCGATGCGGTCACCTATGACGAGGTAATGGACGTCGCCAAGGGCGTGGCGGACAACCTGGCGGTGGCGTGCGTGGGGCCCCACGCCGCTGATGAATTCTGAGCAAGACGCAGTGTGTCTGCGAACGGCATGTTCGTCTGCGGAGACGCTTGCCCGATTCTCCTGCCCTCGGTGACGGCTACCTGCCGGTTGTCAGGTGGGCTTGTGCGCGAGGAAGAGGTAGCGGTTGAGGCTGAGGAAGTAGTTGGGGCCGAGTTTGGTTAGGTCTTGTGCCCATGCTGTGGCTTCGGCCTCGCTCACGCCGTTGCGATCGGGTACGAACGTGGCGATCAGCTCGAGCATTCCGGCGCTGTAGGTGTTGGGGTCATAGCCGGCGTTGAACAACGGCACGATTTGGCGGTCGGTGACTTCCAGTCCCGCATCGTGCAGCAGCCGTGTGAGCGTACGCGGCAGGTGAGGGTGAACGAGGTGCTCATCCCAAGCGGCGAGTACCCGGTCCATGCGCTCGTTGTTGCTCGAAGCCCATACGATTGAGTCCCAGTCGGTGTCAAGCACGAGCGCCCGGCCTCCGGGGCGCAGGACCCGCCCTAGCTCCAGCAGCGCGGCGGGAACATCATCGACGTACTCGTAGACCTGTGTGCAGACTGCGACGTCGAAGCTCGCGTCCGCATAGGGGAGCGTGTGCGCGCCAGCTTCTTGGTACTCGATCGGGCCGCTGCCGGCTGGTGGTCTGCGCGCCCTGGCGAGGGCAAGCATGTTCTCGCTGACGTCCACCCCGCAGATCAACCCGCCGGTCCCGACAGCAACGGCCATTTCGCACGCGAGTAGACCAGGACCCGAGCCGATGTCGATCGCGCGCTCGCCGGGCTGGAGCGCGAGTGCCCGCAGGATCGTTTGGCGCTGCTCGATGACATCGGGCGTGGTGTAGATCCGCTCTACGCGCCGGGAGGCGTCCTCGTCGAATTGCAGTGTGGCGCTCATAGTTCGCCTTCGGTTGGTGAATGGCTCACTCTCAGGGAACGCCAGGGTACATCGGATCCTCGATACGGTGTCTTGATCGGTCGCTTAGCAGCAGCCGGTAGTACCTGCGGGCGAGGTGGCGCTAAGGCAGCGCACACCCGGTTCCCGGAGCAAGCTCCCGGTCCCTCTGCACGCTGGCAGAAACGACAGACCAGGCGGCGTTTGCCTCGACCCGCGAGTGTGCGGGCCGAGGCGACGGTTGCTTGCCGCTCCAGCGGCACTTCTAGTCCTGTCAGCTAGATACCCGCGCCGTATTTGCTGCACGTCGCGGTGAACGACGGGTTGGGGCTGGCGCTCAGCTGGTTGAGGACGTTCTGCAGTGAAGGCGAGTCCTCGAACATGCCGATGTGAGCCACCCCGTCTTTCGGGCACTGGTTTTGGATGGTTATGTTGGTGACGTTCGAGCCGCTTAGAAACGCATTGGTGTAAGGCGTCACGACCTCGTCATGGGTGGTCTCGATTACCACGTAGCGTGGCCCTGAGACGGTGTCGCCGCCTTCGAATGTCTTCTTCTCGAATGCCGAGCCAACCTCCTGTTCGGCGAGCGACGGCGCACCGATCGCTTCGATGAACGTGTTCACCACGAGCGTCGCAAACGGGAAGTTTTCGATCAACTTCGTGATGCCGTCGAGCGTGGTGCCGTGGTTGCTGGGTGCGAGCCCGACGAACGTGTTCACCTTGGATGCGCCACCCAGGTACTTGAGGTAGTAGTTGGGCATCAGGCCGCCCTGCGAGTGACCGACGAGGTCAACCTGTGAGGCTTTCGTCTGGGAGAGCACTTTGTTGACGAACGTCTTCAGTTCTTCCGCGGATTGCGTGATGTGGCCGAGCCCGTCGACGTTGCCGAACAGCCCCGACAGGATCGTCTCGCCGTAGTTGAAGCCGTACACGCAGTAGCCGGCGTTGGCAAGCAGCGGCGCGAGCGTCACCCAGTTAGAACCCTCATCGGCGAACGTGGCGTGCACGAGCACCACCGGGTATGGGTGCGCGGCGCTCGGTTTGCAGCCGTTGTTGCCGCCGCTCAGCGCGGTCGGGTCCCACGTCTCGTTCCACGCGCCTTCCACAAGCGCTTCGGCTTCGTAAGGCACATACAAGCTTGCGCTGGCGCCGGCAGGTGCGACGATGCCTACGACCGTGACGGCAGCGGCAATTACCGCCAACAGCAGCGCTCTCATCTTCAACATGACTCCCTCTTTCCTCGCTCTATTGACCGCAGGAGCTCGCCATATGGGCCAGTCCCCGAGCCTCCCCATGACAGCATCCCGTCGAGCTCAACGTATCCCAGCTACGCGCAGCGTGTCAATCACTCGTGATCGGCCGTTGACGTGATAACGGTGTGGCCCAGTGGAGCAGGGACATGACGGCCGCGCGCGGCGGTAGAAGGTCTGTCTCTGACCCTTTGGGCGTCAGGCCGCGAGCGCTCGCATGCGGGTGGCAGCGGGGCTGTCCACACCGACGATCTGGGTCAACCATCCGATCGCGTCGCTAGCGCTCATCTCCCCCATCTCGACCATCGCCTCGATGTCCGCCCAGTCCTTAGTTCTGCCGATCAGCGACTTGAACACCGCCAGCGCAGTGCAACTGACGACAGGGATTACGCGACCCGCGAAGGGCACCTGCCGCACCCCCCTTGCGACCTCATCGTGGAAGGGATGAACGTTGAGGAAGATATCGATGGGTGTGTCCTGCCACCACAGCTGCACCTGGCCTTCGTTTCGCGCCGTCTCGAGGTCAGCTGTGCTCCTGGTCACGCCGTCGGGAAGGGCAGCGAACACGTCTTTGGCCCGCTGCGGTGCGACGAACACGTTGACGTCCAGGTCGCGAGTGCCGCGTGGCCGTTCTGTGCAGAAGGCGAGCGCGATCGCGCCCCCGAACGCGTGCGGCAGATCAGCGGCGGCGAGCGCGTCGTGCAGGTCGATAAGCCTGCTGGCGAGAACACTCATACGCTCACGCGAACGCGACGCGACAGGCCAGAGCGAGGGAAACGCGTGTCATGCGACCACGCTCATCTAGCCTGGCGCGAGGTTCTTGAGCCGCTGTGCGCGACGGGAGTCGGGGCCGTCCAACCCAGCGATTCGCCCAGCGGTCCTCTCCACGTCGATCGACCCGTACTCGACCATCGCTTCGATGTCTGCCCAGTCCTTGCCCCGGTCGAACATCGCCTTGAAAACAGTCAGAGCGCCGCAGTCGAGGACAGGGATTGTGCGTCCCGCGAGCACGACTGGCCGGACTCCAGCCGCAACCTCATCATGAAACGGGAGCACATTGAGAAAGATGTCCACCGGCATGTCGTCCCACATCAGTCGTGTTTGACCGTCCCGTTGGACCTGTTCGACGTTCGCCAGCGTGACCGTGATGTCCTCCGGCAGCGCCGCGAAGACGTCATCGGCGCGAGCTCGGGTGACGAAGATGTTGACGTCCACGTCGCGCGTGCCCCTCGGCTCCTGGATGCAATATCCAAGCGCGATCGCACCGCCGATCGCGTGCGGGAGCTTTGCCTTGTCAAGCGCATCGTGAACGGCTATCAGGCGCTCGATCAGGGAGCTCATGCGGCCAAGCGAACCAGAGGAGGGTATGCTAGGTCTTTGCGCGGCTTGTAGGGCATCTGCTCAGCGAGCTCGATCACTTTGACCAGGATGTCACCAGCCCGCAGCATCTCCATCTTGTCCAACGACGAGCCCATGCGAACTTCGAGGCCTGCTGCCCCGGCGATACGTGCGAGCGCGGCGACGGACGGCTGACGCTCGCCGTGCTCATACGCGCTCAGCACGGAGCTGTGGATTCCGCTTCGCCGAGCGAGCTCGACCTGTTTGAGACCGCTCTCTTCGCGGATCTGGCGGATCAACCGCCCTGCTACCTGGTCATCATCCATTCCCATATTTTAGCGTATCCGCTAACACTTTCGCATGACACTGAGACGCCCGTGGACCAAGCGCGGCAAGGACGCAGAGAGCGTGGCGTGCTTTGCACGCGAGCCGGCACCGACGGCGAAGCCGTTGGTGAGGACGCCGCCGCGCGCAGTGTCCACGGGCGTCTCAGCCGAGCGCGACCATGCGATCGATCGGCACCCGCGCTCTGACCGCGATCTCCTCGGGCACGCGCACCTCGAACTGCATGTCGCTCAGCGCGTCTCGCAGCTTGGGCAGGGTGATCATCTTCATGTACTTGCACGACGCCTCTGCGTTGGCCGGGATGAACTCAATGTCAGGGGCGGCCATCTGTAGCGGATAGAGCATGCCGATCTCCGTCGCCACCACCGCCTCACGGCGCGCCCGCGACCCGTTCGAGCCCCCGCCCTCGCCAGCAGCGTGCCCGGGCTGGCCGCGGCGCTCGACCTGCTCACGCGAATCGTGCTCGGCACTATGTGCGTACTCGAGCATCCCGCCAGTGGACAGCATGTGCACACCCTCTGCCGAGACGTCACCGGCGGCGACGTACTCCATGATGCTGGTCGTACAGCCACACTCGGGGTGGATGAGAAAGTCCGCGCCCGGGTGAGCAGCGCGCGTAGCGGCGATGTCCGCGGGGCGGATGCCAGCGTGCACGTGGCACTCGCCGTCCCAAACGTGCATGCGCTTGCCGAGCGCCTTCTCTACATACGCGCCCAACCACATGTCCGGGCCAAACAGGATCTCCGTGTCGGGGCCGTGCGTGTCGTAGATGTGGCGCACCACATCCACAGCGTTTGCGGATGTACAGCAGTAGTCGGTAAGCGCCTTCACCTCGGCGGTGGTGTTCACGTACATCACCACCACGCCCTCTGGGTACTCCGCCTTCCAGGCCGCCAGCTGGTCGAAGTCGATCGACTCTGCCAACGAGCAGCCAGCATCCAGGTCGGGGATCAACACGGTCTTCTCGGGGCACAGAATGGAAGCGGTCTCAGCCATGAAGTGCACGCCGCAGAACACGATCGTCTCAGCGTTCGCAGCGGCCGCCTGGCGCGAGAGCCCGAGCGAGTCGCCGACGTAGTCGGCCACGTCCTGCACCTCCGGCACCTGATAGTTGTGGGCGAGGATTACCGCGCCCCGCGCCGCTGCAAGCTCACGCACTTCCGCCTTCATGTCGGCGATCTCGCGCGGTGAGAGAGCAGGTTGCGCCCCCTGGCTCGGCGCCATCGGCAACGTTGGTGCCATCGGCAAGTTCATGCGCGCGTCACCGCGGCTCGATCGTAAGCAGGGTACACAGCGGCGGGAGTCTCATGGCCGGGCCTCCACGATCAGAGATAGGTCTAGGGCTGGCGCGGAATGGGTCAATGCACCCATCGACAGCCATTCTATCCCCGTGTCTGCGAGCGCCCGGAGCGTCTGCAGGCTGACCCCGCCACTCGCCTCGAGCTCAGCCCTGCCTGCCACCTGTGCCACCGCTTCACGCAGCTGCTGCGCGTCCATGTTGTCCAGCAGCAGCCGTGGCGCACCCGCTGCGAGCGCCTCGTCGATCTCCCGGGGGTTACGCACCTCGACCTCCAGCGTGTCCGCGAGCGCCGGTACTGCTGCACGCACGCGCTCGATCGCCTGCGTGATGCCACCTGCGGCAGCGATGTGGTTCTCCTTGATCAGGATCGCGTCGTACAGCCCCACACGGTGGTTGCTCGCGCCGCCCGCGGCCACGGCCGCCTTCTCCAGCATGCGCAGACCGGGGATCGTCTTGCGGGTATCGAGTACCCTCGCGCCTGTGCCCTGCACCTCGCGAGCGGCGCGCGCCGCCATCGTGGCCACCCCCGACAGGTGCGTCAGAAAGTTCAACGCCGTGCGCTCGCCGGTCAGTAGCGCCCGCGCCCGCCCTGAGATCGACAGCACCGGCCCGCCCTGCTCGCGCCAAACCCCATCCTCGACCAGGCGCTCGCAACAGACGTCGGGATCGAGCGCCGCGAACACCGCTTCCGCGACATCCAGGCCATAGATCGCCCCCGGCGCCTTCTGCGTGATCAGCGCCTCTGCACGCGCCTCAACGTCGACGGTCGCGAGCGTGGTCACGTCACCGGTGCGCACGTCCTCATCCAGCGCCACACGCACCAACTCGGCCGTGACGGCGTCCAACACGGGGCTCATTGCACTTCAGCATAGGATCACTAGCAATGGACGCGCGCTCAGCTACCGACTCGAACGCCACGCTGGCCCACTGGATGGGTCCATTGGACGCCAACGGCGCGGGCTTCGTGCACGGCGGCACCGTGATGAAGCTGTGCGACGAGGCCGCCGGGCTGGCAGCGGTCAAGCACTGCCGTCAGCGTGTGGTCACCGCCAGCATGGATCGCATGACGTTCAGGGTGCCCATCCACGTCGGTGAACTGGTCACCTTCCAGGCGAGCGTCAATGCCGTGTGGCACACGTCCATGGAGGTGGGCGTGCGTGTCGACACCGAGAACCCGCGCACGGGCGAACGCCGGCACAGCAACAGCGCCTACCTGACGATGGTGGCCGTCGACGAGCAGGGCAACCCGGTAGAGGTGCCGCCGCTACTCACCGACTCCACCGATGAGCGCCGCCGCGAGGGCGAGGCACAGCTGCGCCGCAGCAACCGCCTGGCCGAGCGCGAGCAGATCAAGGCTTCTCGCTGAGCCCACCCAATCGCACGCGGCTGCAACCGACGCCCACCGGCACAGCCACGGCCGCGCCTTAGCGCGTCCGGAGCCCCGTAGGTGCCGTCCGCGATGCCTCCAGCCTGAGCCTGACCACTTACTGTTGTCCACGCGAGGATGCGCTCTGCAACAGGTACGCACGCACGAATCCATCTAGATCTCCTTCGAGCACGCGCTGCGCGTCGCCCATCTCGTGATCGGTGCGGTGATCCTTGACCATCGTGTACGGGTGCAGCACATACGAGCGGATCTGCGAGCCGAAGTTCACGTCCTGGGCCTCGCCCTTCTCGCGGGCAATCTCTTCCTGGCGTTCGCGCTCCTTGCGCTCCAATAGCTTCGCGCTCAGCATCGCCATCGCGGTCGCGCGGTTGGAGGACTGCGAGCGCTCGTTCTGGCACTGCACCACGATCCCTGTCGGGCGGTGGGTGATGCGCACCGCCGAGTCGGTCTTGTTGACGTGCTGGCCGCCTGCGCCCGACGCGCGGTAGGTGTCCACCTGCAGGTCGTCCTCGTTGATCACGATCTCACCCGTGTCTTTCACCACCGGCGCCACCTCCACACCAGCGAAGCTCGTCTGGCGGCGGTGGGCGGAGTCAAAAGGAGACAGGCGCACGAGCCGATGCACGCCGCGCTCGGCACCGAACAGGCCATAGGCGTTCTCACCTGATGCGCGGAACGTGGCCGACTTGATGCCAGCTTCCTCGCCCTCGCTCACCTCCAGCAGCTCCACCTGAAAGCTGCGGCGCTCCGCCCAGCGCATCAGCATCCGCAGCACCATCTCCGCCCAGTCCTGCGCGTCCGTCCCCCCTGCCCCCGCGTTCACCGTCACGAGCGCGTCGCCCGCGTCATAGCGCCCAGAGAACAGCCGCTGCTCCTCGAGTGCCGCCAAGCGCTCCTCCACCGAGGCGATCTGCTCGTCGACCTCGGCCTGTAGCGACGCGTCCTCCGCAGCCATTTCCGCCAGGCCGTCCAGGTCCTCGACGTCGCTCTTCAGCGCCTCGAATGCGTCCAGGCGCCTGGACGCACGGGCATGCTCCGCTGACACCGCCGCCGCTCGTTCGGAGTCGTCCCAGAACCCCGCCGCACCCATCTCGCCCTCGAGCTCCTGGGCTCGCTCGGCCAGCTTAGCCGGGTCAAAGATAATCCGAGAGCAGTGTCATCTGCTCACGGATAGCAGCCAAGCGCTGGGGCGTGGACTCGCTGGGGGCGGCTGTGGCCATGCGACCACGCTATCAGCGTGTGTGGCGCCGAGCCAGTTGTCGCACTCGACTCACCACAACACGGGCACATCGTACGCTGCAATTCGCGCATCGTTAGTGACTAGGATGAGACGCTCGCTCTGAGCCTGAGCGACGAGCATGCGGTCGAAGGGGTCGCGGTGGTGAGGCGGCAAAGCACCAGCCAGCATCGCATGCTTGAAGGTGATGCCGAGCTCGCCGAAGTCGGCAATCACGATCTGCTCGAGCAGATCGTCCGGAGCCTCGAGCTTCCCGGACGCTCGCTTTATCGCGATCTCCCACACGCTCGCCGCGCTGACGTACGCCGGCACGACTCCGGCGCTCAGGACCTCGCGCGCGGTCGACGACAGACGGTTGGTATCCCCAACGCTCCAGAGCAGCGCCTGGGTATCGAGCAGGAGCGGACTCAATCGCGCGTGCCGAACAGACGCTCGATCTCCTCGTCCGGCTCATCGAAGTCATCGCTCATCCAGATCTGCCCCCGCAGAGCTCCCATGCGTCGACGCACAGCCGGCTCGTCGTAGCGAATGAGCTTGGCCACAGGACGCTGCCCCCGACGAATCACGATCTCCTCGCCCACGCCCACGCGCTCGATTAGGCTCGAAAGCTGCGTTTTCGCCTCCGTCACCGTGACTATGTGGTCTTTGCCGACCGCTGCCATTAGTTCATCATATCAGGCCTGGTTAGCCTGGTCTGATCTCGCAAGCACTTCAATCAATGCCGCGCCCCGCGCACTGCCGACGCATTCAGGCGCACGTAGTCCAACGGCAGTTGCACTCCAGCGACAACAGCCGTTGCAAACTGCTCTCGACGCTCCGCCGGCAGGCGCTCCAGGTGCGCCGCGAGGATCGACGTGCGCACGAACGCACCAACATCCTCGGGGTACGTAGGTCGGTCTTCAAGCCAGCACCTGACATCCACGAAGCCCGCGTCCCGTAGGCGCTGTTCTGTCTCATCAGGCCCCGCGAAGACCCACGGCGACCACCCTAGGAGCTGGGGAGCCGCGTCGCGAGAAACGGCGTCGATCACCTCACGCACCCTGTCGATGTTGCCCTGTCCCCCACACTGGATCTCCAGCCGGCCACCCGGGCGAAGCGCTCGCGCCAGCCGCTGCCACAGACGATCGTGCTCGCCAACCCAGTGCAGGGCCGCGGTCGAGACGATCGCATCGACCGACTCGCTCAAGTCCAATTCGAGCGCATCCTGGCACCATATCTCCGCGCGATCGCCCAGTCGCTCGCGCGCCATTGCCACCATATCCGCGGACGCGTCCATCGCCAACACACGGCCCCCCGGCACGAGCTCCAGCAACGCTTCCGTCACACGCCCCGTGCCACAGCCTACGTCCAACACCGTCGCGTCCGGGGCAATGCCCTCGAGCCGCGCAAGGACCTCAGCGGCCCATGCCTGCTGTGGCTGGCTCGAGCGGTCGTATGTGCGCGCGTCCCAAGGCGTGGCCGTCACAGCTATTCCGAATCGCCAAGCACCACCAACCGCTCCTAGACCGGCCGTCTACGAGCCGTGGCACTTCTTGAACTTCTTACCCGAGCCACACCAGCACGGATCGTTGCGCCCGACCTGGTGCTCGTCGTCGAGCACCCGCTGCTCGACCACCGGCAGCGCTTCACCTTCCTGGCCGTTCTCGCCGAAGGCGGCCTGCGCGGTACCAGTGTTGAGTCCGGCGTTTGCTGCCGCTGCAGCCATCGCGCCGGCGCCCGCCGCGCTGTGTCCGCCCGAATAGGAGACCTTGCCCGCACGCGTGGAGTTGCCGCTCGCCGAGAACGGAGCGATCGGAGCACCGCCGCCGCCGCCGTTCTCGCCTTCCACGTTTACCTGGACGTTGAAGATCATGCGTGCGTACTCCCCCCACACAGCGTTCATGAGGTCGCCAAACAGGTTGAACGCTTCGTTCTTGTACGCGACCAGCGGGTCCAGCTGAGCGAAGCCGCGTAGGTGGATTCCCTCGCGCAGGTACTCCATGTCGAAGAGGTGCTCGCGCCAGCGTTCGTCGATCGTCTGCAGCAGCAGGAAGCGCTCAAGCGCCCCCATCAACTCCTCGCCCAGTGCCTGCTCGCGCTCGTCGTAGCGGGCCATCCCCAGTTCCACAACGCGCTCGCCTAGCCGGTTGCGCTCGATTGTCTCCAGGTCCTCGCTACCGAGGTCTAGCGGGAACAGCTGACCCAGCGCCGTGAACAGGCCATCCATGTCCCAGTCCTCGACGAAGTCGCCTGGCGTGTACTGGTCGATCGTGCGCTCGATCACCTTGGCGACTTCTTCGCGGGCCTCCTCGCCAATGCTCTTTCCTTCGAGCACCTCGTCACGGTATTTGTAGATCACACGCCGCTGCTCGTTCATCACATCGTCGTATTCGAGCACGCGTTTGCGGATCAGGAAGTTCTGCTCCTCGACCTTTTTCTGGGCCTTTTCGATCTGCTTGGAGAGCATCTTGGCCTCGATTGGTTCCTCGTTGCCCTCCTCGTCGGTGCCGCCCAGTTTGTCGAGGATCTTGTAGATGCGATCGCCGGCGAACAGCCGCACGAGGTCGTCCTCCGCGGACAGGAAGAATCGCGACTCGCCCGGGTCGCCCTGGCGTCCGGCGCGACCGCGCAGCTGATTGTCGATGCGGCGTGACTCGTGGCGCTCGGTGCCACAGATGAATAGCCCGCCGGCGGCTGTCACGATCTCGCGGCTGTCGGCCAGCTTGCGCTCCACCTCCGGCAGAATCTCCTGCATACGCCGCTCGTATACCTCGGTGTCCTCTATGTCCACGCCTTCCCGCGCCAGCTGCTGAGCGGCCAGGTGATCGGGGTTGCCGCCGAGCTTGATATCCACGCCACGACCGGCCATATTGGTGGCGATCGTCACCGCTCCCGGCTGACCAGCCTCAGCCACGATGTCGGCCTCGCGTGCCGCGTGCTCTGGCTTGGCGTTCAGCACTGTGTGCTTGATCCCACGCTTGGTCAGGCGATCGGACAGGAGCTCTGAAACCTCGACGGAGATCGTCCCCACCAGCACCGGCTGGCCGGCCTCGTTGCGCGCGGCGATTTCTTTGACGACCGCACTCCACTTGCCCTCCTTGGTCTTGTAGACCTGATCGTTGCGATCTCCCCGGACCATGTCCCTGTTCGTGGGGATCTGCACGACGGGCAGCTCGTAGATCTTCATGAACTCGGTCGCCTCCGTGAGCGCGGTTCCGGTCATGCCGCCTAGCTTGTCGTACAGTCGGAAGTAGTTCTGGTAAGTGATCGTCGCGAGCGTCTGGTTCTCCTCCTGGACGCGGACGCCTTCCTTGGCCTCCACCGCCTGATGCAGGCCCTCCGACCAGCGCCGCCCGTCGAGGATGCGCCCGGTGAACTCGTCGATGATCTTCACTTCGCCGTCGACCACCGCGTAGTCGACGTCGCGCTTGTACAGCGCCTCCGCGCGCAGCGCCTGGATCAGGTGGTTGACCAGATGCCCGTTCTCCGCCCGATACAGATGGTCGATGCCAAGGAAACGCTCGGCCTTGGCAACGCCCTGCTCTGAGATTGCCACGGTCTTCTGCTTCTCGTCGACCTCATAGTCGAAGTCCGCCATAAACTGCTTCTTGGTCCGCGGGTCCATGCCTTCAGGCGTTTTGCCCGCCACCAACCGCGGAGCCAGTTTGGCGAACTTGACGTACAGATCGGCAGCCTGTTCGGGGGCACCCGAGATGATCAGCGGCGTACGCGCCTCGTCGATGAGGATGTTGTCGACCTCGTCCACGATCGCGAAGTAGTGCCCGCGCTGGACCTTTTCGCCAAGGTCCTTGGCCATGTTGTCGCGCAAGTAGTCGAAGCCGAACTCAGAGTTGGTGCCGTAGACCACGTCACACGAGTACGCCTGCTGCTTCTCCTCAAAGGACTGCTGGCTCTGCAGCACCCCCACGCTCACGCCGAGCGCGTCGTAAATGGGGCTCATCCATTCCGCATCACGGCGCGCCAGGTAGTCGTTGACGGTCACCACGTGCACACCCCTGCGTTCGGGCGCCGCCGTTTCGGAGCCGTCTACCCCGGACCCCTCAGAGCTCGGCTCGCGCACAGCCAGCGAGTTCAGCACGACCGCGAGCGTCGCCGTCAGGGTCTTGCCCTCTCCAGTCTTCATCTCGGCGATCTGCCCCTCGTGCAGAGCCATGCCACCGATCAGCTGCACGTCGAAGTGGCGCATACCCATCTTGCGCTTACCAGTCTCGCGCACGACCGCGAAGCACTCAGCCAGCAGCGCGTCCAGATCCTCTCCTTCGGCGGCTCGCGCGCGCAGTGTGTCCATCCGCTCGCGCAGTTCCGCGTCGCTGTCGTGCTCGAGCTCTGCCTCGAACGCGCCGATCAGCGTCACACGCTTCTGGTATTCCTTGAACTTCTTCGCCTCGCCAACGTTCAGGGCGCGATCGAGCACGGAGGGCATGCGCCAAGGATAGCTTCCGGCGCTCCGAGTTATGCCGCACTCGATCGCCGCGGCAACATCTTCAGCCGTCGGCTACCTGTAGCTCCAAGTCAGCTGCTGCCGATAGCTCCAGGTCAGCTGCTGGTCCGGTCGGCGGCCGCTCCCTCAACAGGGCGCGCGGCGCCGACCGGTGGCGGGCAGGCTCAGGGCCTTAGAACGACGGTAGCGTCGCTCCTTGAGCCTCGCCGCGTGCAACACGTGCTGCGGCAGCATGCGCCTCGCGCCGATGGCGCAGTTTGTCGCGGTGGCGCTTGACCTGGCGCGCGAGCTCGTCGACAACTAGATTCAACGAGTGCAGCATCTCCGGCGAGGCGTCGTGGGCGCGCAGCGTGACACCCTTTAGGTACAGCGTGCACTCCGCCACCTGGCTGTTGGCCACGCGGGGATTGCGCTCCTTGAAGATCTCTACCTCGAGGCGAGCGAGGTCTGAGACCTGGCGCGCGACCTTAGTCAGACGACGCTCGACATGCGCACGGAGCTCGTCGGTGACCGGGACGTTTCGACCCTTGATGTCGATCTGCATCACACGCTCCTTCGGTCGGCCTTTTGTAATGGCGTGGTCACGATGCTACGCCTGAATGCGGCAGATGTAAATGGCACTAAACACAAAGCCAGTGGCACTCAGTAGGACAGCTGGAGACACTCCACCGCAAACGAGTAGATGCCATCCGCAATCCGTGATATGATGACAATTGTCGTCAGTAGTATGGTCTCACTTTCCAGGAAGGGGCTCGCTTCGGCGGGCCTCTTCTTGTTCTAAGCGCGTCACGCGAAAGCGTTACGCGGCTGTGCGTGTCGAGCGATCCTGTGGAGGCAGATATCTACCCCTGTGGAGGGTCGCGTAACGAGCAGGCCAGGCCCGAGTGGGCTCAGCCGCGGCGGCGCAGACTCTCGAGGATCCCGCTATGACCGGCAATCGCGCCGATCAGGATCGACTCGGCGGCGATCTCAGTGCCAGGGAAGACGATGCTCTCGCGCAGCTGTGCGTGGTCGCCTACGGTGGCGCCGTCGCCCAGCACCACGGGGCCCATCAGGCGGACACCCGCGCCGATGCTCACGTCGGTGCCAATCCACACAGGCCCTTCGACCTCAGCGTCTGCGGGCAACTCCTGCCCGCCGGCCACGGTCACGCCGGGGCTGATCTCCTGGCCCTCGATCTCGAGGTGCAGCTCGCCCTGCAGCGCATCGAATGTGCCCTGCCTGAGCTCGCCCAGCGAGCCAACGTCGTTCCAGTACTCCTGCACCTCGTGGATGTAGAAGGGCACATCGTTCTCCAGTAGCACTGGGAAGACATCCTGCGCCCAATCCACGAACGGACGGCTGGGGAAGTAATCAAAGATCTTCGGGTCGAACATATAGATTCCGCAGTTGCCCAGATCCGACAGCGCCTCCTCCGGCGGCGGCTTCTCCTGAAAGCCCGTGATGCGACCCTCACGGTCGTGCAGCACTACGCCGTACTCGCGCGTGTCGGGGACCTGCTTCACCGCCAGCGTGGCAACCCCGCCGGCCTGCTTGTGCCTGGTTGCGAATGCCTGCAGATCGATGTCCGTGAGCGCATCGCCCGAGATCACCAGGAACGGCTCATCGCCAAAGAACTCCGCGCAGCCGCGCACGCCGCCGGCGGTGCCCAACAGCTCCTCCTCGAAGCGGTAGGAAAGTCGCTCGCCAAAGTACTCACGGATCGAGTCCGGGAAGTAGTGCAGGTTGGCGATCACCTGCTCGAAACCGTGCTTGTCCAGCAGGTCGACAATGTGCTCCATCACCGGCCGATCCAACACCGGCACCATCGGCTTGGTGATCTCAAATGTCAGCGGACGCAGGCGGGTGCCAAGCCCGGCTGCCAGCACCATAGCCTTCATCGACCGCGCCATCCCCGTCTCGGCTTGACCAGAGGGTCGCTGGTCAAGCCAGGCAAGGACGCAGTGAGCGTGGCGTGCGCTAGCACGTACCCATAGGGCACAGGCGAGCTGATCGAGGACGCAGCATGGCGCCGGCCAGCGGGCATCTGGCTAGTAGCGGTAGTGGTCTGGCTTGTATGGCCCCTCGACGGGCACGCCGATGTAAGCGGCTTGCTCGTCGCTGAGGCGGGTGAGCCTCACGCCGAGCGCGTCGAGGTGCAGCCGCGCGACCTTCTCGTCGAGGTGCTTGGGCAGCACGTACACTTGCTTCTCGTACTCGTCGTTCTTTGTGAACAGCTCGATCTGTGCGATCGTCTGGTTGGAGAACGAGTTGCTCATCACGAAGCTCGGGTGCCCGGTCGCGTTGCCGAGGTTCAACAAGCGCCCCTCGGAGAGCATCAGGATGGCGTGGCCATCGGGGAACACCCACTTGTCGACCTGCGGCTTGATGTTGACCCGCTCGATCCCGGAAACCTTCGTCAGGCCTGCGATGTCGATCTCGTTGTCAAAGTGGCCGATGTTGCCGACGATCGCCTGGTGCTTCATGCGCGCCATGTCCTGCGCCTTGATGATGTCCTTGTTGCCGGTCGTCGTGACGAAGATGTCAGCGGTGTCGATCACATCCTCGAGTGTCTTGACCTCATATCCCTGCATCGCTGCCTGCAGTGCACAGATGGGGTCGATCTCGGTGATGATCACGCGAGCGCCCTGGCCACGCAGCGATTCCGCGCAGCCCTTGCCGACGTCGCCGAAGCCGCACACGACTGCCACCTTGCCCCCGATCATCACGTCGGTCGCGCGGTTGATGCCGTCGATCAGCGAGTGCCTGCAGCCGTACAGGTTGTCGAACTTGGACTTCGTGACCGAGTCGTTGACGTTGATCGCGGGGAACAGCAGCTCGCCGTCCTGCACCATCTGATAGAGCCGGTGCACGCCGGTGGTGGTCTCCTCGGTGACGCCTTTGATGCCCTCGCCGATGTGCGTCCAGCGCTGCGGGTCCTCGCCCAACGAGCGCGACAGCACCGACAGGATCACCTGGTACTCCTCGGAGTCAGCTGCCGTCGGCGCGGGCACAGCGCCCGCCTTCTCGTACTCCGTGCCCTTGTGCACGAGCAGCGTCGCGTCACCGCCGTCGTCGAGGATCATGTTCGGCCCGGCTTGATCTGGGTCCCCACCCTCCGCTGCCTGTGGCCAGTTGAGCACCTGCTCGGTGCACCACCAGTACTCCTCGAGCGTCTCACCCTTCCAGGCGTACACCGGGACGCCGCGAGGGTCCTCGACCGTGCCCTCGGGACCGACGGCGACCGCAGCCGCGGCGTGATCCTGCGTGGAGAAGATGTTGCAGCTGCACCAGCGGACCTTGGCGCCGAGCGCCGTCAGCGTCTCGATCAGCACGGCGGTCTGGATCGTCATGTGCAGCGAGCCGGTGATGCGCGCGCCGCGCAGCGGCTGCGCGTCTGCGTACTCGGCGCGGATCGCCATCAGGCCCGGCATCTCGTGCTCGGCGAGCGTGATCTCCTTGCGGCCGAACTCGGCGAGCGAGAGATCGGCGACCTTGAAGTCGGTGGTGAGCGTTGCTGTGGGAGTCATTGCTGACATGACGAAGCCTCCTGTCGGGTCAGGTGAGCGCCCTTGCTGCAGAGAGAACGGGCCGAGCGTGGCGGATTACAGCCCGTCGCAGCGCTCCTCGGCCGCTCCGCAAGGTAGCACACGCTCCCTGCCGGGAAGCGTCCTAGCGCTCGGCGAGTGCGGCCTTGAGCTCGTCGAGGATCTTCACCGGCCCGGGGTCGACTCCTCGCAGCGCTGCCAGGTAGATCGACACGAGGTCGCCGAGCAGCACCAGCGAGATCACGCGCTCGATCGCGGTCTCACCGCGTGTCTCCAGACGGAAGCTCGCGGCGGCGTTGCCGGCGATCAGTCGCTC
>DATHLT010000152.1:0-6499 GCA_035487855.1 Solirubrobacteraceae bacterium
ACAGACGAGGTCCAGCAGATGGTGATCGCGCGGGCGCTCGGTGCTTGAATACGCAAGCTTGCGTAACGCATAACTGCGTAGTCATTTCTACGCAATATAGTGCTATGATTGAAGGATGGCGACCGCCTCGACAATCAACCCATTTCGCTACGGCGCGCTCGCCTTGGACGATGCATTCACGGATCGTGAGCGAGAGACCGCGGAGCTGGAGGCCGATGCCCTGAACGGGCAGGACGTGGTCCTTTTCGCCCCCCGCCGCTACGGAAAGTCATCGCTCATGTGGCGCGTGTCCCAGGAGCTGGTCGCACAGGGCGCGCTTGTCGCGCACGTGAACCTGATGACAACACCCACCGCCACGCAGCTTGCCGAGAAGCTGGCGCGAACCATCCACGAGGACATCGCGTCACCGCTCTTCCGTGCCAAGGAGCGACTGCGCATCTTCCAGGGCCTGCGGATCGCGCCCACCATCACGGTCGATCCAGAGGATGGCTCGTTGAGCTTCGGCTTCGATGCGGGCAGGCGCAAAGAGGACATCAACGCAACACTGGAGCGGCTGCTCGAGCTGCCGGGGCAGCTCGCCGGCGAGCGCAAGCGCCCCGTCGTGCTGATACTGGACGAGTTTCAGGAGATCGTCGACATCGATGCGAACCTCCCACGCCTGATGCGCTCCGTCTTCCAGCAGCAGCCCGAGGTCGCGCATCTCTACCTCGGTAGCAAGCGCCACATGATGGAGCAGATCTTCAGCAATGAGAACGAGCCTTTCTGGCGCAGCGCGAAGCAGATCGAGCTCGGTGTGATCGATCCACATCCGTTCGGGGAATACATCGAGCGGCAGTTCCAGCGCACAGGTAAGGCGATCACATCCGCCGCCATCACAGCTGTCCTCGAGACGACCCATGGACATCCATACGCGACCCAGGAGCTGTGCTACTTCCTCTGGCAGGAAACACCCGCCGGCGCCGCCGCGACCGATGCGCAGGTCGCTGAAGCCGTGACCAACGTGCTCAACTCGGAGCACGCCCACTTCAGTCTCGTCTGGGAGGATGCCTCCGCGCATCAGCGACTCCTGCTCAGAGCGCTCGCCGAAGAACCCGGGCACCCGCTCGCAGCCGACTATCGTCGTCGCCACGCCCTGCCGGGTGGTTCAAGCGTCCAACGGGCCTTGGGCGCCTTGGAGAAAGCCGAGCTGGTCGGCCGTCAGCGTGGAGAGGCCTGGATCAGCGAGCCATTCCTCGGGCAGTGGGTGCTCGAGAACGACGCGTAAGCTGGGCACCGCGCCATTACGCAAACTTGCGTAACGCACGATTGCGTACCGTCGATCCCAGCTGGGGTCCATCGTTGGAGAGAGCGCGCTCGGTTAGCATCAATGAGGATGTCGGAGCTGATCGTGCAATTCGAGGAACCACAACTCCAAAGCGCCGCCCGAAGCTCTGACAGCGACGCGCTGACAGCGCCCCTGGAGGCGGTGCCGACCAAGAGCGACGCGGGACCATCGCTGCGCGACTGCGCGCGTGTGTTCGTGCGCCAGCCCTCGCCCCCCTACCTTTTTGGCGCGCTCGCCCTCGCGGTCGCGGCGCGTGCCGTCCAGGGCCACTTCAGCTGGCGCGACCTCGTTATGGTGGCCGGCCTGTTCGCGGTGACGCCGTTCGTGGAGTGGGCCATTCACGTCTACCTGCTGCACGCCCGGCCCTTCACGCTGTTTGGACACAAAATCGAGATGCTGAGCGCACGCGAGCATCGTGCGCATCACGAAGCGCCCACCGTGCTCGCGGGCGTGCTGATCCCGTTGTATGCGGTGCTCCTGTTTCTAGTCGCAATCGCGGCTGTCAACTGGGCGCTGTCGTTCCCTATCGATCTGGTGATCGGTGGCCCGCGCCTGGCTTACGCGACCACTGGCGTCGCAACCAGCTTTGCGATCCTCAGCGCATATGAGTGGACCCATTTCCTGATCCACACCCCGCACCGAGCGCGCAGCCGCTACTACAGGGCGATCTGGCGTAACCATCGCCTACACCATTACAAGAACGAGCACTACTGGTTCGGCGTGACCTCAACCGTTGGGGACCGCGTGATCGGCACGCTGGCAGACCAGCGCTCCATCCCACGCTCGGCGACGGCTCGTTCGCTGCACCCCGACCTATAGCGGACCGCCGGCCTAGAGAGGGGCCAAGCTAGCTGATCCGCTCGGCGCCCACGCGTTCCAGCAGCGATGCCGCCGCACTGGCTGGATCGAGCCGCCGCTGCACCACTTCCGCGAGCAAGTGCTGGAACTCGGTGTCCTCCTGCAGGTCCTCTTCGAGTCGGCGCCGCATGCGCGCGGTCGCAATCGCGAGCACCTCGCTACGTAGATTGCGTGCGCGGCGCTCATCTAGCTGGCCGGCGCCGAGGATGTGGGCGCGGTGCTCGTCAAGGCTCTGTACGAGCTCAGCGATGCCCTCGCCGCGCGCGGCCTCGGTCTTGAGGATCGGCACACGCCAGTGTCCGCGGACTTCCTCAGGCGTGCGGTCGAGGTTCGCGAGCGAAAGCACACCGCGGATCTCGCGAATCATCGCGTCGGTCAGCGGATGGTCAGCCTTGTTGACGACGATCACGTCCGGGATCTCCATCACGCCGGCCTTCAATGCCTGGATCGAGTCGCCCGAGCCAGGCATCAGCACGAGCACGATCGTGTCGGCGTGATCGATGATGTCGATCTCCGCCTGACCGACGCCAACAGTCTCCACGAACACGTCCTGGCGGCCAGCGGCATCGAGCAGCAGCGCCGCCTGTAGCGCCGCCTCGGACAGCCCGCCGAGCGCGCCGCGGTTGGCCATCGAACGAATGAACACGCCCCGATCGAGAAAGTGCTCGGTAAGGCGGATGCGGTCCCCGAGTAGCGCGCCTTGAGTGAACGGTGAGGATGGGTCGATCGACAGCACCCCTACGCTTCGACCAGCCTGTCGCCGCGCCTTGGTGAGCGCACCGATGAGCGTCGACTTGCCCACCCCCGGAGGCCCAGTGAACCCCACCACCTCGGCTTTGCCCGTATAGGGATAGACCTCGCGCACGAGCTCCCAACCCTCGGGGCGGTTGTCCTCGACAAGCGTGATCGCGCGGGCGAGCGCACGGCGGTCGCCGTCAAGCAGGCGTTGGGCTAGCGTCGGCTCTGTCATCCAGGGCGCAATCATCGCAGGGGTCGCGCTATCTGCCAGCCCAGCATCAAGCCACCACCATCTCGCAGGAGTGCCCCGCCCGTCTGGCTGTCCCTTACGATTCGAGCGCGATGGAGCTGGTTGCCGACACCGCCGATCACGCCAAAGACGCTGCTGGCGCCGACGCGGAGGCTCGCGCCAAGCAGGCCGAGACTGCCGCGCGACTGGCGCCGGCGCCGCTACACGGCGGGCCGTTGACGCTGCTGCGCTTCATGCGCGCCAATCGCATGCTGAACCGCCACTACGCGCGACTGGTGCTTCGATATGTGCTTCTCAAGTTGCGCTTCGGCAAGCGCCTGCAGACAGACGGCATCTGCTTCATCTGCCCGGACGTGACACTCGAGATCGGTCGCCATGCGAGGCTGCGCATCGGCCGCTGGTCGTGGATCGGGCATGGGACCAAGATCCGTGTGCATGAGGGCGAGGTGAGCATCGGTGCGAAGACGGTGATGGGCCAGGACTGCACGATCTCCGCCTATCAGCACGTGTCGATCGGACGGGAGTGCATCATCGCCGACCGGGTGATGCTGATCGACTTCGACCACGGCGTCACCGAGGTAGAGCGCCCGATCCGTCTGCAGGGCATCTATAAGCGCGACGTACGTGTTGGGCACAACGTGTGGGTCGGCTACGGCGCGTGCATCCTACGGGGGGTGAGCGTGGGCGAGAACAGCGTGATTGGCACGAGCTCGGTCGTCACCAAGCAGGTGCCAGAGAACGCGGTGGTCGCGGGTACGCCCGCGCGTGTCATCCGCATGCGGGAGACGCCACAGGCGATGCGCTGGGAGTGAGAGCCTAGGACGGATCGAGCAGGCAAGCGCGCTCGGCGTCGACGGCTAGGTTCCGCAGAGCTCCGACGTCGGCCTGCTGGCCGCGAGCCAACGCTTGCGCGAGCGCATGCTGATGTCCGTGGAAGCGTTCGTGCGCGTACGGCGCTGCGATATCGCGGCTGACCATGAACGGCCAATCGCTGGCCTGAAGCGCTAACAGCTCGCGCACGGCTCCCGCACCGACCCGGTCGCCGGCAGCCACGACCTGCAGCTCGGCGGCGCGTGCCGCAAACGCCATATCTGCGACTGGCGCACCAGACCAGGTCGATAGATCGCCGTCTTTGCCCCAAGTGCTGGCCTGCCAGCCTGCTAGCACCTCCGCCCCATCCGGTGCATGCTCGGCGCCCTCGAGCGCATCATCCAAGCGCACCAGCTCGAGCCCCTGGCAAGCACACTCAGCCACGACGGCGCGCAACCAATCGATTCCCTCATACCACCAGTGTCCGAGCAGCTCGGTGTCGAGCGCACAGACGACGAGTCCGCCACCGGGTAGCGACGCGCCGCCTGACTCGTTCGCCCGGTGCAGACGGGCCAGCGTCTGTGTGACGAAATCTGCGGCATGCTCGCGAGCCAGAGACAGAGCGGCGGCGTGGTCGTAGGCGTCGCCATTGTTGTTCCAGGGGTTGTGGTGGTGGATCGTGTGATGGTGGTAGTCGCGGTATGCACCGGCGGCTGGATAGCCGGCGTCGCTCCACACGAGCGAGATCGTGGCGCGGTCGATCGGTACGAGCGCCACCCCTGACTCGGTGACGATCGGGTGGAGGTGCTCGCGGGCACCGATGCCAAAGCGGTTGCTCAGCTCCACGCATACCGCACCCACGCCGGCATCCTCCAGTGCTCGCTCGAGCCACGGCGCGTAGGCGCACTCGGGTAGCCAGAAGCCACCGCGCCAGTCGTCGCCGAAACGCCTGCGGTGCGACTGTACGCCGGTACGCACCTGTAGACGTACCCCCGCGTCGGTGGCCAACAGCGGCAGGATCGCGTGCGTGGCCGAGGACGTCCACTGAGCGTGGGGCGCGAGCGCATGCAGCAGCTCCCCCCCACGCCTACGCAAGCTCTCGAGCGCCCCAGCGTACTCGCGCCATGAGCGCTCGAGCTCGAGCGCCAGCTGCTCATGCCCTCCAGCGCGCAGCCCCGCCGCGTCCTCATCGTGGGTTTTGCGCCGCACATCCTCGACAAAAACGGCGAAGCGCTCACCTATGCCGGGGGCTTCGAGCTGGTCGCAAAGCACGGGCGTCAGCGACAGCGTCAGCGGCGCTCCTTCGTCGAGCAAATCGAGCAGCGGCAGGTAGCAGCCGACGATCGCCTCCCACAGCCACTCCTCTCCGAAGGGCCAGCGACCAAAGCCCTCTACGTAGGGCATGTGTGTATGCAAGACGATCGCCAGCGCGCCGCGCTCGCGGCCGGCGTTCACGGTCGGCACACCGCGAGGAAGTCAAGCGCGCGATCCAGGTCGGCCTCGCCGGCGGCACGCAACTCGAAGTCGGCGGCCGCGATCGCGGGCGTGAACCAGTCATAGAAGCGGCGAGTCAGGCCGAGGCGTGCGTGCACCTGATCCCAGCCGAGGCGCAGCGCTAGCTCATGCGCGCGCAGCTTGCGCGCATGGAACAGGCCGTAGAGCTCCACGTTTGAGAAGTGTGCCCGGCAGAGCTGCTCGAACTCGTGCTGGCGATACTCGTGGACGTGCCAAGGATTGTCTGAGCGCGGGGCACCCTTGGGAGCCAAGGTGAGCACGTTGGGAGTGGACACGAACACGGCTCCCGCGCTGCCGATGAGCGAACGAAAGTGATCGAGGACGGCGCCGGGATCCTCGATGTGCTCGATCGTCTGCAGGAACACCACCGCGTCGGCCTGCTCGGAGAAACCATCGACAAGGGCGCGCTCGAAGCGCAGGTTGGGGCGCACATAGCGCAGCCGCGCGTGCTCATGAGCCTCGGGGTTCGCATCGACGCCGACCACGCTGGCGGCGCTCCGCGCGAGCACGTCCGAGCCATATCCCTCACCGCAGGCCATGTCGATCGCGCGCAGCCCCTGCATTCGTCTAGCGATCCACTCGTACACGACGAGGTGGCGGCGGTACCAGTAGTTCTCCTCGGGCACGTCGGGCAGCGTGCGCTCGCCGGTCAGTGCCAACGGCGGCACGCCCTCGGGCTGATCGCGCTGCTGGAAGACGATGGGAGCTGGCTCCGAGCTAGAGGTTGTTGTCAAGAGATACCTATGTTTGAGATAGTCAGATCGGTAGTTGCAGACGCGGCCACGGCGCGCGAGTATATGGTCCGCCCGATGTCATCTGTTTTGAGCGCGGAGGAGATCCGCGACGCCAACACCCGCTACCACGATGTGGCAGCCGACCATTACGACTCCAAGTGGGGCATCGACTTCGGCGATCTCGGGCTCAGCCAGGTCAGCGCCAAGGTCCGCAAGGCGCTCGGTCATGAGCCCGGCCACTACGCTCGATCGCTCGAGATCGGCTCTGGA
>DATHLT010000153.1:0-28827 GCA_035487855.1 Solirubrobacteraceae bacterium
CTGACGATCGACGAGGACCTGCGCCGCGAGGGACTGGCGCGAGAGATAGTGCACGCGGTGCAGAACGCACGCAAGAGCGCGGGTCTGCAGGTGGAGGACCGCATCTCGCTAGCGCTCGACGGCGACCGGGCGCTGATCGACGCCGCCGAGACCCACCGCGACTATCTCGCCAGAGAGACGCTGGCGGTGGAGCTGAGCCTGGGCGAGACATGCGCCCCTGTCGCCAATTCGATGGACTATACGGAGCAGACGGAGATCGACGGACTGCCGCTGACGATCTCCCTCAAGCGAGCAGACCTCAGGTAAGCGCTGGCTCCAGCTCGGCCTCTAGCTTCTTCTTGGGGTAGGCGCCGACGACGGTCTTGACCGGCTGGCCGCCTTTGAAGAGGATCATGGTGGGGATGGAGAGCACCTGAAAGCGTGCGGCTGTTTGGGGGTTCTCGTCGATGTCCAGCTTGACGATCCGTAGGTCGGCACGCTCGGAGGCGATCTCCTCGAGCACGGGGGCTACGACCCGGCAGGGACCACACCACGGGGCCCAGAAGTCGACGAGCACGGGCCCCTCGGCCTCGAGCACCTCGGCGTCAAAGTTGTTGTCGGTGATCTGGGTGAGTGTGCCTGCCATGTCGGTCTCCTTAGTCGCTTACGCACCACTATACAAAATGAAGGAAGGGTTGCCGGCCGTTCAGGACGAGTCGCCGATCTTGTGCACACGCCGGATATCGTGTGTCTAGTGCTTCCCCTTGCCTCAGCCAGCGGGCCGGCAATCATCGGCGTGGTGGTCGTGGCCTCAGGCTTGTTCCTGTCGTGGCTGCTGCACAGCGAGACGGGCGATGACCCACCGGAAGCTGCGCCGGCGAGCACCGAGGCGGCTGATCGGGCTGCACATACGAGCACCGAGGCGGCTGTGACCGATCAGCCGACGGTGACGAGCCAGCCTTCTGAGTAGCGCACGATCGGCGGGTGGATGTGGGTGAGCGCTGTGAACAGGTGCGGTGAGACATACACCTCGATCAACCCCGCCAAGACGACCATCGGCACCGCGATGGCAACGGTCACGAAGGTGGCAGCCAGCAGCTGATCCCACTCCCCTTTGCGGCTGGCAATGATCCACGCCGCAAGCGGCAAGAACAGGGCTGTCAGCTCGAGGACAGCGTGCGGCAGCACCCCCAACAGCAGTAGCGCCGGCGAAACGCCCAGGAAGTGCGATACACCGGCAAGCGTGTGGCCGATGACGTATGCCTGCAGGCTCAGCGAGAAGATCGTGGCGCCGATCACGAACACGATCGCCAGGCGCGCGCCGTGTTCGTGTACCCAGCGTGATAGACCGCGCTGGTGCTGGGCCTGCAGCGGCAGCGAGCTGCCAGCCATGAAGCCCGCCACGCACGCCATCGCGTGCAGCGCGAGCACGAGCAGGTTGCTGGCAACGATGCGCAGCACTTCCGCCGGGTCGCCCACCGCAAAGGGCGAGCGAAGGGTCAGGACCTGCTGGTAGCCACGGTCGAGCCATGCGATCGCCAGCACCGCCGTGAGCAGGCACACGGCAGCGAGCAGTGAACCGGCCAGCCAGCGGCCGACGACCGCGAATGGGGTGCTCTGCCAGGCGCGCAGCGTCGCGCGCGTCTGGCGCATGCCGTGGGCGAACGCATAGGCGGAGGCGTCCATCCCCACCCCATCGGCTCACACCACCTGCTACCTGAAGCGAAGCAGCGGCACCAGCCACATGGCCTCGGCTGCAATCCTCCAGGACATCTTGCTGGTGCCCTGTTGGCGGTCGCGAAAGGTGATCGGCACCTCGACGACGCGAAAGCCTGCCTGTACGGCACGATAGGTGAGCTCCACCTGGAAGGCATAGCCCTGAGAGCGAACGCTGTCGAAGTGAATCGCTTCCAGCACCTCGCGGCGAAAGCACTTGAAGCCGCCTGTCAGGTCCTGCACGTGCAGGCCAAGCACGAGTCGTGCGTACGTCGAGCCGCCCTGGCTGATGAAGCGCCTGAGCAGACCCCATTCGGCGACGCCACCGCCGGCGACGTAGCGCGAGCCAAGGGCAAGATCGGCGCCGTCGTAGGCCGCCTGCAGCAGACGTGCCAGGTCAGCGGGATCGTGGGAGAAGTCCGAATCCATCTCCATCACGTAACCGGCGCCCTGGTCGAGCGCGTGGCGGAAGCCCGCGAGGTAGGCCGGCCCGATGCCGTTCTTCTCGCTGCGGTGCAGCACGTGCATCCAGGCGTGCTCGCCGGCCAGCCGATCGGCAAGCTGCCCAGTGCCGTCCGGGGAGCCATCGTCGACGACAAGGATGTTGAACCCCTCTGGTGCGGCGCCTGCGAGTGCGTTGCTGGCGGCGACCACAATCGCCTCCAGGTTCTCGATCTCGTTGTAGGTGGGAAGTATCAGCCAGGGCTCGCCGGACATGCGCTGGCGTACCCTAGTGCGTGCGGCCCAACGTCTGCGCCCCCACCTCGCGGCGAGGGACTGCTCACGCCGTCTGGCAATGATTACAGCGCAGCGGGCTGGCGGGTAGGACCGACGGGACTCCTACGCTGATGGCCGTGACCGAATCCCCCCTGTCGAATGCCGCGATCGCGGATGCGCTGGACGAACTCGGCGACCTATATGAGCTGGACGGCGCGATCGTCCACCGCGTGCTCGCCTACCGGGCAGCAGCAAAGGCGGTGCGCGAAGCGTCGGTTTCGGTGGCCGCGCTCGCGCTGGCGGGACGCGCAAGCGAGCTGCCGGGTATCGGCAAGACACTGCAGGAGAAGATCCTGGCGCTCGCGCAGACGGGAGCAATTCCCGCGGCGGAGCGGCTGCGGGCGAAGTTCCCGCCCGGCCTGATCGCAATCACGCGGCTACCCGGGCTGGGGCCCAAGCGCGCGCGGCTACTGCACTCCGAGCTGGGCGTCGACTCGCTGCAGGCGCTACGCGACGCGGCACTGGCTCAGCGTCTTCGCACAGTGCGCGGAGTCGGCCCAAAGCTCGAGGAAAGCGTGCTGGGCGCGTTGGCTGAGCTCGATGCGAACCCGACAGCGCATGCCTCCGCGCGCGTGGTGCTGCCACGGGCGCTCGAGATCGGCCAGGAGCTGGTGGCCGGTCTGACGGAGCGTGCAGGCGACGACGCGCACATCGAGCTCGCCGGCTCGATCCGTAGGCAAGCCGATTCGGTGAAGGACATCGACATCATCGCCACGACCACCAGGCTCACGACGCTCGCAAAGAGCCTGTCGAAGCTGGAGCAGATCGAGCGGGTGAGCTCGGCGGGCAAGGCGGGAGCGAAGGGCCGTACCCACTCGGGCATGGGAGTGGATCTACGGATCGCGGCACCCAGCCAGCTGGGCAACCTGCTGCAGCACTTCACCGGCTCCGGCCCGCACAACGCGGCACTCAGGGAAGCGGCTGTACGCGCGGGGCTGCACGTATCCGAGTACGGCATCCTCGACGACTCCACCGGTGCCACCGACACGTACGAAACCGAGCACCACGTCTATCAGCGCCTCGGCCTCTCCTATATAGATCCAGAGCTGCGCGAGAATCGCGGTGAGCTCCAGGCCGCTCGCGGTGGCACCTTGCCGCGGCTGATCGAGTTGACGGACATCCGCGGCGACCTGCACAGCCACACGATCGCCTCCGACGGACATAACACGATCGAGGAGATGGCGCTGGCGGCACGCGATCGCGGCTATGAGTATCTGGCGATCACCGACCACTCGGCCAGCCACGGATTCGGCAACGACGTCTCGCCTGAGCAGCTGCGCCGCCAGATCGAGCTGATACGCGAGGTGAACACACGCGTGCAGGGGATCGAGCTGCTTGCGGGCAGCGAGGTGAACGTCCTTCCCGACGGCTCGCTCGACTACGAGGACGAGTTGCTGGGTGAGCTCGATTGGATCGTTGCGAGCGTGCACACGTCATTTGGCATGTCCGAGCAGGCGATGACCGAGCGGATGATCACCGCCGTAGAACACCCACTGGTGGACGCGATCGGCCATCCGACCGGCAGGCTGATCGAGCGCCGCGAGCCGTACGCGATCGATCTGGATGCCGTGTTCACCGCGGCAGCGCGCACGCGGACGATGCTCGAGATCAACGCCAACCCCGACCGACGCGACCTCTCCGAGGTGCCCGCCCGCGCCGCCGTACGAGCTGGGGTGATGCTCGTGATCGACTCCGACGCGCACCGTACGAGCACGCTGGCAAACATGCGCTGGGGGGTGGCCACGGCCCGCCGCGCGTGGCTGCAGAAGCACGATGTTGCCAACACCTGTCCGTGGCCGGAGCTGGCGCAACGCCGCAAACGGGCAAGCTGACATACCGCGACGCAAGACGGTGTGCGAGCGGGACTTGAGCCGACCGCGTTGGGGCGGCCATGCTTCAGTTACAGACTAGTGCCATAGAACTGCGGATACCGGGTGGGGCAGTAGAGTTCGTCCTTACGCGAGCTCGAGCTGTAGCGGACGACCCACACACCGGTGCCGTCGCTCAAGCGAGTGCACGGTGGCGGGGTCGTGGCGGTGATCGGCAGATGCACCAGCGTGACAACGCTGCTCGAATTACTGAACTGCGGCTGGTAGGTGAGCGCGCCGGAGAGACCGGCAACGCGTATCAACGGCTGCAGCCCTTCAGCATCGAAGTCAGGTTCTCTGCTCTGTTCGAGGCTCCATGCCACGGTCTTTACGCCTTCGCGCTTGAGTGCTACCAGTAGCCCCGGCACATTGCCGTCTCGTTTTGGCCCGGCAACGAGAAAGCCACCGGTGGAATAGAACGTGATAGCCCCAGGTAACTCCTCGCCGGCAGGTAGCGGCTTCACCAATTTGAGCTGCAGCGTACTACCGGTGCCGAACGTCGTTCCAAATGTGTTGGCGATTACCCCAACCGCCAGGAGGGCGATCGCCAATCTCGCTGCGACACGCGGCAGATAGACGATCCACCCGGTGGCAATGACCGCCAGATATGGCAGCAGCGGTATTCCGTAGCGGATGTCGTGGGAGGGCGTAACCGTGATGAACAGCCATGCGACGAACGCCCCGAAGAAGAACTCCAGTCGCGCGACATAGATACGCTCGCCGGCGCTCGCCGGGGACCGATTGTGAGACTGCTCGCCATCAGACGGCGTGCTGTGCCCCCACCAGCGGCCGAGCGCTTCGCGGCGATGCCGAAACAACATGGCAAACATCCAAATCGTGCCTCCCACCAGCAGCGCGAACAGCGGCACCAGCAGCTGGGAGTTCAGCATGTTCCAGAAATACCATGTGAAGGCATTGATCGAGAGCGTGGGCGGAACGTCGCCCGGGATCACAATGGGGTTATTGGTGGAGACCTGTAGGAAAGTGGAGAACTCGGTCAAGTGGTCCACATACCACGGGATTCCGACGATCACCGCGGGGACCGCGAACGCCACCAGACCACGCCAGTTTCGCCATCCGCCGCGCAGCAATGCCATCAGCACGATGCCCATGACGAACGACGGGTACTGCACCTTGGTGATCAGGCCCAGCCCGACAGCCAGTCCCGCAAATCCAGCCCATCGCAGACGAGAGAAATCCTCGCAGGCGAGCAACAGCCAGATCGACACCGACACGACTGCAGCCTCCGGGGCATCGATCATGAACACGTGAAGCTGAGCCGTAAGCAGATCAGAGCCGAGGATGAGGATAGAAGCCAGCATCCCCGCCTTCGGCCCGAAAAGGAGGCGGCCCGTCTGGTAACAGCCAAGCGTGAGCAGCGACACGAACACGACGTTCTCCGCGATGATCGGCGGCGCGACGTGGACGCCGCCGACGAACACTGCGAGCGCCCCGATCATCGGCGCCAGAGGCGGGTAGGGCGATTCGTAGTTGAACGGCCCGAGCAGGTTGCCGCCGGCTAGCATCTGGTGGAAGATGAACGCTGTTTCCAGGTGACCGCCGGCGTCATAGATGGGAATGCTGCGATCTTGGGTGAGCCACCAGCAGGTGAGGACGATAAAGGTCAACGTCGCGGCAATCGCCCCCCACGCGTAGACGCTCAGGCGCGTGATGCGGGCCAGCGAGATTGCAGACGCGCGCGCTGAGAGCTGCTCAGCTGGAGCGCTTGCCTGCGCGGCATAGATGTGGCGGGCGCTGTGAGCAGACGGGTTTACGTGCTCAGGGGCTGACACCGCCGGAACGTAGCCCAAGGTCATCGCCAATGGCAAGGAAAGTGGGCGATTCCGACAAGGATGTCTCCAGCTTCAGCTCCCCTTCGGCACCGCTGCGCGCGGTTCTAGGCGCATAGGCGCACGAGCAGCTCGTCCGCCACCAGCCGGTCGACTGCCTCGCGACGAAACGGTGCGAGTGCCTCCAGCGCACGATCGCGGTAGTCGGCCAGCGGGTCTGTCAGGGCGACGTGCAATGCCCCCGTGAGGTTGGTGCTTATGAGACGGGGGTCCAGCGCGCGTGCCAGCGGGAGCGCCGCGTACGGACCGGGTGCGGGAGTGCTCACGAGCAGACAGCCATCGGCGAGCGCCTCGAGCTGTGAGATCCCGTAATCCTCGCGACGCGGCGCGCACACAAACACGCGCGCCCGACGCAAGAGCGCGCGGTATTCATCGGCGGGGAGCGCCCCAACCACGCGCACGCCATCCTCATCCGCCACGCGGAAGCCGGCGCGGGCGAGCTCCACCTCTGACGCTCCGGCCACGATCAGCTCGCCGGATCCGCGCTCGCCACGCACGCCGCGCCATGCCTCGAGCACACGATCGAGCCCCTTCTTGGACGGGTTGGCGGCGTAGGTGATCGCCGCGATCTCGCGATCTTGCTGGAGTGGTCCGGAGGGCTCGACGGGTACCGGCAGGATCAGCGCACGATTCCCGCGCCTGGCCGCGGGTGGTGCCTCGCACAGTCCGCCGTCGCTCCATGGCAGCAGCAGTGGCGCACGGGCAAGCCTGTGGCGCTCGACCAGTCGTTGCCAAAGTCCGTGGCGTCCCGGCCGGTTGCCCGCAGCCGGTGCATCGAAGCGGATTGCTCCGGCACGCGGCCGCATCAATGCGGCGGTAGTGGTCGAGTAGATGATTGCGTCGGGTGATGAGGGCTGCATCCGAGCAAGACATTCCCTGGCGGCAGTCCGCGCCGCACGCGCCCAGGCGAGATCGGTGAGCATCAGGGTTCGCAGCGGCGGTGGCGCTGACGCGCGGGCAATCCGTACATGCGCACCGGCTCTTTCCAGCGAGGTGCTCAGCTCCTCGTCGGCCCTGCGCAGCCCCTCGGTGGATGCGAGCGAGACGATCACAATCTCGATCGAGCGACCGGCCGGCCCCGGGGGGGACATCTCAGGTGACGGCGCCGCCGACGCGCTCTGGACGGGCAGTTTTGAAGCCGGGGGTGCGCACGAGGAGTATGGGTCGCACGGGCGATGTGCGCTTGACGTAAAACGAGGCCCCGTCACGCTCCTCGATGGCCCCGACCGCGGCATCCTGGCGACGCCATGCAAGCGCCCAGATGATGGCGAAGCCGGCGGCAATTCCAGGGATCTGCGGAGCGAGGAACGCAAGACCGCCCGACAGCAGCGTGAACACCAACAGCGGCCACAGGCGATTGACGAGGATCGCGCTGGGATGGTGCTCGGGGAGTGTGGTGCTTGTCTTCGCGCTCGACAGCAGGCGAGCGATCGGCGGGTTGGCTTCAGCGCGCCTGCCCATGCGCAAGCCCACGCTTCCGGCGATCAACCACCAGCCGACGGCGACCTCCGCGAGCGTGGTGTTGGATTTGGCGCTCGCCGCGAGCACCGTGATGCCCGCGAGCGCAGTGGCGGCACCGGCGCTCAGCAGCACGGTCGTTCTGAGAAAGTCGACGAAACGCACAGCGCTACAGCAGCGCCTCGAGCAGCTCGCGTACGCCGGCCGGCCCGTCCACTGTGAGGTCGGCCTCGGCGGACAAGCTGGGCGGCGCTTCGTCAGAGCTGACGGCCACGCACAGGGCACTCGAGAGCTCGCCTGAGTCGACGAGCGAGCGCAGGCCGCGAAACGCGTCGAGGTCGGTGGTGTCATCACCCACATACACAGCCGCGTCAGCCTCGCCACCGCGCAGCAAGGTGGCGATCCCGAGGCCCTTGTCGAGCACGACAGGCGGACGCACCTCGAGTACCTTGCGACCCCAATGCACATTGAAGCCCTCCTGCTCGGCGCGACCGGCGAGCTCCTGCACAGCCTGCTCGGCCGCCTGCTCGTCAGGCGCGCCGCGCCAGTGGAACGCGGCGATCGCGTCCTTGTCCTCGCTGCGCACGCGCAAACGCTGGAGCTCGCCTGTGTACACGCGGTCGGCGAACTCCCTTACGCGCGTGGTCCATGCGGCCAGCTCAGGGTCGATCTCGGGGCTGGTGGCGCGCGGGCGCAGCAGCTCGCCGCCGTGGTTGCCGACGTACGCGATCGTGCCGATGGCGACGATCTGGCGGGCAGTGCTCGCCCGCCGACCGCTGACGCAGCCCACAACTCGATAGCGACGGGCAATCTCAATCAGCAGGCTACGGGTTGCCTCGGGGACGTGCGCATCGGCAGCATGACGCACGATCGGCGCAAGCGTGCCGTCGATATCTAGCAGCACGGCCGAGCGGGCGGGATCCGCGCGGATCGGCTCGAGCGCCTCCACGAGCGTTGCAGCTGGGGACACGCTGCCTAGTATGGCGATCATCTTCGCTGGCCCGTCCACTCACGTACCGGACGAAGCGCGGAAAAGTCGTAGACTTGAACAACCATGGGACTAGATAACCCACTTCACATAGCCGTCCTGGTGGTCATCCTGCTGCTCGTGTTCGGCGCCAAGCGCCTCCCGGAAATGGGACGTTCGATCGGTTCCGGCATGCGCGAGTTCAAGGACTCGATCAGCGGAGACTCGTCGGCAC
The DNA here is from genome assembly GCA_035487855.1 of Solirubrobacteraceae bacterium. Lineage (GTDB taxonomy): Bacteria > Actinomycetota > Thermoleophilia > Solirubrobacterales > Solirubrobacteraceae > Palsa-744. The sequence goes on from DATHLT010000153.1 coordinate 8,851, forward strand.
CGACGCTCACACAGTCAACTGCACAGCAGCCACAGGCTCAGCCAGTTGCAGCGCAGGTGCCCGCACAGACGCCCGCACCCGCGCAGGCTCCCGCTGCGACGCCGCCGACCGCACCGGTCGAGCCGTCTTAGCCCACGTGCAGCACGGACCCCGTGTCGACCGCTTCGAATTCAGACCCAGGCACCCGCTTGATCGCTTCCAAGTTCTGATCGTCCCAGTGCGAATTGGGCGCACCGGTGATGTACCACGGCGAGCCGTTATCAGCCACGATCAACCCGTAGCGCTTGAGCGCTACGAGGATGACGAGCGACTCCCCTGTGAAGCCGGACAGGCTGTAGCTGGCCTTCAGCCGCAGGCGCAACCCCATCGGCGGTAGATCCTGGTTGGAGCTATCTGAGGCGTAGTGCGTTGCGGGGTGGATGTAGCCCTTTTGGGTTTCTGGCACGGTGACGCGCAGCGCATGGTCGATCTGTCCGCGGGCTACCTCCGGATAGCGCGCCAGCAAGGGGAAGATCGGCAGGCCGGCGGCATCGGCTGAGGTCCATCCCTCCGGTCGTAGCGCGTCGCTGCGCAGGTTGAACACCGCGCCGGAGGCCGCGTCCCAGCCCTGCCCGTTGCGATTGGCGTCGTAGAGCTCATAGAGCTTGCAGCTACCTTCCTGCAGCACTAGCACGTGTTTGTCCCCCTGGCCGTTCTTGCCCCCACCCTCGATCGGCGCTTTGGCAGGCACTGGGTAGGGCCCTGCGTTCGATTCGGCGCCGTATTCGGTGAACTTGATTGGCACCTTGCGCTGCTTGGCGCCAACGACCGTATAGGGGATGCCGTAGCTCGGCTCGGTGCCGAAATCGGGGTGTAGATGAGCACTCAGCCCGATGCTCGCGACGTAAGCGGCGGAGTTCGGGCTGACGGGGGCGTTGGCTATTTCCTGGTTAAGGGGATCATGCGCAGGCAGAATCGGGCACCCGTACTCGATCGGTGAGCTAGCGCCATCAGTGCGCGCGGCTCTCGCCGGGGGAGACCCGGCGAGAGCCAGCACGAGAGCCGCGGCGCTGAGCAGGGCCGCTGCGGACCCCGCCACCCCCACTAGTAGCGTCCGCAAGGCCCGTACAGGCACTGAGCGGCTCATCACCAATACGCTAGCGCTCGCTGCAGCTGGTAGGAGCAGTTACTGGACGAAGCAACGAACTGCGGCACGGTGCCCGTGGCTGAAATCGACCGTCCTCAGGCTGGTTGCTGACTGTGCAACACCGACGGGCGCGCCTCTTGCATGAGCGGCGCGCCGCAGTGCCAGCAATAGGCGGCGCCGCGGCTGTGCACGGCACCACAGGAGCGGCACTGCCCGTGCACGCCAGCCTCGGCGGTGGCGAGCAGCCGCTGCACCTCGCCCAGCTGCGCGTCGACCTCCTGAAGTTCTGATGCTTTGCGCGCGAGCACGTCCAGGCGATAGTGGTCGCGAATCGCCATCTCGTATGCGAGCCCACCGAGATCCCATGTGAGCGCAGCCACGCGCTCGGCCAGCTCCAGGCGCCTGCGACGCAGCTCGGACATGGATCCGCTCGGCACTGGCAGCCCGCCCGCGGGCAGCACGACCCCGCCTACGCCTGCGTCTGCGCCCGTCGCCGTCTGAGCGTGCCTGTTGTCATCGGCACTCCCCGCGGCAGGCTGTGCAGCTGCTGAGGGCCTGCTCCCGTTGCTGCCGTGGGTACTCATTTGACTTCGATCGGGCCGTGCGTGATTTTGTCGAGTTCTTTCTCTTTTGCCTTGCCTGTCGTTTTTTCGAGTTTGTTCGCAGCTTCAGGGCTGAGTGCTTTGGCGACGGGCACTTTGGCGGGTTCTTTTTCTTCGGCCTTTTCTTCCGCCTTGGCTTCGGCGAGTTCCGTTTCTTCTTCACTCTTTGGCGAGGTGCTGGGTTTCGTTGCAGCCGCCGGGGTAGTGCTCGTTGTCGGCGTGGCGGCACTCCCGGTCGCTGCCACGCCGCCGAGGTCGCCTTCCACTTTGATGATCTGCGGCCTGGAGCTGACGGGAGCTTTGCTCTGCGTTACCCAATGACCGACGAGCAGCCCCACGATCATCGCCATCAGCAACACCGACAGGACACCGAACAGTGGCGCGTAGCGGCGCAGCCATGCCGGTCCAGCGACCGGTTCCTGGTAGGGGTTGTAGGCGACGGGGGCAGTGGTCATCGCGCCGGGTCCCGGCTGCGCCTTGTGCTCAGACTCGAGCACGTCGAGGAACGCGAGGCGCACTGGGGATGTGGGCTGCCCACAGGACAGGCAGTAGCGTTGATCTGCGACGAGCGGCGCGGAGCAGTTCGGGCAGGTGGAGCTCTCGGATGGCACAGGTGCCAGGTTAGTCATTGCGATTCCTAGCTGAGCGGCGCCGCGGCGAGACGCGCATGCGTGCTCATCCGAAGGCTCCGCGGACGTATTCGCGCGTGCGCTCGGCGCGGGGGTCCTCGAACAGATCCCCGGTAGTGCCGTACTCGACGAGGTCACCTAGGTACATAAAGGCGACCTTGTCGGCCACCCTGTGCGCCTGTGCGAGGTTGTGGGTCACGATCACGACAGCGAGGTCGCGGCGCAGTTCACCGATGAGCTCCTCGATCACGCTGGTGGAGATCGGATCGAGGGCGCTGCACGGCTCGTCCATCAATAGCACCTCTGGTCGCGGCGCGATCGCGCGAGCGATGCACAGCCGCTGTTGCTGCCCGCCGGAGAGACGCAACGCCGGGCGATCGAGGTCGTCACGCACCTCGTCGTAGAGACCAGCGCGGCGCAGCGCGTCGATCACGAGTGGCTCGAGCTCGCGGCGCCCGGGCCGCTTGCGCCCCTGCTCGCGCAGCGCGAAGGCCACGTTGTCGAAGATCGACATGGGGAACGGGTTGGGCTGCTGGAAGACCATTGCAACGCGCGAGCGCAGGGTCGTGTCCACCAGCTCGTGGATGTCCTCGCCGTCGAGCAGGATCTCGCCCGAGCGCGACGCGCTGGCGGTCAGCTCAGTAAGGCGGTTGAGTGTCCGTAGCAGCGTCGTCTTGCCGCAGCCGGAGGGCCCGATCAGCGCCAGCACCTCGCCCTGGTGGATCGAAAGCGAAACGCCTTTGACAGCCTCCTTCCCGGCATAGGAGATCCTCACGTCGCGCAAGCTCAGGCGCTCGGGCCCCGCGGCCGAGTCGGGTCGGCGCACCGCCTCGCGCTCCCCCACGGGACGCACGAGGGTAGGTGTGCGGTCGAGCACGATCGTCCGCACGGGCGGCACAGCCGGCCCCACAGCCGGCTCGCTCGGCTGTCGCGCGATTGGCTCGCGCTCGCTCGACTCCCGCACCAGCGAATCATCGCTGATAAAGCTCCAAGGATCTAGGACCATCTCGTCAGGACGCATCGGCCATAATCTCCATCGACATGACTTTGATCATCAGAGCACTGAGGTTAGCGACTTTTTCGAGGATTTGTGAAAAGTTCTCGGCCATGCCTACACAACCGCCCCTACTGTTGGCATCCCCGTCGATCGTGCCTGGGCGCGGCCGATCCTGTCGACGAGCAGGTTGAGCGCGAGCACAAAGATCAACAGCAGGAACGCGGCGGCGTAGGCCTTTTCCGGAGCTCCACCTTCGCCGGCGGGCGAAGCTTCGTAGATGTAGCTCGTCAACGAGGAGCCGGTGCCGCGCAGCAGGCCGATACCCGGCACCGATCCCTGCGGTTCGATGTTCAGCCCTCCGAGCAGGATGATCACGATGGCGGTCGAGCCGATGATGCGGCTGATGCCCAACGTGACGCCGGTGGCGATGTTGGAGCGGACGCTCGGGATGAGCACGCGCCGAATCGTGGTGATGCGGGTCTTACCGAGCGCGAACGCGGCCTCGCGCATGTGTGCGGGCACTGACTGGATCCCGTCCCTGGTGGCCGCATACACGGGCGGCAGTGCCAGCAGCGACATCATCGCCCCTGCGGCGATGAACGAGCGCCCATACACGCCGCCGCCTTCGGAGGTGAACGAGAAGGGAGCGAGCAGCGAGACCTGGAAGATGGCGAGACCGAAGATGGCGATAACGATGTCGGGGGTACCGGCGACGACCTCAATGCTCGACTCCACCACCCGCGCCAACCAGCTCGGACGCCCATACTCGGCAATCCACACGGCGCTGGCGAGCGCCAGCGGCAGGGCGAGCACGATGCCGATGACGGTCAGAAAGAGAGTCCCGAGCAATGGGTCCAGGAACCCACCCGAGAAGCCCCCGGTTTCACCCACCCGGGGATGGCTGAAGATCAGCGCCGGACGCAGGTCCTGGATACCGCGGTAGCCCATGTACAAGACGATCGCCGCCGCGACCACACACAGGAAGATCCCGGAGCCCCACGCCGCTACGAGCACCAGCCGGTCGCCCCAGCGCCAGCTCATGGGCGAGGAACGTCGACCGCCCCCGCTGCCGCCCGCTTTGATCGGGTCCGGTTTCGGATCACGCCAGCTCCACAGCCATGACGAGAATGGCGGCGGCGTGCTCATCCCCGGGTCTGATACTTGCGTAGCGGGAGCTTGACCAGGTAGCCGGTCACGGACAGCGCAAACGCGGCGAACAACAGCAATAGCGCGAGCGCGTAGACGGTTGCGCCGAGCGGCGGCGAGCTGATGCCGTCGTGGTAGTCAAGGATTCCAGAGGCGAGCGTGCGCAACGGCTCGAACCAGAACACGACCCCATCGGACGGCCTGGGACTGAACGTCTTGCCTCCGGAGACCATCTGGACCACCACCGCCTCGCCGAGCGCACGTGCGGTGGCGAGCACCGCAGCGGCGACGATCGCCGGCCTGATCGCCTTCAGCGTGACTGCGCGCACCGCCCGCAGCGGGTTGAGCCCGAGCGCGATCGCCCCCTCACGCCATGACGGAGGCACTGAGGCGAGCGCCTCGCAGATCAACGCGATCATGATCGGGGTGATCATGATGGTGAGGATCACGACGGTTACCCCGAGGCCGGCCCCCGTCAACTGGACGACGCTCTGCACGGAGGTCTTCTCCTGATTGCTGATGACGTGATTGCCAACGAACGGCACGAGCACGAGGATCCCGATCAGCCCGTAGATGACAGAGGGGACAGACGCGAGCAGACGTACCATCGGGATCACCACCCGGCTGACACGCGCGGGCGCAAGCTCGACGATGAAGACGGATGAGAGCACTGCGATCACCATGCCCAGGACGACTGCGATGCCACTGGTAAGGAGCGTGCCGTAGATCAGCGGCCACACGCGCAGGTGATACACGGACGCGGCCGGGCTGGTGGTGGCAGCGCTCATCTTGGCGACCTCCGTTTCGAAGTCCCCCCCACCGAATAGCCAACCAATCCCGTTGTGCTGGAAGATCGGCCACGCCTTAGTGGCAACGAACACGACCATCGCCACCACGCCGACGCCGATCGACAACGACACCGCGCCGAGCAAACGCTCGGCGCGGTGGTCGGGCCAAGGCCTACGCAACCGCTCAATCACGGCTTACGCACAGCCCCTGACCGTGGCTCACATCCAGCGGTCCGCCACGGTCCGCGTAGCTTCTCAGCCACGACTTTTGCAGCGTGTCCGGCATCCCGTCAGCCGATCGTGATCCACTCGCTGGCGATGATTTTCTTCGCTGCGGGTGACCGTTCGACCCAGTGGATGAATGCTGCGGCAGCGCCCGTGGCGGGGCCTTTGGTGACCTCGAAGAACACCGACACGCCAGCGTACTGACCGGATGCGGCAGTCGTCTGGTTACAGGCGACGCCGTTGTACTCGACGGAGTTCAGCCCGCCTTTGTTGGCCTGGTAGTTAGAGAGGAAGCCGATGCCGCTGGGGTCGCTTTCGACGGCCTGACGCATCAGACCCTCAGTGGCCTCTTCGGTTGCTGCTGAGACAACGCTCTTGCCTTCCAACAGCAGCGACTTGAAGCTCGTGAGCACGCCTGCGACTGCGGTCCGCGAGTACACGTCGATATTGCCGGAGGCGGTGGCGCCAGGCACGCTGCTCCAGGTTTTGGTCTTGCCGGTGAAGATCGAAGTGACCTCGCTCGGCGTGAGGTTGCTGAGCGTGTTGGCTTTATTGGTGACCACGCAGATCGCGTACTTGGCGATTGGGTAGAAGTCCAGGCCGGCGTCAGCGCCGGTCGGTTCCTGCGCCACGTCAGCAATCGTCACGTGACCATTTTTGACGTCGTTGATGCCGACCGTGGTACCGCCCTGGGCGATCTTGAACCTGACTTTGTGAGGGTGCAGCTTGACGTACTTGGCCGCCAGCAGAGCAACGAGCGGGTAGGACGACGTGGCGCCGCTGACGGTGACGAGCGAGGTGGCGCTGGCGGCTACAGGCGCCGCAACCCCGACCACGCCAGCCACCGTGAGGGCGACGGAGAGACGGCGGATTCGATGCATTGAAGAGAGGCTCCGTTTCAATTTCGTTTGACAAAGAGTTGACAGCGTGGAGCGCGGAACATAGCATATCTCCACAGACTTGATCGACATTAGCTATTTTATAGAGATGGTCCGGAACCGCGGTAGGTTCTGGACCCTTCGCTTCTGTATTTACAATAATTCCGCCCCACTCAATGAACAACACACCAGAAACCCGAAAGTCTCCCTTCCGCGCCCCATCTGCTCGCGTGACAGCTGCGCTGGCCGCAGCAATGCTCGGCGTTGGTGTGGTGGTAGGAGCGGCGATCGGCCCGACCCCCACCCCCTCTCAAGCAGCGTCGAACCTGCCGTTGCTGTTGGAGACGCTCGCGCGTAGCGCTGCTGCGAGGGAGGCGCAGGCGGCAAGCGCGTCAGCGCAGCCGCCGGCGATAGTCGCGGAAGCTACGCCGACGCGCAAACGTCGCAGGCGCAAACGGAAAGACTCAAGCGCAGAAGAAGCGACGAGCGCGACGAGCGCCCCGGCGGCGTCGGAAACGACGACACCCACCACAACGACGCCAAAACACACCGCGACGACCAAAGCCACACAGTTGCCTGCGGTCACGCACGTGTGGCTGATCGAGCTCGCGGGCACATCGTTTGTTGCGGCAAGCGCGCAGCCTGCGGCAGCTCCTTATATAGATACACAGGCGATCGCGGCGGGAACGCTGTTGCGCGGCTGGTCGGGGCTGGACGGCGGCGCGTTTGCAAACGACGCGGCGCTGCTGGCAAGCGAACCGCCGCAGTTGCTCGACACGATCGTCCAGCCGCCGTGCCCGGAAGGGGCGGCGGGCGCGTCGTGCGCGACTGAAACGGGCGCGCTGACGGCTGCTGATGAATTCCTGAAGACGACGGTGCCAACGATCACCTCGACGGCGGCCTTCCGCGAAAACGGGCTGATCGTGGTGACGTTCGCATCGGTCGGCTCAGCGACCGCTACGAGCCTGCCGGCAGGTGCGGCGACGGCGACGCTCACTTCGCAGCCCCCGGCGGGCGTGCTTTTGATCTCACCTTTCGTTGCCGTTGGCGCCAAGCCCTCGGCGACGTTCGACCCAACCTCACCAAAGCAGAGCCTCGAAAAGCTCTTGCGGCGATGACAGACCCATCAACCAACGAACGGAGACCCCCGTTGCACGTATTCGAACCAGCCCACCACAAAGCGACATGGTGGCTCGCCGCGATCGTGGGCTTTCTTGCCCTGCTCCTCGTAACCCCGGCGATCAGCCACGCTGAAGAAAGCAATCCCAACAACTACAGCTGCCTCGGCGGCATCGCCGCGGGAGAAGCCGAAGAAGGCAGCGAAGAACAGCAGGTGAAGTACGAGTTCTACTGCGACGGCCCGATCACCGGTTATCAGCTGCAGACACAGATCCCGATGACGGGGATCGCCGGTCAGCCACCGGTGGTGACATCGAACGCGACGACCAAGCCGCTGGCGGAAACGTTCTCGTGCTCTGGTGAAGTGCCGGGGATCGCGCTCAACTGCGTGGGCGCGGCAAAGAACGGCTATGAGACGGTCACGGGTCAGTTCGCGATCGGCACGAAGCTGTGCAAGGAGCCACGTGTGGACCCGCTGTTGACGGTCACCTATGCGTACCTGGAAAAGGGCGTGGTCACGCAGGCGATCGCAGGTCCGTTCGACCTGGGCCGCCCGAAAGGCTGCCCGTCTGACGCGTACTCGGGCAGCACGCGGCTAGAACCGAAGGCGCCGATCGTGAGCCACAAGAAGAAGTCTCACAAGAAGAAGTCGAAGACCAACGTGAAGGCGAAAACTAAGAAGAAATAGGACCAAGCAGCAGTAGCAAGCACTGGGATAGACGGCCACACGGGGCTATCTGATCGACCAGCCCGGCGGCGCCAAGCGACGGCGCCGCCGGGGAACTACGGCACCACCGTTTAGAGCTCTTGAAACGTGCTTTGTATTTCGGCCGTGAGGAGATAGAGCTCTCTGCAGCTCTCGTCGGTTGCATCGAAGGGGTGGAAGCCGAGACGCTCCCACCAGCGCCGGGCATTGGCGTGCAACGCAATGACGACCACCGCGCGGCAGGCGGCCTTTGTATTGAGCTCAGCAGCAGTGGCCAGCACGTGCGCGACCAGCGCGGTGCCTACGCCCTGCCCGTGGTAGCGACGATCGACTGCTAGACGACCAAGTAGTAGGGCGGGAACTGGATCTGGGGACTGCTTGGCTACAGGCGACGGCGCCGCTGAGTGGTCGATGCCTGTCATAGCGATGCTGGCGTATGCGGCGACCGCATCATCGACGTCGAGGATGACCCACGTCGCAGCGGTGTCGCGGCGGCGATTTTGTCCTGCGTAACGCCGCAACCACTCATCTAGGACTGGCTCGCCAGAATCGAAGCTCGCACGGTCATGCTGCCCTGGATCGAGCAGCTTTGGTCGGCGAAGCTCAGTCAAGCCAGGTGAAGTTGCGCGACCGATGTAGGGCCGCGGCGAGACGCTCGTTGACCTGTGCAGGCCGAGCTAGTGCCTCGGTGAATGCCGCGGCCCCGCGGGCGCTGAGCCGAATGCTTGGGCGCTCCGCGAGGACTTCCTCGGCTCTGGCAGCAGCAGCCTGCAACACGAACGCCGAGACGTTCAGATGGGCGGCGGCGGCGGCTCGCTCGAGCAGCGACTTGTCAGCCGGGTCCACACGGATCTGGAGTCGCTCTTCCTTGATCGTGGCCATGTACTAACAATGGCAGTACGTCATGTGGATGTCAAGCTCGACCCGTGCGCTGCGGATCAAACCCGAATGACAGCCACCTCAGCAAACGACGAGAAGTCGGCGTCTTGGGTGATAACTGCAGCACCATGTCGCATTGCCGTTGCGGCGATCCAAGTGTCGTGACGACGAAGACGGCGTCCTTTGGCCAACTCCGATGACGCGAGGCGAGCAAAGCAGCTGGCTACCTCTGGATCCACCGGGAGTAGAGGGTAGGTGGCCTGCACCCGAGAGAGGGTCGAGAGTCGTATCGCCCGTGCGACTGGCTCAGAGGCGCGAAGCACACCCAGCTCCAACTCGGCAGCGGTAATCACTGAGACAGCCACTTGCTCAGGCAAGTCTCCAAGTTCCCGGCCATTCTCCTGGGCGATGAAGATCGACGTATCGGCAATGGCACGGCTCAAGCGTCGTCGAGCTCCGCTTCGCGGATCTCAGCCAAATCACCGAGCAAACCTCGGTCGGCTGGCGCCTCACGCAGGATGCGGCGCAACTCGGTGACGGGCACCCAGGGATCGCGATCCTCTACATGGGGAAGGATGTCCGCGACAGGGCGGCGGTTTACGGTGAGCGTTAGTCGCTCACCGGCTTCCAGCTCCGAAATGACGGCGGAGGTGGAATTGCGAAGCTCGCGAATCGATACGGCCCGTGCCATGTGCACTAGCGTAGCACTAACTGCGACACCCTCACCGAATCAACCTGCTACAGCAAGCTATTTGTCATACGTTCGACCTCGGCGATCGAGGTGAGCCCCTCGCGGACCTTGCGCAAGCCGTCATCGCGCAACCGCTGCATGCCTTCGGAGAGCGCGACGGCGACCATGTCGTCGACGGATGAGCGCTCGAGGATGAGCGCGCGGATGGGCTCTGAGACGGTCATGACCTCGTACAACGCGACCCGACCGCGGTAGCCGGTGCCGGCGCAGCGCGAGCAGCCGACGGGCTCGTAGGGTTCGGCGCCGGCAAGACCGTGCTCGGCGAGCACCGCCTCGGAGACGGTCTGGGTCCGCTTGCAGTGCTTGCAGAGCATGCGCACGAGACGCTGGGCAACGATGCAGTCGACGGCGGAGGACACGAGGAACGGCTCGATGCCCATGTCGATCAGCCGTCCGAGCGCACTTGGCGCGTCACGGGTGTGAAGCGTTGAGAGCACCAGGTGCCCGGTAAGGGCGGCCTCGATCGCGATGTGGGCGGTCTCGGCGTCGCGGATCTCGCCGACCATGATCACGTCGGGGTCGGCGCGCAGCATCGAGCGCAGGCCGACGTCGAAGGTGACACCGGCCTTGGGCGCGATCTGCATCTGCTTGATCCCGGCGATGCGCTTCTCGACGGGGTCCTCAATAGTTAGGATGCTGCGCTCGCCGTCGTTGAGCGCGTGCAGTGCCGCGTATAGGGTGGTGGACTTGCCGGAGCCGGTGGGGCCGGTGACGAGCACGGCGCCGTTGGGTCGGTGGATGGCGCTGGAGAAGCGCTCGAGCTCGGTGCCCTGCATGTCGAGCGACTCGAGGCCGCTGACGACGACGCCGGCGCCCTGGTCGAGGATGCGCATGACGACGCCCTCGCCGTTGACGAGCGGCAACGTGACCACGCGAATGTCCACGCGTCGCCCCTCGACGGTGAGCGCGAAGCGTCCGTCTTGGGGCACGCGCTTCTCGGAGATGTCGAGGTCGGCCATGATCTTGATGCGCGAGACGACGCCCATGGCCATGCGGCGCTTGACGGTGGCGGCGGGCGCGAGCACACCGTCGATGCGGAACAGCACCTTGGTGTCGCCCTCCTCGGGGTTGACGTGAATATCGGAGGCACCTTGCTGAACGGCTTGGGCGACGATCGAGTGCACGAGCTTGATGACGGGCGCGTCGCTGTCGGCCTCATCGACTGAGACCTGCTCGCCCTCGGCTTCTGCCTCGTCGTCGACGATGTCTTCGATCGACTCGTCCATGCGGGCGAGCCGGGTGAGCAGCAGGTTGAGGTCCTCGACAGAGGCGGCGGCGGGCTTGATGCGCCGACCGGTCATCATGCCGACGTCGTCGATCGTGAGCACGTTGGTGGGGTTGGCCATGGCGAGCAGCAGCGCGCCGTCGTCGGTGAAGCCGACGGGCAGCGCCTGGTAGCGCTTGGCGGCCTGGATGCCGACGAGGTTGACGGCGCCCATGTCGAGGTCGAACACGGTCAGGTCGATGAAGTCCAGGCCAAAGCGCTCGGCGACGACCCGTGCGAGCTGGTCGTGGCGGAGGATGCCGCGCTCGACGAGCACCACGCCGGTCGGGCGGCCCTGGTCGCGGGCGGCGGCGACGCCCGCCTCGACTGTCTCGAGGTCGGCGAGCCCGAGGTCGACGACCACCTCGCCGATCATCCGCTGCGAGCGCCCGGAGGTGCGCGGTGGATACAGGCCCTTCTGTTCCTGCTCAGTTGGCCGCGGGCCGTTCTTCCTGCGGTCCTCTGCAGTATCGACGCCGGCGTCAGCTGCTGACCCAACGGTTGACATGGCGGTATCGCCCATCACGGGCTTCTATCGGCATCCCCAGCGGGCCGCTTGATCTTGTGTCAGGTGCCGCTAGCGACCCAGGTCACTAGAGAGCCCACCGTGCTCGAGCACGCCCTTGACTTGGGCATCGAGCAGATTGACCCGATACAGAGCGAGCGCCTCAGGCGAGGCGAAGCGCTGCCCGGACGCGGACTCGGGCCCATGGTGCAGGAGCACGCAGTGCTCGAGCGCCAGCCGCCGATCACCGTTCAGGACCGCGGGCATGTGCTCGGCGATCACCCGCAGGCCAAGCTCGATGTGCCCGAGCATGGCGCCTTCGCGGCTGCGCTCGATCTCGGCGCCGTAGGTGAACTCGCGGGTCTTGCCGAGGTCGTGAACGATGGCAGCAGTGAGCAGCAGGTCGCGATCGAGTCGCGGGTGCAGCGTGCACAGCTCGAGTGCGAGGGTGGCGACGGCGACGGTGTGCTCGAGCAGGCCGCCGAGGTAGGCGTGGTGACCGGACGGTGCCCGCCCCGTGCGCGAACCGGCCCCGCCCCCACCTGAAGTCACATCGTGCGGCGGGCCGGGCAGCGAGCAGGGCGCGCGGCGGATCTCTGCACGCAACGCCTGATCACCGATCAGCCCGTCGAGAAGGGCCTTCAGCCGAGGGTCATACACCTCCCGGGCGAGATGCTCGAGGAAGCCTTCGAGCTCGTCGCGATCGCGGTAGGCGGTAGGTAGGAAGCGCGCGGGGTCGGACTCGTCGCCATCGGCGCGCGCGATGGCGGACAGCTCGATCTGTAGAGCATCGCGGAAGCGCTGCACACGCCCGCGCACGCGCACGAGCTCGCCACGCTCGAAGCGCCCAGCGAGCACGTCGGCGTCGCGGAACGCTCTGGCAATGATCGCGCCGGTGCTGTCGCGCAGCTCGACGGTGAGGTAGGGGGAGCCGGCGCGAGAGAGCTTGCGCTCCTTACGGGTACAGGCGAACACGGCATCGACGTCTTCGTCGAGACGCAACGTGGCGACGGTTTGCTGTTGGTCGCCCAGGTCTGGGATTGTGGCGGAGGCCATGCTCCCATGATGTACGGTGGTTCGGATGCAGCCGCTCATCTGGGACCGCCGTCCGGGGGGCCTGAGGGCCCCGGCGATGGTGTGCGCATTCCAAGGTTGGAACGACGCGGGCGACGCCGCCTCCAACGCGGTGTCGTTCCTGGCCTCGGCGCTCGAGGCACGCAGCTTCGCGCGGATCGATTCGGAGGAGTTCTACGACTTCCAGGCGAACCGCCCTTCGATTCGCTTCGACGAGCGCGAGACCCGCGAGATCGTGTGGCCGACGGTTGAGATCTTCGAGGCACAGGCGCCACGGGCGCCACGCGATCTGGTGCTGGTGCAGGGCGTGGAGCCGTCGATGCGCTGGCGTGCGTTCAGCACGCACCTGGTCGACCTCGCGGAGGCGCTAGGCGTGCAACTGGTGGTGACGCTGGGCGCGCTGCTGGGCGATGTGCCGCACACCCGTCCAGTGTCCCTGAGCGGCCATGCCTCAGATGCGGCGCTGCTCGAGCGCATGGGCATCCAACCCTCGAGCTACGAGGGGCCGACGGGCATTGTGGGCGTGCTGCACACGGCGTGCGCGAAAGCTGGTCTGCCATCGGCGACCCTGTGGGCGTCGGTTCCACATTACGTGGCGGCGGCAGCCAACCCGAAGGCGGCGCTGGCGCTGCTGCGCAGGGTGGAAGTGCTGATTGGCGTATCCGTGGACGTGTCGGAGCTCGAGGTGGCCGCCGCTGACTACGAACGCCAGGTGGGGTTGGCGGTGCGCAGCGACCCGGACATCCAGGCGTTTGTGGAACGCTTGGAGCAGGCGGCGGACAGCGAAGATCAGTCGACCCCTGAGGATGTGCCGTCGGGGGACATCATTGCGAGTGAATTTCAGCGGTTCCTGCGCCAGCGGGGGCGGGAGGGGAAGTAGCCGAGCCTCAGTCATCCAAACTGACTGGCTCCACTCGATGCTGTGGTGTAACCCGGCCGGGGCCCGAGTAGCTCCCTGATGGCCCGACTGAACGACGTCGATTCCTCTAGCGAAGGTGGCTTGAGCTTGTACAGGATTCCATTGGTGTGCCCGATCAGGAACGTGGGGGTACCGCTGAAGCCGTCGTGTATGACAGTGTTTCTCTCCTTGGCAACCTGGGCCGCGAGTCGTGGGTCGTGGCGAGCGTTCCGCCACACGGGCAGTCTCAGCCCTGCGGTCTGTTTGGCAAGTCCATCCAGATATCGTTCGGTGACATAGTCGGACCCCTCTTCTCCCTGCTCGTGGTAGAAGATCTCGATGAAGTTCCACATTCTGTTCTGCATGCCGGCCGCGAGCGCGGCGATCTGCTCAGCTTCGAACACCTTCGGTGAACGGGTAGCTGTCTGCATCGATAGATATTCGATCTTCAGTAGGCCGCTACGTACCCAGCTACGAATGATCGAAGGCAATGCACCAAGCGTGAATTCACGGCAGAACGGACACTCGAGGTCGCCGTACCACTGGAGGGTCACAGGCGCCGCCTGCTGACCTAGCGTGTCTCCGCTCTGGGGTATGTCGGCAAGGAGACTGCTGATTGACTGCTCGGCGCTGATCGCCTGGAGACTGTGAGGCTTGGGTGGCGAGCTGGGCCCGCCGGCTGTAACCCCGGCGACAGCGATCAGCGCAACGGCGCTTGTTGCCACGGCTGCCAACCGCCGCAACCGTGCGTGCCTCATTGGCACCGTCTCCTAGTTGTTGAGGCTGATCGTGGACTTGTGCCAGTCATCGAAAGGCTAACGCTACTCCGCTGCTACTGCCTGGTTAAACCTCCGCAGCAGGACAAACAATCCGGTAATCGCACATTCCACATGCGACAGGAGAGGGAGTGGCGTCGAACGCCTGAGCAAGAATCCCCTCCCCCACCTCGAGCACAACGTCCTTGACGGCTTCCGCATCCCGCTCGTCCCGCTCGACAGGGACCTTGAGATCGTCCAAGACGTAGTAGTAGGCCTGCTGCGAGCACTCAAGGCCCCAGTCCTCACGCGCGGCGAGCGCATATAGGGACAGCTGAATGTCGTCGCGCAACTGTTCGGCGGTCTTGGGACGAGAGGTCTTGTAGTCGATCAGCTCATAGCCCTCGCCAACCCGATCCACCCGATCAACGCGCCCGCGCACGTGATGTGGCCCGAGGCGGAAGTCGAACTGCCGCTCGAACCACACTGGCTGCGAGTCCTGCCCTTGCAGCTGGGCGTGGTAGCGAGTGAGCGCGACGTGGGCCTTCTCGCGCAGCTCGCGGTCGCGCTGGCTGTCGCCGAACCCGGCGCGACGCCAGCGAGCGTCGAGCAGGTCGAGCATCTGGGCGAGTGTCTGCCCGCCGTCGCAGTGGTAGCGCTCGAGCACCTGGTGGACGACGATGCCGAAGCGCTGGTGGATGGTCTGCTCGGTGGGGATGCGTAGGACGCGGGCGAACTTGTAGCGCAGCGGGCACGCGCGGTAGGTGTGGATATCGGAGGCGGACAGCGCGAGACCGATTCCGCGGCGCGGCAGGAAGGGCTCGAGCGAGTGCTCGTCGCGGGGAGCAAGCGCCTGGGCACGCGCGCGCTGGTCGCCCTCAACATCCCCGTCGGCGGCGAGCAGCATGTCATCGAGTGTGGAGGTGAGCAGAATCTCGCGCTGCAGCGGAGTGGCGGCGGCGAGCAAACGTACGTTGGCGTCGGCGAGCGCGTCGGCGAGGCTCTGTCCGTCGGGGCGCTGGAGCACGGCGGAGAGCTTGAGCAGCTCGAGGTAGCGCACGACGCCGTGGGAGATGTCAAGGTCGGTGTCGAGCCGCAGCTCGCCGAGGCGCCCGCCGATGCGGGTGACGCCGTCGAGCACCTCCTCACGCAGCAGTTGCAGCGTGTCGGCAAGCCGTCCGGTGGGCTCTTGAGGGGACTGTTGATCGTTTGGATGGGAGTACGCGTGGTCGCCGTCGCCACTGGTGTCGTCTGCTTGCCGCTGATCTCCCGGCTGGTCTGGCGATTGGTCCTCAGCGGAGCTCGCGGAGGGCGCGACGGGCACGACGGTGGCGAGATGGCGCGCGAGATCGCGGGTGCCAGCGTTGGGGTTAGCAGCGACGAACTTGACGGCGAGCTGGTGGAGTAGCTCGAGGCTGGCGCGCTGCTGAGCGGTGTCGTCGGGGGCGAGCAGTGCACGGGAGCGCACGCCGAGACGCTCGATCAGCTGCGCAATGAAGGCATCGGGCGCGAGCGTGTCGAGCTGGGCGGCGGCGGCGCGATGGAGCTGGAGGAACCGCTGGATGCGTTCGCGTGTCTCGGGGGGCACCTGGGGTGCCTCGGTGGCAGCGGCGAGGCCGAGGACGAGGTCGAGCTTGCGCCGGCGGGCGACCTGGATGACACGGGCGAGCTCCACTTGACGCAGCTCGATGGGCGGCCTAGCGAGGGCGCGCACGACGGCGACGGCGTCCTGGGGGTCGACGAGCAAGCGCATCCAGGCGAGCACGTCGCGTACCTCGGGTCGCTTGAGAAACGCGCCGGCCTGCTCTGCCGCGGCTGCCTGCTCAGAACCGGGCTCCCGATCAACCGTCGGCTCGGCCCTGGTCGGGACCGAGAGCTCCGGGCCGGGCGGGCCGTTTGGCGGCGCGGCGGCGGTTCTGGAGCCAGACACAAGATCAAGGATACGCGTGGGGATTCTTGGAGCGCTGCTGGCCGCGGCTACGCTTGAGTGGTGGACGTGATCGATTGGGGCACAGCCCAGCGGGTGGGAGAGCTGATTGGGGGCTCGCCGCCGTTTGGCGGTGTGCGGGCAACGACGGTGGAGCCGTTGACGCGGGAGTTCGCGGGCAAGGTGGGCGCATACAGCGGCCTGCACTCCACGACGGAGCTGCCGTCGCTTGAGCTGGTGGATCGCGCGGGCTGGATCGCTGCGAACTTGAAGGGCATGAAGCCGATGCTGGCGCCGTTGACCGAGCCGATGGGTGGCGGCAAGGGCCCGTTTGCGGGGCCGCTGCGCTCAGTGTCGGGGCTGTTGCTGGGTGTACAGGTGGGGGCGCTGGCGGGGATGCTCTCGCAGCGAGTGCTGGGCCAGTACGACTTGGCGCTGCTGGATGCGTCGGTGAAGCCGCGACTACTGCTGCTGGCACCGAACCTGGCGAACGCGGCGCGCGCGCTTGACGTGGACCGCGATGAGCTGGTGTTGTGGGTGAGCATCCACGAGATCACCCATGCTGTTCAGTTCGCGGGGGCGCCGTGGCTGCGGGAGTACCTGGGGGGGATGCTGAAAGAGCTGATCGACGGTCTGCAGGTGACGATCTCGGGCGGCTCATCAGACGACGAGTCTCCTGACAGCGACTCTCCCAACGGGGCGGCGAATGGCCACAACGGCTGGATGGGCAACCTGCCGAAACTGGGCGGGTGGGACCTGAGCATGCCGGACCTGCGTGAGATGGTGGAGCGCGCGCGCCGCGGCGAGCTCTTGCGGCTGACGCTTGGCGAGGACCGTTGGGCGCTAGTGCAGCGGATGCAGGCGGCGATGTCGCTGGTGGAGGGACACGCAGAGCATGTGATGGACGCGGTGGGGGCGGAGGTGCTGCCGTCGCTGCCGCGGCTTAGAGCGGCGATGAACCACCGCCGGGAGAACCGCGGCCTGCCGTGGCGGGTGTTGGAGCGGCTGCTGGGTTTGGAGCTGAAGCTGAAGCAGTACGAGACGGGCAGGCGCTTCTGTGACGCGGTGGTGGAGGCGGGCGGCCCGCAGACGCTGGCACTGGCGTGGAGCGGCCCTGAGGCGCTGCCGAGCCAGGAGGAGCTGGACGAACCTGCTCTTTGGCTCGCGCGGGTCACGAGCCGAACGCATGTTCCTCCTGTTACAAAGTCGTCCACGTAGATGCCCTTGATTACAGGGTTTTCACAGCATGCTACGATCCCGGTGTAACGATCTCTAGCGAACGGGTTACAAACAAGTGTTCGGTCGCTCACGACAGCGACCAGCCCTTACAGACAGCCCTTGGCCCCGATTGCCTCACAGCCAGTGAGGAAGACATAGGAGACTTCAAGATGCCAACCGCCCCCACAGCTCCCAAAGCAAAAGCGAAAGCTGCCAAAAAACCGGCTGCCGCCAAAGCAACGTCAGCCCGCCGCGCGAGCGCCGGCACCACCCAAGCCAAAGCGTCCCACGCAAAGGGTGCGCGTACGCGTGCAGTCCACGCGAGCGAGTCGGCTGTCCGCCAGGCCCAGACGGCAACGAAAGAGACGGCCGATGTGTTCGGCGACTACGCAGAGCGCGCGGTACTGATCCCGGTCGGCGCAGCGCTGATCGCCCGCGAGCGTGTAGTGGCGACGGTGAGCGACACGATCTCGACTTACTCGTCGACGACGAAGACGCAGGCGCAGCTGAAGAAATTCGAGCGCCGCGGCGCGACGGCTCGCAACCGCCTGGAGCGCGAGGTTCGCAAAGCGCGCGTGCGCGTGGAGCGTGAACTGCGTCAGCGCAGGCGCAAGATCGGGAGCACGGTGGAGAGCACCGTGAGCGATCTCGAGGAGCGCCGTGACGCGATCGCGAAGAGCGGTGGCGATCTGGCGAACCGCGTGCCGGACATCGCCAACAAGGTCCAGGAGCGGATCCTGAGCCTCGTCTAGAGCAACGAACTTCCCCCGAGCGGCCCGGAGAGGCCGCCTCGGGTAAGTCTGCCGGCCTCATATCCCGCCGGCAGTAGTAGCACCCTCTCCTCCCCTCGACCAGCGGGCGGCCCCCACCGCCCGCTGGTCACTTTAAAGATGGGAACAAAGCGGCGATTCGCTCGCTTTTGCCCAATGGTCGAACCTAGACTGCGGCGGTGCCAGACGTTGTGGAGAGCGACAGCGGCCAGCCTGCGCGGGCGCCGCGTGCGTGGACGCCGCTCTCACGGGCACTCGCGGCAACAGGCGATCGTTGGACGCTGAGCATCGCTCTGGCGTTGGGTCCGGGCAGGATACGGCTCACGCAACTGCATAAGCGTCTGCCGGGGATCAGCACTGGTGTGCTAGAGCGTGGCCTGCAGCAGATGGTGGCTTTGGGCCTCGTGACGCGCACCCGCTTCAAAGAGATGCCGCCGCGAGTCGAACTGGAGCTCACGGACGCGGGACACGAGCTGTTGCCGATCGCCGGGGCGCTCGCCCGCTGGGGTATGCGCCACGTGTGGTCAGCGCCCGGCGCGCATGAGCAGGCAGACCTCCACGTGCTCCTGCGTCTGCTCCCGTGCCTGGCGGAAGGGACGAGCGATCTACCCGCGGGCGGCCTCGAAGCTCTCGTCACGGACACCGACCCGCCCATCCGCTACCGGTACCAGGTGAAGGACGGCAGCTTGGGCGCCACCTATAGCCCGGACGAGGCGCCGGCAACGACACCGGATCGCACGTCAGCCGCCATCCACGGCGATACGAACGCGTGGATCGCCGCGGTCGGGCCGAGCGGCGACCACCGGGGGCTACGTCTCACCGGCGACGAGCACCTGGCGAGAGCGGTCCTCGCAAGCCTCCCCGGGTCCGCCGACCGGGGTTTGTCACAATGGGCTGAGTGACCGACAAGGACGAGATTCGCAAGGCGCTCGAGGTGGTGATCGACCCGGAGCTGCATCGCTCGATCGTGGAGCTCGACATGGTGCGCTCGATCGACATCGGCGCCAACGGCGTCGTCGACGTGACCGTGTCGCTGACCACGCCCGGCTGCCCGATCAAGGGCCACTTCCAGACGGCCGTCGCGCAGGCGGTTTCGGCGCTGGAGGGCGTGACGCACGTGAACGTGTACTTCGACGTGCTCACTGACACACAGAAGACGGCGCTTCAGCAGAAGCTCGGCCGCGGCTCGCTGCCCGCGGGGGCGCTCGCGCAGGTCTCCAATGTCCTTTGCATCGGCTCGGGCAAGGGTGGCGTGGGCAAGTCAACGCTCACGGCCAACCTCGCGGCGGCGCTCACCGCCGAAGGCAAGCGCGTGGGCGTGCTCGACGCGGACGTGTGGGGCTACTCGATCCCCCGCATGTATGGCTTGGGGGCCACGCGCCCGCCGGTTTCCGCGGAGCGCAAGATCATCCCGCTGGAGTCCCATGGCGTGAAGGTCATGTCGATCGGCTTCTTCGTGGAGGAGGACGCAGCGGTGGTGTGGCGCGGGCCAATGCTCCACAAGGCGCTCACCCAGTTCCTCAACGACGTCGACTGGGGAGCGCTGGACTACCTTCTCGTGGACCTGCCCCCGGGCACGGGCGACGTGTCGATGACGCTTGCCCAGCTGCTGCCCCAGGCCCAGTTCGTGATCGTCACCACCCCCCAGGCGACGGCCCAGAAAGTTGCCAGGCGCTCGGCCCACATGGCCCACAAGGTGGACCTGGAGATCGGTGGCGTG
>DATHLT010000154.1:0-3135 GCA_035487855.1 Solirubrobacteraceae bacterium
AACGACCACCGCGAACGCGGCCAGGCGCAGCCCGAGTGAGCCGTTGATGCTTGCGCTCATCCTCCGACCTGGGTTGAGGCGAGCTGTTCGCCGGAGTTGCCGGCTTGTGCCGACGGCAGACTGGCGGCCAGCTTGCTGAGACCCGTCGCACGCGTCCCTGCCCCAGTCGTGAGCACCTGGACAATGTCCAGGTTGTGCAGATTCGCCGCCGGGTGCACGTTGACCGACTTGTAGGCGCTTTCTTCGTTCACAGAGGTGACCTGGCCAATCATCAGCCCCGGCGGATACAGCGATTCACCACCGGCGACAGTGCCGGAGGTAACGACGTATTCGCCGGTGTTCGCCTGCGCGTTGGCGGGCAGGTACCCGAGCAGTAGGTCGTTCGGGTCTCCCACCTTGGGCTGCACCAGCCCCGTCGCAGTGCTGGTGCCGATCCGAGCCGAGACGCCCATCGAGCTATCGGTGATCAGGTCGAGCTCGGCGCCGTCGGCGACCACCGCGGCGACCTTGCCCACCAGCCCTTCTTCGTTGACCACGGGGTCGTTTAGCTGGATCCCCGACGATTCACCCTTGTCGATGTTGACCGTCAAATACCACAGGTTCGGCGTTTTGCCGACCACGGTTGCTGTCACTGGGTGGTAGTCGCTGACGCCCAGTTGATCGAGATGGGTCAGCGCCAGCAACTCGCGATAGGCGCGTTTTTCGGACTGGTCGTCGACCAGTTCGCGCCGCAGTTTGTTGGTCTGCTTGAGCGACTGGGCCAGCCGGCTTTTCGCATGCAGCGTGTTGCCAAACCAGCTGAATAGATCGCGAACCGGCTTCAGCGCCTTGTTGGCGCCGTCCTGGAGAGGCGAGACGATCGTCAGGAAGTCCCGCTGCACGCCATGCAGACGCCCGTTGGAGGACTCGCCGAAATAGGCAGTCAGAAGCAGCAGTGAGAGCACGACGAGCAGTACGAGAACCGTTCGCCGACGCCGGACCGTCTTGTCATGCACCGATGGTTACCTTCCGAAGCGTTCGACCAACAGAGTACCCAGGCGCGTGGTTGGCTGAGTAGGGGCGGGTGGGCATCCCATCAATGCACCCGAGCTTCACCGCCGGCGTCGGTTGCGCGACGTCCGGTTGGAGCGGTGGATCGCCTCAAACTCCTCGAGCGAGCGCCCCGAACCGACCGCTACGCACGTCAGCGGCGACTCCGCCAGGTGCGCAGGCATCTGCGTCTCCTCGCGCAACCGCTCGTCCAGACCCTGCAGCAGCGAGCCGCCACCGGCAAGCATGATGCCCCGGTCCATGATGTCCGAGGCCAGCTCCGGCGGCGTACGATCGAGCGTCTCCTTGACCGCATCGATGATCTGCGTCAGCGGCTCAGCGAGCGCCTGACGGATCTCCTCGCTCGTCAGCACCACCGTCTTTGGTAGTCCCGCAACCATGTCACGCCCGCGGATCTCCGCCTGCAGCTCCTCGGCCATCGGGCAGGCCGAGCCGATCTCGAGCTTCAGCTCCTCCGCGGTCTGCTGACCGATCAGGAGCTTGTACTCCTTCTTGGCGTAGTTGATGATCGCCTCGTCCATCTCGTCGCCACCGACGCGAATCGACTGCGAGACGACGATCCCGCCGAGCGAGATGACAGCGACCTCGGAGGTTCCTCCGCCAATGTCGACGACCATCGATCCGGTCGGCTCGCCGACCGGCAGCCCAGCGCCGATCGCGGCCGCCATCGGCTCCTCGATCAGGTAGGCGGTGCGCGCGCCGGCCGACAGGCACGCCTCCTCCACTGCGCGCTTCTCGACGCCCGTCACTCCGGAGGGCACGCACACGACCACCCGCGGGTGCGCCCAGCGGTTCTGGTGGACCTTCTGGATGAAGTGCCGCAGCATCTGCTCAGTCACGTCGAAGTCGGCGATCACGCCGTCCTTCAGCGGACGGATCGCCTGGATCGTGCCGGGCGTGCGGCCGAGCATGCGCTTGGCCTCGATGCCGACCGCGTGCACTTCGCCGGTGCGCGAGTCGATCGCCACCACGCTCGGCTCGGAAAGCACGATCCCCCGCCCGCGGACATATACGAGCGTGTTGGCCGTCCCCAAGTCGACCGCCATGTCGCGGCCGCCGAATCCTGTCAGATAGCTGAAGATGCCCATGTATAACGAGAGTGGGCACGTTCAGATCCGGTCCAGCGTAGCCACGTCGAAACGCGCTCCAATACCAGTATCCATCGGGGCGTACCCGGGGCGCAGTCTAGCGGACTCCCCTCTCCACCCACCACATATGCCATCGGATTTGCAGATCGCGGCGGGAATGCTCAGGAACGCGCCGGGCGACCATGCCTGCGACGCCTGACGCAATAATCTAGTCGCTGTCAAATCGCTCGGGGTAGATCTCCCTGAGCGTCGACAACGGCAGCCCGACCACGTTCTCCTCTTCCCCGTCCAGTGCCACCACGAGTGTGGCACCGGCCCCCTGGATCGCATAGCCACCAGAGCGTCCCCGCCACTCATCCGTACCGACATACCAATCCAGCAGCTCTCCGTCGATGCGGCGGAACGTCACGCAACTGCGCGCCACAGCCGTTCTCTCTGCCACCTCAGAGCTCTCATTGACCAGCAGCAGCGCCACGCCGCTGAGCACTTCGTGCGTGCGCCCGCTGAGGGCGGCCAACGTGCTCCTGGCCTCCTGAGCATCGGCGGGCTTCCCATAGATCACCGCGTCGAGCACCACGATCGTGTCGCAGCCGAGGACCGCCTCGGCAACGCCGGGGCGGCAAACCGCGCGAGCCTTGCGTAGGGCGTTCTCGACCGCCACGCACGCCGGGTCCTCACCTTGCTCGAGCTCGCTCGCGTGCGAGACCCTGACCGTGAAGGGAACCCCCAAGCCCTCCAGCAGCGCTCGCCGCTGGGGCGAGCCAGAGGCAAGGACCAGTGGCGGTTGCGCGCCGACTGTTACTGCAGGTCTCCGAAGAACAGGGCGGCCTCGCGCGCAGCTGACTCGGGCGAGTCCGAGCCGTGGACCATGTTCGCGCCCATCTCGATCGCGAAGTCACCGCGGATCGAGCCAGGTGCGGCCTCCAGCGGGTTGGTGGCGCCGATCATCTGCCGCGCTGCCTTGACCGCGTCGGTTCCCTCCAGCACCATCGCGAGT
>DATHLT010000155.1:0-22772 GCA_035487855.1 Solirubrobacteraceae bacterium
CTCGCTGACGAGCAAGCCGGTGTTGTTCGTGGCAAACGTGGACGAGGGCTCCGATGAGGTGCCGGCGGTGGTGGCGGAGCACGCCGCGTCGCAGGGTGCGCGGGCGGTGGCGGTTTCCTCGCGCATCGAGTCGGAGCTGGCGGAGCTCGATGACGAGGATGCGGCGGCGATGCGCGAGGAGCTAGGCGTATCTGAGTCCGGTCTACAGCGCGTGGTACGCGAGGCGTTCGCGCTGCTCGAGCTGATCTCGTTCTTCACCGCCGGCGAGGCGACGATCGCGCAGTCGTGGCACCTACGCCGCGGCCTTACCGCGTGGCACGCTGCCGGCGAGATCCACACGGACATCCAGAAGGGATTTGTACGCGCGGAGGTGATCGGCTGGAAGGAGCTGGTGGACGCGGGCGGTTACGCGGGCGCACGCGCACGCGGCACGCTGCGGTTGGAGGGCCGTGACTACGTGATGGCGGATGGGGACGTGATCACGGTGAAGTTCACCTCCTAAGGCATTCCCTCAAGGCGCTCCGCTAGCCGGTGCATGCCCAGCTCGTCCGCCATGCGTGCGCCGCCTGCGAAGTCCGTCCCGCGCTCGATCGCTGGCTGTACATCGATCCGCTGCAGCGTGGCGATCTGCTTGAACTCGCGCAGCAACTCTGCGTTATCTCGCAGGACAGCGGCGATGCGTGGGCGCATTAGCTTGCTCGCTCTCACGGCCGCCGCGTCGGCGTCCTCGTCACTGGGGTCCGCACCAGCAGCGCTCAGTAGCGCCTCCAGCGTTCCATGCTCGCGCAGCAGCTCTGCGGCTGTCTTTGCGCCGATGCCGGGGGCGCCGGGCAGGCCGTCTGAGGGGTCACCGCGTAGCGCGATGAAGTCGGGTACCTGCTCGGGTTCCACGCCATAGCGTTCGCGCACCTCGGCCGGGCCGATCACGCCGTGCTTGCCACCCTTGAGCAGCTCGGCTACAGCGACGTGCTCGCTGACCGCGCCGTACAGGTCGCGGTCGCCCGTAAGTAGCAGCGCCCGCCTGCCGTTCTCCGCCTCACCCCGGGCGTAAGAGAACATCACGTCGTCCGCCTCCAGATCCTCGCTGGTCGCATACGTCCAGCCGAGGCTCTGCAGCAGTGCCGGTGCCTGCTCCCATTGCGCCCTTAGCTCTGGCGGCATCGGATCGCGATGTGCGTGATACGGCGGGTAGAGCCGCACGCGATAGTCCGCTTGCTCCGCACCCATGCAGGCAACTACGCCATCCACATCATCATAAAAAGTCAAAATCGCGTTCACGGTGCCGAGCAGGGCGTTCACCGGCTGCCCGTTAGCGCCCACGATCGATTTGGGCAGCGCGAAGTACGAGCGGTAGAGCAGCCACGGGACGTCAGCGATCAGCAGTGGGGCGGGCACCGGCGAAGTATGGATCAGCTCGCCGCGGCGCGAGTGGTCCGCGAGGCCTTCCACAGTTGGCTGGACGCTGATGGGCACGTCTTGTCGCTGCCGGCAGCGGCTACTGGGCCGCCACGCCGCCGCTTGCTGGCGCCGAGGCTGTGCTGGCGGTGCTTGCCGGTGCAGCGTTGCCTCCTTGGGGCCCCGTGGCGGGCATCGGCGCGGACGGCGGTGGGCTTTCCGCTGGTGGCGTCGCGAACGGAGCCTGTCCGCTGTGGTCGGGCTCGCGTGTGACGCGCGCACCGCGCTTGATGCTGAAGTACGCCCAGGTGCTTGTCAGCCCCAATCGTGCTGCCAGTTCCGGGCCGCTCACCGGATTGTTGCCGTGCGAGCCAAGCACTTCGGCGGTGATGATCCGCGGCGAAATACCGCGCTTGAGCACCTCGATGCCGCGGAAGTTTCCCTTCACCAGGCCGCTCAGTCGCGCTGCCGCTGAGGCGAAGCTGATGCTGAGCGTCCAGTTGGATGACTTCGTTTCGTAGGAGTCCGGCACACCCTGCAACCACGGCTCAGGCGAGGATCCCAGGAACGCGTTCTGGACGTCCTCTGTCATCCCGCCTGAGCTTGCGAAGTAGTAAGTGATCGCCGGCTTGCCCCCGTACTCCACGATCTGCCCCGCCGTCGCAGCCACGGCCGTGTTAGTCGTTGCCGTTTCAGCTGTCGGGGTGGGCGGGCTCTCATAAACCTGTGAGCGGGTGTCCGAGTACACGTCGAACCTGGCGCCGCCCGCATCGGACGTCAGCGCGTAGGTGCGACTGGCGATCGCTTGTGCCTCCAGCGCCGCCAGCGGCCAGTTAGATGGCATCTCAGCGGAGACCACCCCGCGGACATAGCGTTCGAGGGGCACACGCACGACCTTCGCGCCCTCCAGTACCTTCACCACAGAGTTCGCTGGCGCCTGTCCCAGCGTGGTACCCGTGTAGTAGTGCGTCAGGATCGCCGTGTCGCTCCAGCCGTGCTGCGCGTAGCCGAGTGCGCCGTCCTGGCTCATACCCACGCCATGTCCGTCGCCCGCGCCTTCGACCAGCAGCGTCGAGGCAACCGCAGGGGCGCTCCACAGAGCCAGGCCCACAAACACGCCGAGCAAAGCCCCGCTCGCCCGCCGAGCCCCGCCGGCCGCGAGCTGCGCGGCGCGCGAGCAGCGGGGTGTGCTGGCCACGGTACGGCGCCTGATCGCATACAAGCTACACATCGCCTTCCGCAGCAACACAGTGGCGGACCCGCGGTCGCACTCGATGGACGAGAGATCCATTAGTCCCCCGTCGGGCGTGCATCCAAACGGCCTGAGAGCTGCAGGATCGCTGGCGTTTGCGTAGGGCTGAGCGGTGGTAGGTTGGGATGGTGAGCGCTGCTAGCACATCTGCCCTTTCCCAGCGCGAGCGCGACGTGCTCGAATGGGTTCCCACTGAGCTGCTCATCGGCGGCCAGTGGTGCGCTGCAAGCGGCGGCGGCACCCTTGCGGTCGAGGACCCCGCCACTACCCAGCCGCTCGTGGAGGTCGCGGACGCGCAGCCGCAGGACGCAATCGACGCGCTTGCCGCTGCCGGCGACGCGCAAGCGCAGTGGGCCGCCCATCCGCCGCGCGAGCGCGGCGAGATCCTGCGCCGGGCGTATGAGGCGATCGTTGAGAAGACAGACGATCTCGCGCTGCTGATGACCTTGGAGATGGGCAAGTCCGTCGCCGAGTCGCGTGCGGAGATCGCCTATGCGGCCGAGTTCTTCCGCTGGTTCTCCGAGGAGGCCGTGCGTATTCACGGCCGCTACATGGTCAACACCACCGGAAAGGGCCGCCTGCTGACGATGCGCCAGCCCGTCGGACCCTGTGTATTTGTCACGCCATGGAACTTCCCCACCGCCATGGGCACCCGCAAGATCGCCCCTGCCATCGCAGCCGGCTGCACGATGGTCGTCAAGCCCGCCAAGCAGACGCCGCTGTCGATGTTCGCCCTCGCCAAGATCCTCCAGGAAGCCGGCTTGCCCGACGGCGTGCTCAATGTGATCGCCGCTAAGAGCGCCGGCGCAGTGATCGAACCGCTGCTCAAGGACGAGCGCACACGCAAGCTGTCCTTCACTGGCTCCACCGAGGTGGGGCGATCGCTGATCGAACAGTCCGCCCAGCAGATCCTCCGTGTCTCGATGGAGCTTGGCGGCAACGCCCCGTTCCTGGTGTTCGAGGATGCTGACCTGGACGCCGCCGTGGAGGGCGCGATGCTCGCCAAGATGCGCAACGTCGGCGAGGCATGCACCGCCGCCAACCGCTTCCACGTGCACGAGTCGCTCGCCGCTGAGTTCTCCCGCAAGCTGGCCGAGCGCATGGGCGCGCTGACCGTCGGCCGCGGCACCGAGCCGGGCGTTGACGTCGGCCCGCTGATCGACGAAGCCCAGCGCACCAAGGTCACAGAGCTGGTCAGCGATGCCGTTGGCCGCGGCGCGCAAGTGCTCGTCGGTGGCCGCCCGCTGTCAGGCCCCGCTTACCCCGGCTACTTCTACGAGCCCACCGTCCTTGCAGACGTCCCCGACGATGCACGCTTGTTGGGTGAGGAGATCTTTGGTCCGGTTGCGCCCATCGCTACGTTCACCTCCGATGAGCAGGCGCTGGCGGCCGCCAATCGCACCGAGTACGGGCTGGTTGCATACGTATACACACGCGACCTAGAACGCGCCTTCCATGTGTGCGAGGGCATCGAGTCGGGCATGATCGGCCTCAACCAGGGAGTCGTGTCCAACCCCGCCGCGCCGTTTGGTGGCGTCAAGCAGTCGGGGTTCGGGCGCGAGGGCGGCTTTGAGGGCATCGGCGAGTACCTGGAGACCAAGTACGTCGCGATGGCGGTGTAGCGGTCGGGCTTGCCGGTTGGGCTCGGGCTCGCCGGTTGGGCCCGGACTCGCTTAGGCGCTCGCGGCCCGGGAGCGACCACGGGCGAGCTCGAATTCGCCGAAGCCTTCGTCTTGATTGCATGTCATCGTCGTGCGCGTGTCCCGGCAGGAGAGGCTTTCCGGGAACACGATCTCCTGACTCCTCGGCAGTGTCTCCCCTCGGCGCGCGAGGTGCACGGCCACCCGTTTGGCTCTGCCCGTCGGATGCAGACGGTAGGCGCGACGGGTTGCCAGTAGCTCACAGACGATGCTGTTCGGGCTCGGCGTCCACAGGCAGCGTATGTTGCCGCTCGGGGTTGAGAAATGGCAGAGCACGTGAGCGCTGTTGGGGGTGCTGCACGCGTCGTGGACGTGCGCGTCGCGCACCCGTGCGGCAGCTGCCGGCCGAGCGGAGACCGCGAGCGCGGCGAGCACAATCACCCCGCAGGCCACGGCACACGCGGCGAGAGCCGCGACACGACGAGTCGACGAGCGCTCGACGATTGCAAGAACCGCTCCTACTTTCATCGCTTGAAGTGTCACACACGCTGTAGTCGCCGTTGTTCACGATCGTTCGCTGCGCAATGGTCGCGCACGTACTTGCGCGCGCTGGCGTGGGGTGAGCGCCAAGACGCGGGCTAGGGTATGCAGTGATGAGCGTCAACGGTGACCCACAGAGCTCCCACGTTGCGCCGCCCGAGGCGCAGCCCTGGTCTGGACCCGAGCGCGACGTGCACGCGCTCTATCGCAAGCACTTCAAAGACCGTCGCAAGGAGCGCCAGCTGTTCTCCACGGGCTCCTTCTTCCTCACGTTTGCGGCCGTGCGCGGCATCACTCACGCGATCCGTGCAGAACGGGGCCCGTTCAAGAACATCACGCCCGGTGGGCGCCATATCCATCACATGACCTTCGGGATCACGGGACTGCTGACGGTCGGCTATCTGTGGCTGCTGGAGATCGGCGTCAACGAGCAGCGACGGGCATCGCAGCTGACCTCGCTCGCCTACGGCGCCGGCGCGGCGCTGACGCTCGACGAGTTCGCCCTGTGGCTGAACCTCGAAGACGACTACTGGAACAAGCAGGGGCGCGAGAGCATCGACGCGGTGGCGTTGTTCGGGTCGCTGCTCGTGCTGAGCGTGCTCGGCAAAGACTTCTTCAAAGAGCTCATCGGCCGCGAAAGCTGACGCACGATCGCTGGCAGGGGTTTGGCGGGCTGAGCAGCGGGATAAAGTCGTTAGCGGCGATGCGCTTCCGGTTTGCGTTCATCTCGACCCCCGCGCTACTGCTTGCCGTGATTGTGCTCGCCGGCTGCGGTTCGAGCACATCCCATAGCAGCAGCGTCGCGTCGAAGACACCAGCGGCGATCCTCGATGCGGCCAAATCAGCGGCTGCAGGCGCAGCGACGGTGCACGTGGCAGGCTCAATTCTCAGCGAAGGCAAGCCGATATCACTTGATATGGAACTCATTGGCAAGAGCGGCGTTGGCGACAACGGCGGCAGAGGACGCCTGACGCTGGGCGGCCTTGCAGTCAAGCTGATCGCAATCGACAAAGCCGTGTACGTCAAAGGCAACGACGCCTTCTACACCCACTTCGCAGGCCCCCAGGCAGCCCGCCTGTTGCACGGGAAATGGCTCAAGGGCTCAGCCGAGCACGGGCCACTTGCCTCGTTCGCCTCGCTGGTCGACCTGAGCAAGGTGATCGACAGCACACTGCAGGACCATGGGCCACTGTCGAGCGCCGGCACCACCACTGTCAACGGCATAAAGGCGGTAGGCGTGACCGACCGCGCCAAGGACGGGACGCTGTATGTCTCAGCCAGCGGCGTGCCCTATCCACTGGAGATCGTCAAGCCCGGCCCTGGTGCGGGCGCGAGCAAGCTCGTTTTTGACAGATGGAACGCGCCGGTGACGCTTGCCCCGCCGACCGACTCAATCAACGTCAAACAGCTGCAGAACGCTCGCTGAGCGTCACTAGGGCCATATGTCTATCCGCTCCAATATCGGATCAAGCCGAACCCGCCACACGTCGAACGGTGGACTGATCAACGACGCGAATCTGGGACCAGACACGGACGCGAGAGTTCTCAGTGATAGGTGCAATCCAAGCCAGCCTTCTTCGGCAACCTGTAGACCCCGGCGCAGCGCGTGCTACCCCGGACGACGATCCGCGCCCGCGGATGGGTGCTCTTATGCGTAGGCGCGGCGCCATGCAGAGCGAGCCCGGCGGACGGCCGCCGCGTAGACGTGCCAAGCGGCGCAACCCGGCTGCCCAGCTGCTGCCATGGGCGGTGCTTGCCATTGCGGCGGTTGCCGGCGCGGTGATCGCAGGCGCTTCCCTGTTCGTGAGCGGCTGCCTGATCGTGCTCGCCTGCGCGGCTATAGCCTTCGGTTGGCGCATGGGCGAGAACGCCAAGGCAGCGCTCGAGGATGAGATCGAGCATCGCACCAGCGAGCTCAAACGCGCTCTTTCGGAGCTCGAGATCGCCCAGGCGGAGACCGTGCAACGACTGTCGATGGCGGTTGAGTTCAGAGACGAGGACACCGGTGCACACATCGAGCGGATCGGACGCTTCTCGGTACTGCTAGCTGAACACATCGGCATGGACTCCGACTTCTGCGAGCGGCTGCGGCACGCTGCACCGCTGCACGACGTGGGCAAGGTCGCGATCCCCGATGCGATCCTACTGAAGCCCGGCCCGCTGACACCAGAGGAGCGCGCGATCGTCGAGACGCACGCCGAGGAGGGCCACCGTCTCGTGCGTGGCTCGTCCTCGTCGATCCTGGACATGGCGGCGACCATCGCCCTCAGCCACCAGGAGAAGTGGGACGGTACCGGCTACCCCCGCGGCCTGAAGGGCGAGGCGATCCCAATCGAGGGGCGCATTGTGGCTGTAGCTGACGTGTTCGACGCGCTCACCAGCGACCGCGTCTACCGCACGGCGTTCTCTGTCGAGGACGCCGTGCAGATGATGCGCGAACAGCGTGGTCGCCACTTCGACCCGGTGCTGCTTGATGCCTTTATGGAAGTACTGGGACGCTCCGGCCCAGACGCCCGTGAACAGCTTCGCTCGGACCCCGCAGCGCTCGTTGAGAGCACGCTGGAGACGTTTGCAACGGCGCTTGAACGCGGCGACGCGGAGATGGCCGAGGGCGCGATCGCAACGGCCATCGAGGATGGCGTCACGCCGACAACGCTTCACGCAGAGGTCATCGGCCCGGCGCTGCGGCGCATCAACGTGCTCGCCGAAGCAGGGCAGATCGATGCTGACCGGGAGCATCGCGCGACCACCATCACGCGGCGCGTGCTGGCAACGCTCTACCGCTACATGACCGGCAGCACCGAGCCCACACGCGAGCGTGTGCTGTTGGCCGGCGTGGAAGGCGACGAGCACACGCTGGGGCTGCAGATGGTTCACGACCAGCTGGCTGCCGCAGGCTTCCACACGATCTTCGACACCGACCTCTCTGCACAGCGGCTGATGGAGATGGTCGACAGCCAGTCTCCCGACCTGATTGTCGTCGGCGCAACCGCGTCGACTGCGGCCGACTCGGTCGAGCTCGCGCTGCGCGATCTGCGCTCGAACCGTCCTGACCTGCCGATCGTGCTCGGCGGCCCTGCGGTAGGCGGAAGCCTCCCCCGCGAGCGCAGCGGCATGCGCGTGCTCGAGCGCATCGACGAGTCTGTGGAAGCGGTTGAAGATCTGCTCGCCACTGCTGCTTCGACCGCGTCGGTATAGATTCCCCGCATGAGTTCCCGCGCAATCGTGACCGGCGGTGCCGGCTTCATTGGCTCACACGTGGTCGACGCGTTGCTTGCCGACGGCTATGAGGTGACCGTGATCGACAACCTCGCCTCTGGCGATGCCGCCAGAGTGGCCGACGCTGCCAAGCTCGTCGAGCTGGATATCGTCGATGCGCCGGCGCTCGACACGCTCATCGCCGAGGTGAAGCCGCGCGCGATCTTCCACCTGGCGGCACAGTCGAGCGTGGTTGTGTCGGTGGAGAACCCTGGCCTGGACTGCGAAGTCAACGTGCGCGGCACGCTCAACGTGCTCGAGTCGGCCGGGCACTGTGACGCGCCCGTGGTGTTCACTTCGACTGGCGGCGCGCTGTATGGCGACGCCGCGCCCATGCCTACCAGCGAGGACCGCATCCCCGCGCCGCTGTCTCCTTACGGCGCGTCCAAGTGGGCAGCTGAGGCATACGTGAACACGTGGTCGCTGTCGTCTGGCATACCCCACGCGGTGTGCAGGTTGGGCAACGTGTACGGCCCCCGCCAGAGCCCCCACGGCGAGGCTGGCGTGGTGGCGATCTTCTCCAACCACCTGTACACGGACAAGGCGCCCAAGCTATTCGGTCACGGCACGCCCACCCGCGATTACGTATACGTGGGGGACGTCGTCAGCGCGCTACTCACCGCGTCGGGGCGGTCGGGCACGTACAACATCGCCACCAGCGTGGAGACGGACGTGGCCACCGTGTGGAGCGAGCTGAGCAAGGCCGCCGGCAAGCAGATCGAGCCGCAGCTGGCCGACCTCCGTCCGGGAGAGCTCACCCACAGCCGCCTGGACATCGCCCGCGCCGAGCAGGAGCTGGGCTGGCGCCCAGAGGTATCCATCTCGGAGGGCCTCAGGCTGACGTACGAGGCGCTCGTGGAGGAATTCCAGAGCGAGTAGTGCCGGTAGGTGGTGGCTCGATCGCTGCCGCGATGTTCAGGAGGCCGCTCCGAGCGAGCTGAGCGGGATCGGACAGATGTGCAATTGCTCGCGCACGCCTTCTGCGATCGACTGGCCGGCCGACTATTGGAGCATGCGACGTTTCCTCGTGGCAGCTTTGCCTGGATTGGCGACGCTCGCGTTGCTGGGTGGCGTGTCGCCGGTCCGTGCGGCGAGCACACCGCGCCCCATGGTCGCGCTGCTGACCGTTCCCAAGATGGTTGTTGCCGGGCGCCCGCCACGGGTGTCACTGCGTATCGTTGAGCCGGGTGTGGCGAGCGTCGACGTGCAGGTGAGCGTTGCTGCGCTCTCGACCCACAAGACCGTGGTTGTGGCCAACCTCGGTTGGGTGCGCACGGGCCGAACACTGACCGTGACGTGGCCGCGGGGTGCGACGCTCACGCCGGGCAGTTATCAGGTGAGCGTGAGCGCACACGATCGACGCGGCGAGACACTGCGACGCGGCGCCCGCACCTCGGGCGAGGCGAGCCTGACGGTTGCCGCTCCTACGCCCCCTACCGCCGAGCTACCGGCGCCCGTCCTGCCGCCGACGCATGCTCCGGAACCGGCACCCGAAGTGGATGTACCCACGGTTGCGCAAACAGTGGCAGACGGAGCGGTGTTCCCGGTCACCGGCCCACACAACTTCGGCGGACCGGAAAACGCGTTCGGCGCTCCCCGCACGGGCTATCTGCATCAGGGGCAGGACATCCTCACCGTTGAAGGCACACCCGTGGTGGTGCCGCTGGCGGGGACGATCCTCACGACGAGCTACCAGGAAGCTGGCGCCGGCTACTACGCGGTCGAGGAAACAGCAATCGGCTTTGACTTCATGTTTGCCCACTGCCAGGCTGGCTCGCTCGCCGTCAGCACCGGCCAGGCGGTGGCCGCCCGGCAGGCGCTGTGCAAGGCCGGGCAGACCGGCGACGCCACCGCTCCGCACCTGGACTTCGAGATGTGGGTGGGGGGCTGGCAGGCAGCCGGCGGGCGCCCAATCAACCCGCTGCCGTACCTGGAAGCCTGGGAAGCGTAGGTCCGGTCGGGGATCGGACAGGGCGCGGCAGCCCGCGCAGTCACGGCTAGCCGGTAGCATCGAGTGTTGCGGCGAGATAGCTCAGTTGGTAGAGCACACGACTGAAAATCGTGGTGTCCCGGGTTCGAATCCCGGTCTCGCCACTCGGGAACGGCCTGCAAATATGGATGTTTTTCGGAGAGCGGTCGCTATCTAAGCGATCTGGTTTTGGGGTATGGACTGGCTGGTGATACCCAAAACCCCTGTCGCGACGGTCTTGCATCGTCGCGAAATGGCTGAATCCACGGTCAAGTACGGCACTCTGCGGGCATCCCTGGTGGTCCGGCACGACGCCGAATCGTGGTGTCCTCGGTTCGGGTCTGACATACTGTTTGAACCGCTCCGGGAAAGTTGAAGGCAGTGATCTGACCCGCGTTTCTTGGAGTCGGTGGTCTGGGATCAGGCGGCGGTCTGTTGTTGTTGGTGTTGGTTCTCGAACTCGGTGGGTGGTGAGCATCTGTAGGGCGCTGTGGCGTCGTCTGGTGTTGTGCCAGGTCTCGATGTAGTCGTGGATCGCTGTGGCGAGCTCGACGCGTGTCTTCCACTTTCGGCGGTTGAGTAGCTCGACCTGCATCCGGGCCCAGAACGACTCGACCATCGCGTTATCGAACGGGGCGCCGACAGCACCGACGGACGGAGCGAGACCGGCTTCTGTGACCTTCTGGCTGAAGCCCCAGGATGCGAACTGCACGCCCTGGGCGGAGTGAATGATCCCTCCCGCTTGTGGCGCTCTCCTGTTCAACGCCATGCCGAGCGCGTTCGTGACCAGCAGCCCTGTCTGTCGGCTGTCGATCGACCAGCCTTGAGAACGCGTCGATCACCGCACAGCAGTAGATCTTCCCCTCCCTGGTTGGGTGCTCGGTGATATCCGTCATCCACAGCCGGTCAGGCCCATCGGCCCGGAAGCGCCGACGCACCAAATCCAACGAGCTGGCCTTCCGACTCTCGCGCCGCGTGGCAGCCGGCGCTTCGGTAGCCCGTAGATCCCGAGGCGTTTCATGAGCAAGTGCACCTGTTCCTTGCCGACATGGATCCCACGGCCGTACCGCAACTCCGCGGTGACGCGCAGCGTGCCGTAGGTGCCGCCTGAGTCCTTGTGGACCTGTGCGATTTCACCGGCGAGCCACGCGTGTCTGAGTGTCCGGGCGGATGGTGGGCGCACATTCCAGTCGTAGTAGCCCGACTCGGACACGCCGAGCATCAGGCAGGCCCTCTGCACGTCAAAGCCCTGCCCGGTAGGGAAGCGATCACCGGGAAGAGGCTTTTGGGGGCAAGTTCTGCTCGAGGAACACCTCGTTGACCTTCCGCGAGACCGCAAGTTCGGTCTCCAACTGGCGAATGCGACGCTTCGCCGCCGCCAGCTCCATCTGTCCCTCGGTGCTCAACTCCGGCGCCTCACCGCGGTTGATGCGCTCCTGCTTCAGCCAGCCATAGATCACGCCTCGCTCATCCCGAACGTCTCGGACAGCTGCGCAACCCGCGTGCCGGAGCGAGCAAGCTCCACAACCTGCTTGCGCACCTCGACTGGATAGCTGCTGGGCATAGCTTCCTCCTCGCTGACCACCGGAGGATTCCAGAAACCCAACTCCACCAAACCCAGGCCAGATCACTCCACGCCAGAGGGTTAGATTCCGAGTAGCTCCTCCAGAAAGAACCGCGTCTTCGTCGGCGGATCCTTCGCGGGATAGAGTTGTTCGAGTACGTCCAGTGCCTCATCGGCGCTGTGGATGTTGCACTCGCGCAGCAGGATCTCGATGTCCTCGTCGTCCTCGCCAAAGCGCATGGCCATCAGCTTCATCGCGAGCAGGTAACGGGGCGACGCCGTGGTCACCTCGATGCCCTCAATGGAGGGGACAGGGCGAGGAGCATTGTCGGGACCCGGCATGAAGCCCTTGACGGCGTCATTCAGCCATTCCTCGGGCAGCCCGAGTTTCTCCGCCACCCTCGCGGCGGCGGCGTAGACGGTCTGCTTGGGCTCGAAGACCGCGTCGATGTCCTTCGTGACGCGCCTGGTCGAATATGCGAGCGCCATCGCCGCGCCGCCGACTATGAAGACCTGTGCCCGCACCCCCTCGCGGGTTAGCTCCTTGCCGAGAGCCCGGAGCGCGTCCAGAATCCGTGCCTTTGTGAATTCACGCTCAGGCACGGTCGAACACCTCCCGTGCGATGAACACGCCATGGCGGGCGAACAGTGCCGGGGTATTGGCGAGCGTGTAGGCATCGAAAGCCGGTCGGCTCGCGGCGAACCACCAAGGCTCCACGAAGCGTCCGGGGCCGTTTACCCATGCCGGCGCAGCGATCCCGCCCTCGGCCGCGAAGAACTCAGCGATGCCCGCGAGAGCAGCGTCGAACCTCGCGTCGCCAGTCGGCGGCG
The DNA here is from genome assembly GCA_035487855.1 of Solirubrobacteraceae bacterium. Taxonomy (GTDB): domain Bacteria; phylum Actinomycetota; class Thermoleophilia; order Solirubrobacterales; family Solirubrobacteraceae; genus Palsa-744. Next base: position 12,450 of record DATHLT010000155.1, read on the forward strand.
GCGCGTTGGCGATCAGCGCGATTCGCCCGGGCCGCGAGGATCCCCGAAAGTCGTCGGCGAAGCCGAACAGCGAGCGCACCGCGTCGCTCTCCCGGTCGGCGGACAGGTCTTCCGAGATCGTGGGGGAGATCTCGGCGAGCGACGCGGCCCCCCGCCGCACGCGTGGGCGCGCGAACACCTCGACGTCGTACTCGCAGCCATCGAGCAGCCGCGAAAGCGTCTCGAGATTCGGTCTCCTGGAGCCAGACTCATACGCGGCGACGGCAGGCTGCGTCGTCCCAGCTCGCACGGCGAGCTCGACCTGCGTGATCCCCGCGGCGTGTCGCGCGGTTCGGATCAGGGCCATGGCTTCCACGGAGAGATTATACACGTTTAGATATATCAACTTCGACGGCTCGTTGTCACGAGCGAACGTGATCCTGGAATCGGCGCCACCCCTTAGTGCGACGGCCGAACCCGAGACCTCCAAGCTCGCTGACGCGCTCAGAGCGCAGCAAGAGACCATCGCGACCCAGGCGGAGAGCGCGCGGGTGCTCTCCAGCCGAATTGCAGAATTCGACGGCGATCACCCGGAACTGTCAACTCCCGCCAGCTGATCGAATGCCTCGACGAGGCGCTCGTCGATGTCCTCCTAAGAGATCCGCCACGCCTACGATTGGATGAGCTACTGCTCCGCCACCTGGATGAGGTCGCCCGTTCACTCGACGAGCAGGACACTAACGAATTGCAGCAAATCATCGAAAACGCTGCACTGGCTCTCGCGGCGAAGGCGCCCGACTGCATGGCTCATCCCTCGCCGGAGCGGACGGTCACCATCGACGGGAAGTGTCTACAGTGCAGCCGCTTGAGGTCACCCAGCATTGCCTAGCAGTAGCGATCGGTGTTCCACTGCGCCGAATCAACTAGATCGTCCACGGCAAACGGCGCGGCGCCTACGGTATACGCGGGTGTCAGAAACACGTGACCACGACGCCAAATAGTGGTGTCCGTCGTTCGATTTGTGACCGCGAGGCCGCTGCCACCCAGCAGACGAGTCAGATCGACTTTCCGCTACCGACATGGTCTTGGGGATCGCGCGCAGGTTCTGCCGCGATCGCGCGCCACAAAACCCTACCCGATGTGAGCTCTCAATACGATTTGACTCACCAGTACAAAATCGACCTAGGAGGCGAGAAGCGGTGAGAAAAGGCCAGGATTATCTGCTCGACGTCGATGGAGAACCGTTTTCCTACGAAGGCAAAGACGAGCCCAAATATGGTGGCATAGGAACGATCTTCGACTGGAAAGGCGGCGACAGCTTTACCCTCATTGTTGAACTGGGAACGAACCTCCCGGGACCAAAGATATATGTGAAAGCGACCACTGACAACGGCTACAACGCCGGCAACCTGGCTGCTCTCGCATCCGCTACGTCCAGAAGAACGGGCAACGCGCGTCCCGCGAGGTGCTGGCCATCTCCCAGCCCTGGCAAGTTGGAGATTTGACCTAGACGAGCGATCCCCCTTCCTTAGGCGTAGTCGACGCGTGCTCGGCTTGGCCCGCCAAGCCGGTGGCTGAATGTGTGCCCGCGTGTGTGCCGCGAGGCAGAGTAGGGGTCTGCAGCAGGCGCTCGCGCGGGCCGGGAGGTGTCGGCTCCGAAGTGTTCGAGCGGGAGAGCGCGGTCGGAACGGTGATCTCGATTACCGTCCGCGGATGCCCGGGACTCAATGGGTCGCATGGAGCCCCGAGAGTCTCTTCGCGATGCAGCTCTGTACCCCCCGATGCCCTCGGCCGCGTTCGGATTTCACGAACAAGCCGAGCCGGACGGCCCGTAAACCTTGCACGTCTTGATCTATCCGCGATCGCGACCACCGGTTACGGTACTCCCGCTTTGATGACATCACCTTCGAGGCAATGCGGAGAGTGACTCGTCACATCGGAAATGTTGTCGGAGCTATTCGGCTGTAAGCCGATCAACTGGGCTCGACAGAAGGAGCGGGGGATGCGTGTGAAAACTCGGGTTGTGCTGTTTACGTTGGTGGGCCTCTTGCTCTTTTCAGTCACGGTGGCTGCTGCCCCGTCGGGAGCGGTCCCGGGTGAAGCGGCCCGTATCCAACCACTCGCCGGCGAACCGTTCGTGCCCCCGATGTCCGGTGAATTGGCCGGAGGTCTCGTGGTTCCCGCGATGCAGAACCTGGATGGCGGCGAGCAGCTGGGAGCCCAGGCGCTCGTCAAGCGGGTCAACCCTTTCGCCATCGCGGCACGTATGCGGTCACGCACTGCCTTTCACCACCTCGACGCGACCGGCGCCGCTCGGGTGGCGGGCGAAGAGCTACCTGGTGTGGCCGTCGCGATTCAGGCAACACCGTCGCACCTCCCCGCTGGCGGGAGGATCGAACGCTATCTGAGCGGTGACGCGGCTCGCATATCGCTGCCGGGCGGTAAGCACGCCATGGCCGTCTCGACGATGCCGATCGCGACGAGGAGTGGCGCCGGCGCCTACAAAGCCCTGAACCTGCAACTGCACGAAGTGAGCGATGGCTTCGCGGTCAGCGAGGCGGCGGTGCCCGTCCGCATACCGAAGACTCTCGCGGCGGGAGTGCAGATCCCCTCCGACGGCGTCTCACTCACCCCACTTGGGGCGTCACGGGCACCGCTCTCAGGCACAGGCACCTTGGACGGTGCCGCGGTGTTCTACGCCAACACTCAGGAAGACACCGATACGGCCGTCAAGGCCACGGCGAGTGGCTTTGAGACCGACAGCCTGCTTCGCTCCGCAGACAGTCCCGAACGGCTCTCCTTCCGGGTGGGGATGCCGGTCGGAGCCTCCTTGGTACCCATCGACGGCTTGGGCGGCGCACGCGTCGTGGCCAATGGCAGGACGCTCGCCGTCATTCCGGCGCCCACGGCGCAGGACGCCGAAGGCACGGTCGTGCCGGTCGCGACCAAGGTGTCGGGCACGACGATCCACCTCTACCTCGCCCACCGTGGCAGGGGCTACCGCTACCCGATCTCCGTCGACCCAACTGTCGAAGACGGCAGGTTCCTCCCACCGTACGGAACGAAATACACAAACTGGCGTGGTGAATCCGGGCGCTACATCTTCGTACCCGAAGCAACGCGCGAAGCGATGCACGTAACTATCTGGCCCCACTATGAAGCGAATGAATGGGCAGCATTGCTCTATCCCACGCAGGGAGAATCGCACATCTATGCGCTGCTCATGGAAACCTCGGCCAGCGGTGTGCCGGAAAACGTCGAAAACCACCTAGCCATCATGGGGAGTGGTGCTTGGGAATCCAAGAGCGGGGTTTGGGAAGCCAACGATGTATTGCCCAAAAACTACGGCCGGACGAGTACTGAGGTTTGCGTGGCCGGCGGGTGTTCTTCGTCCGGTGGTACACCCGGGAACGTTGCGGCGTACTGGGTCAACGCGACTGGCAGCTACAGCGGCGTCGGCACACCCGAAGGCATTTCGCTCTACGCCGCGACCGTGTATATCGCACAAAGCAACGGGCCGTCGGCCAGCTTTGACACCACGACCTCAACGTTCGGCTACCGGAAACAGAATGCGCTCTACGGGACCAACGGTTGGATCGGGGGCTCAGAAGGCATCGTGGAGTTGGATGAGACCGATCCGGGCGTAGGCGTCTCGAAGGCCGCGATCGGGGTCAACGGCGGCGAAAAGCGACCCCTGCCTCGAGGGGAAGCGGAAGGTGGGCCCGTTCAGTTCAGTGAGTCCGCCCGCACGGAAATCGGTCCCACATATCCAGTGCATCTTCCCGATGGCGAACCGACCGTCGAAGCCGAAGTCTTCAATGCGATGGGAAGCGTTGTCAAAGCATCGACGAAAGTGAAAGTGGATGAGACGGCGCCTTTCGGGATCGCGCTGTCAGGGCTGCCCGCGGGTAACGAACTGAGCGATTCCTACCGGGCGCTCAAAGTGACGGCAAAAGCCACCGACGGCTCGGGCTCGGTCATCAGCTCGGGAGTGGCGTCGCTAAAGCTCGCTATTGACGGGAAAGAAGTTGGCTCGCCGAACGGCAGCTGCTCGCCCGGCCCCTGCACGGCGACCGGCGAATGGTCGCTCGGGGGCGCAGAAAACTATGGGGCGGGCAAACATGTGTTCACCGTCACGGCCACTGATGGCGCCGGCAACGTCGCGACCTCGGAAACGTCGTTCACGGTCCATCACGCGACGCCGACCTCGTTCGGTCCCGGCACGGTCAATCCGGTCACCGGTGACTTCGACATGGAAGAATCCGATGTGTCGATCTCAACCCCAGGGCCTGCGCTTACCGTGACGCGGAACTACGACTCGCGTGAACCTACTGGCGGCGCAGGTGGAGCGTTGGGCGCTCCCTGGAGCCTCAGCTTCGGGGGGGCGCAGGAACTCTCGCGCAATGTGAGCACGAAAAACATGGTGTTGACGTCTCCGAGTGGGGGGCTGAGCGTCTTCGTGTACCTGGGCGGGGGGCGCTATGAATCGCCTACGGGGGACAAGAACCTGATCCTGGGCGCGAATGCGGGCGAAACCGAATTCACGCTCACCAACGATGGTGCGACGACTACGTTTAGGCATACGAGTGGTGAAAGTGAAAACGTCTGGCGGCCGGCGATTGCGGCGGGGCTGGGCGGAACGAACGAGACGCAGTACCTCTACGGATCGGTCGGCGGCGTGGTCGAGCCCTCTGAGGAGCTCGGGCCGATCCCGGCCGGCGTCTCGTGTGCTCCGACACTCGAACGCGGTTGCCGTGCGCTGACGTTCAGCTATGCGTCCTCGACGAGCGCGAGCGGGGAAGCCCCGAGCGAATGGGGCGAATACAACGGACGTCTCGTAAAGGTCTCGTTTACAGCCTACGACCCGGCGGCCAAAGAAATGACGACGAAGGCCGTCGCCCAGTATGCCTATGACACCAAAGGTAGGTTGCGTGCGGTCTGGGATCCGCGTATCTCACCGGCCCTGAAGCGCACCTTCGGCTATGACCCCGAAGGGCATGTCACTGCGGCGAGCGAAGCCGGGCAGGAGCCGTGGATCTTCGGTTATGGCACGGCGAGCCTTGACACGAGCCCGGGCAGGCTGGTCACGGCCAGCCGTCCAGTGGCCTCGACCGCGCTGGGCAATGGTATTGCTCCGGCGATCATCTCGGCACCGCCGAGCGTCTCGATCGCCCAGCCGATCATTGGGCACAGTATCCGGGTGTATCCCGGCGCGTGGATGTACAAACCGCTGCGCTATGGGTATCAGTGGATGCGCTGCAACGCCACCGGAGGCGAATGCACGGCGATCGGCGGTGCGATCAACAGCACTTACACGCCCGTCAGCGCCGATGTCGGGCATACGCTTCTCGTGCAGGTCACAGCGACCAGTGCCGGCGGTTCGACCGTGGTGTCGAGCGTCGCGACGGCTGTGTGCTCGAGGCTTGCGGGAGAACTTACCGAATACGCGGCTGGTGGCGCTCCCTGGGCGATCACCGCAGGTCCCGATGGCAACCTGTGGGCCACGGTGACTGGGAGTGGTTCGATCGACAGGATCACGACTTCTGGTGGAGTGAGCACGTACGCGGGCATGTCCGGGGCGACGAGTCCCCATGGGATCACGGTGGGCGGTGACGGCAACCTTTGGTTCACGGACTACGGGTTGGGCAAGATCGGCCGGATGAGCACGGGCGGCAGCCTGCTCGCGAGCTATCCGGTCGAAGCAAATGCTAAAGATGCTGGCATCGCCGCCGGGCCTGACGGAAACCTCTGGTACACCTCCTATGCGACGAGCAAGATCAACCGCATAACAACGGCAGGTGCATACATCGCCTACAGCTTGCCCACCGGCTCTGAGCCTGTGGACATCGCCACGGGCCCGGACGGCAACCTGTGGTTCACCGACGAACGCACCTCCAAGATCGGCAAGATCACGATATCGGGAGTGGTCACGGAATACGCGCTACCCGCCGGGAGCAAGCCGATTGGCATCGCGGCCGGCCCAGACGGCAACCTGTGGTTCACCGAGTTCGCCACGAACAAGATCGGCAAGATCACGACATCGGGAGTGGTCACGGAATACGCGCTAGCCAGCGGTGCTGGCCCGGAAGGCATCGTGGCCGGCCCGGAAGGCCAGATCTGGTTCACCGAGTACACGGCGAGCAAGCTCGGCTCGATCACGACATCAGGTACGGTCTCGAGCTATGCGCTGCCCTCCGGCAGCGGGCCGAAGGGGATCGCCGTCGGCCCCGACGGCTACCTGTGGATAGCCGAGAACGGGTCAAACAAAATCGCGAAGTTCAGTCCTGGTGTCGCTGCCGAAGGGGCGCACCTGGAAGGCCCGGAAACGCCGTTGCCTGCATCGGCGACCTCCACGATCGAGTACGGCGTACCGGTCTCAGGCACGGGAGCGCCCTACTCGCTCGGAGGCTCAGAAGTCGCTAAATGGGGACAAACGGATGTGCCGGTCGAAGCGACGGCGATGTTTCCGCCGGATGAGCCGATGAGCTGGCCCGCCACCGACTACAAACGCGCGACCGTCGATTACCTTGATGCCGCCGACCGCCTCGTCAACGTCGCCGGACCCGGCGGTGCGATCGCCACGCGCGAATACAATTCCTACAACGATGTCGTGCGCACGCTTAGCCCTGATAACCGGGAAGAGGCTTTGAAAGAAGGCTCGAAATCGGCTGAAGTCTCGAGGACACTTGACACACAGAGCACGTTCGGAAGCGAAGGCCAGGAGCAGCTGAGCACGCTCGGCCCGCTGCACACGGTCAAGCTCGGGAGCGGCGCCACGGTCGCAGCTCGCGCGCACACGGTCTATAGCTACGACGAAAACGCCCCTGCTGGCGGCCCTTACCGGCTCGTCACGAAGGTGACCACGGGCGCGCAGATCGCTGGTGAACCGGAAGCGGACATCCGCACCACAACGAAGTCCTACGCCGGTCAGAACAACCTTGGCTGGGCGTTGCGTGAGCCGACGGCGACACGGGTGGATCCGGCCGGGCTGAAATTGACGCACACGACGGTCTATGACTCGACGAGCGGTGATGTCACCGAAACGCGTACGCCAGCGGCAGGCGCACCGGGCGAAGAAATCCTGTCTGGCTACGTCGATCGCACGACCTTCGGCAGCGCCGAACAGCTCGCCTTTCCGGAAGGGATGACGCTCGACAAAGAAGGCAACGTCTGGGTGACCAGCGCTGCAAACGATCGGGTTGAGGAGTTCTCATCAGGAGGCACGCTGATACGGGAGTTCGGCACTGTCGGCAAAGGCCTAGGTCAGTTCAAAGGACCGTCAGGCATCACGATTGACGGCGAAGGTCATGTGTGGGTGGCGGACAGTGGAAACAACCGGATCGAGGAGTTCTCGAGCACAGGAACTTTCATCACGGACATCGAACCCCAGAGCACCGAAAAACAGTACAGGCTCGATCATCCGACGGGCATCGTCTACTCGCCGGTTAACTCGTTGCTTTACGTCGCCGATTCCGGCAACAACGGGATTCGTGCGTTCAACATGAAAGGCCAGGCGCAGTTCAAAATCGGCCCCCTCTCGGGGGAACCAGGCTCCGAACCGGGTCATTTCGACTGGCCCGTAGGGGTGACGGTCGACTCCTCGGGCAACGTCTGGGTCGCGGATACCGGCAACGACCGGGTGCAGGAGTTCACGTCCAAAGGGGAATATCTGAGCCAGTTCGGGTCGCCTAGCCAGCCTCTTGAAGAACCACTCGGGGTAGCCATGGGCCCGGAAGGGAACGTCTTCGTCGCCGACTCCGGCCTTGGGCGTGTCGGGGTGTACTCGCCGAGCGGCGTGCTTCAGTATCGGTTCGGGAGCAAAGGCTCGGGACTGCAGAACATGAGCTACCCCAGCGCGTTGGTGTTCGACAGTTCGAGCGATGTCTATGTTCTGGATACCGGCCACGACCGCGTCGAGAAATGGGTGCCAGCCGGCGGGGTACACGAATCCTCGGGAACGGGAGGCACGCATGGGGAGCAGACGATCTACTACACCGCCGGCGCGAATACTGAAGCGGCCGCGTGCGGCGAACATCCCGAATGGGGAGGGCTGCCGTGCGAGAAGAGGCCCGCTGCGCAACCGGAAACGAGCGGCGTGCCGAACCTGCCGGTCACGACGATCACCTACAACCTGTGGGACGCACCGCTGACCTCGACCGAAACGATCGGCTCGAGCACGCGCACGACGACTAACACGTATGACGGTGCGGGCCGGCTCACGTCCAGCGCGGTCACGGCCACGGCGGGCACAGCTCTGCCCACTGTCAGCATCGAATACAGCCCCGGAACGGGCCTGCCGGTGAAGCAGAGCACGACGGTCGAAGGCATCGTGGAGGCGATCGAACGCACCTTCAATACGCTCGGCCAGCAGACGGCATACAAAGACGCCGACGGTAACACCAGCACAACCGAATACGACATCGACGGCCGCGAGATGGCAACCAACGATGGGAAGGGCACCCAGACCCTCACCTACGACCCGACGACGGGCTTCTTGACGAAACTCGTGGACTCGGCCGCAGGCACGTTCACGGGCGCCTACGACGTCGAAGGCAACCTCGTGACCGCCGGGTACCCGAACGGCATGAACGTCGTTCATTTGTATAACGCGACCGACAGGGAAACCGGAATCGAATACATCAAGACGACGCATTGCACATCGGGATGCACGTGGTTCAGTCAAAGCGAAACGCCGTCGATCCACGGGCAGACGCTCAGCCAGACCAGCACGCTCTCAAGCCAGGGCTACACCTACGACGCGGGCGGAAGGCTCACCCGGGTGCAGGACACACCCGTGGGCGCGGGTTGCACCACTCGTGTCTATGCGCTGGAAGAAGAAACGAACATCACCAGCCTGACGACAAGGGCGCCAGGCAGCGAAGGTAAATGCGCCACTGAAGGCGGGACGGCGGTCAACCACAGCTATGACTCCGCGAACAGGTTGATTGACACGGGCATCGCCTATGACGCCTTCGGTGACATCACAAAACTCCCGGCCGGCGACGCCGGGGGCGCTGAACTCACGAGCACCTTCTACGCGGATGAGACGCTCGCGAGCCAGACCCAGTCGGGCGAGACGATCGGCTATCATCGCGACCCGCAGGGGCGGCCACGTCAAGCCATCGCGACCGGGAAAACCAGCTCCACGATCACCATGCACTACGCCGACGGAGGCACCACCCCAGCCTGGAGCGAAGAAACGTTCGGGCACTGGACGCGCAACATCCCCGGCCTGGAAGGCGGGATTGTCGCAACCCAGTCCTCAGGCGAAACCCCCGTCATACAGATCGAAGATCTCCACGGCAACATCGTCGGCACCGCATCGCTCAGCGAAACAGCCACCGGACTGCTGAGCAAAGGCGATTCCACCGAGTACGGCGTGCCACGCACGAGCAGCCCGCCGAAGTACTCCTGGCAGGGCGGCCTGGGACTGCGCACAGAATTCCCCACCGGGATCATCGCGATGGGTGCCCGCTCCTACGTGCCCGAGATCGGACGTTTCTTGCAGCCGGACCCGATCGAAGGAGGATCGGCCAACGAGTACTCCTACACCTACGGCGATCCGGTGAACACCTCCGACCCGAGCGGCGAATTCACGGTCGCCACCCCGTCCTGGGTCAACGGGTTCCTCTCAGAACAAGCAGAAGTCGCGACCGAAGCAGCAATCCAGAAAGCCGCCGAAGAACAGGCCGCGCGCGAAGAAGCCGAAGCGGCCGCCGCTGAAGCGGCACAGGAAGAAGAATCCAGTGGGGCCGGTGAGGCGGCAGGCACCGGAGGCGGAGGATCCCATCACGGACACTCCGGTCGCGGCAACCGTCAGGCGATGGAGTCGATAGCCCTGATGACGGAGGGGTCGGGATCGTGCTCGCCGGTCAAGCGCTGCGCTATTGAGAAGCGTAAAGAAGAAGAACAGCGAGTACGTCGCGAACGCAAACATGAGAAAGCAGCCGAAGAAGCAGAAGAGGCGCGTAACAAGGAAATTAGACAGGCGGCGCTCGAAGCAGAGATCGAAGAAGCGAAGGCCTTGGCGCAAGGCTATATAGAAGGGATGGAGGACGGTGAGTAGCCTTGCATTGGGGTCGAGCGCAGCAGGACGCGGGCTCGCTCGTAACTCAGCGCCCGCTGGAGCGCCGTTCTCTGGGGCACTGGACGACCGTGCCGGTGTGGCTCACGGCGCCGGCCAAGAACGTGAGGCTGGCCGAGACCCGCCACCCACCACGCGGACAGCGGCCCGGTAGCCCGATGCCGCGCGGGTGGTAGGCGACGGTGCGTCCTTTGTTGGTTTCGTAGTAGGTGAGCTCGCCGCCAAGCGTCGCTGTTAGCGCCTTGACCGAGACGTCTGGC
>DATHLT010000156.1:0-6173 GCA_035487855.1 Solirubrobacteraceae bacterium
AAATCCAACCCCTGCATGAGCGCGCCCATGCTGCAGGCGCGCATGCAGATCTCAGCTTGTGCTCCAAACCTCCCCCACGCCCCCGAAGTCGAGCGCATCCTTGGTTGCTTCGGTGAGGTCAAATTCGCGGCCCGCAACATATGGACCCCGGTCGACGACCGGAACACGGACCGTGCGCCCGTCATAGCGCAGCGTGATCATCGTGCCGCATGGCAGCGTCTTGTTGGCGACACCCAGCGTTGAGCTCGTGAGCGAGCCTCCACAGGCCAGACTGCCGCCGCCGCCGTACCACGAGGCCTCAGCCAGGCGAAATACATTCATCCGGCCGAGACGGCGGTGGCTGGCAAGATCGGTGGCGTTGCCCGCGAAGCGCAGGCGCATCCAGCGACTGCCGAGCCGACGCGGGATGTAGCTGAGTCGAAAGCGTCCGTTGGCGCCCGTGCGGGCGCGAGCAAGCGTCTTCCAGCCCCGCCTGCCGAGCGCTTGAAGCGCTATCACCTCACCGGCGGCGGTCGGCCGATGGTCTGCCATGAGCCTGCCAGTGATGCTCGCACGATGGTCGGCCAGGACGTTGAGTTGGTAACCCCGCACATGCAGCTCGGTTTGAGCTGGGGTGACGATGGTCGGATCCGTTGCGGCGATGCCGACCGGGGCCAGTGGCGCCGCAGACTGCGGCGTCGCAGGGACGTACAAGTTGACTAAACCTCCTTGTTTGCGCCTACGGGGTTAGCTGTCGGGCTCACGTCCGCCTGCGCACGCGAAACGGACGCGTGTCAGCCGGGCGTTACGGCCGCAGCAGCGGCCGATTCGCCCCATCCGGTCCGCCATTCCGCGGTCCGGCAGTGGGTCCCCCGCTCGCCCCCATCAACGGAGACAACTCGGCGAGTCGAACAATCGTCCAGAGGATAGATGGTCATCCAGCGGCGCCTGTGTGATGAACCACACATAAGGCCGTATCAGCAAGTTGGTGATTTCCGTGAATTCTCGCATTCCAATGCGGGTTTGCACGACTGGGTCGACGCTCGAAATCGACACCGCAATATTGGAAACAAATGACCGATTTACGGTCAGGATGCGCAAATCGTGACCCGCGGGACGCCCGACAAGGGGTAGCTGAAGCGGCGATCCTGAGCATCGTCAGCATGCGCTAGAGCGGCCACTGCCAGCCGCCGATATCGCCCGCGTGGACGGCTGAGCTTACCCCGGTTTGCTGGTGACGGCGTCGATCTCGGACTGGCCGACCTTGCCGTCGTTGGGCACGTTCGGGTGGTGGATGCGGCAGAGCTTGTAGTGGCCGTGGGTGAAGCGCCCGAGCCGATGGCAGCCGCTCACGTGGCATTCGAGGTGTTTGTAGGCACCAAGCACGAACGCGATCAGCGTGATCGTGCTCGCGATTTCCACCCAGCTGTCGGTCACTACCTGCGGCTGGCTCCAGAACGTAAAAGCAATGATCACGGTGCCTCCCAACGACTTCGAATGTGACGATCTGTTCGCTCTGTCTCCTCAGCTATGCCGCGCGAGAGTAGCGTGCCGTCCAGCGGAAACCATTCGATAACTACCCAGGAGCTCGCAACATGTCTCTGGATGCAACGAAGATCGGACAGGTCGTAGCGGAACAGATGGAGGCGCTGGAAGCGCGGTTTGGCGATGACTGCCAGATCGGAGACGTGTGCACGATCGTCGAGGTGCTCGGGCCGCACGGCTCCTCGGTCGCCGTGCGGCCCGGCGCCGATGTGCGCCCCCACGGACTGATCGGCCTGCTGCGTATGGCCGAGCGGATCGCGCTCAACGACGTGCAGACCGAGCCCGCCGACGAGGAGTGACGAAAGCGCGCACACGCGCACTCGCTTTCTGCCACGTCGTTGACGCGGGAGCCTGGAGCAGCGACAATCGCTCCCGTGGCCAACCCAGATCGTCTGACAGCACTGGACTCGACGTTCCTGCACCTCGAGGATCACTCCGACGCCCACATGCACGTGGCCTCGGTAATGGTCTTCGAAGGTTCTGCTCCCACGCTGCAGGAGCTGGTCGATCACGTGCTTGGCCGGCTGCACCTCGTACCCCGCTATCGCCAGCGCCTGGCATACGTGCCGCTCGGCCAGGGCCGGCCGGTGTGGGCGGACGATCCGCACTTCAACCCCTATTACCACATCCGTCACACCGCGCTGCCGCGCCCAGCCGATGACGCCGCGCTCAAGCGCCTTGCCGGGCGGTTGTTCTCGCAGCGCCTGGATCGCTCTAAGCCACTATGGGAGATCTGGCTCATACAGAACATGTCCGGCGGGCGCTTCGCGCTCGTGGCTAAGACCCACCACGCGCTCGTCGACGGGATCTCCGGCGTGGACATCACGACCGTCCTGTTCGACACCGCACGCGAGCCCGCCCCCACCGGATCGCCGACGCCATGGAGCGCCAAACCGCTACCCGGCCCCGCGAAGCTGCTCGGCGAGTCGCTGATTGAACGCACGACCGTGCCCGCCGAGATGCTCCGCGGCGCCCGCGCGCTACTACGCGCGCCAAGAAGAGCCGCCACACAGTTCAAGGATGGTCTCGCTAGCGTCGGCGCGACCACGCTCGCCGGCATCAACGCGCCCGCGCCGCCCAGCCCGTTCAACGTCGACATCGGGCCGCACCGCCGCTACACCTTCCTCGACGCCGACCTGGCGCAGTTCAAGGCGATCAAGGACTCGCTCGGCGGCACCCTCAACGACGTCGTCCTCACAGCCGTCTGCCTCTCGCTCGGGCGCTACCTGCGCGGCCACGGGCACGACACCGATGGGCTCGTGCTCAAGGCGATGGTGCCCGTGTCGGTGCGCTCCAAGGAGCAGCGGGGCACGCTCGGTAACCAAGTCGCCGCGATGTGGGCGCCACTACCCGTCGGCGTCGAGAACCCAGCCGAGTGCCTGAACAAGATCGCCGTTGCGATGGAGGACCTGAAGAAGGGCGGGCAGGCGGTGGGCGCACAGGTGCTCACCAACCTCGCCGGTTTCGCTCCACCCACGATCCTCAGCCAGGCCGCGCGCCTGCAGGCCCGCCAGCCGTTCTTCAACCTCGTCGTCACCAACGTCCCCGGCCCGCAGTTCCCGCTGTACCTGCTGGGCCGCCGCCTGCAGGTGCTTTACCCGGTCGTGCCGCTCGCCCAACGCCAGGCGCTTGGGATCGCCGTCATGAGCTACGACGGCCACCTCGGTTTCGGCCTGCTCGGCGACTACGACGCGCTGCCCGACCTCGACAAGATCGCACTCGACCTGAAGTGGTCGATCTCCGCGCTCTCCCGCGCAGCCGGTGTGCGCCCCTCATCCGGCGCCGGCAGCGGGAAACGCAAAGCCAAAGCGTCAGCGAACGGCACGCGCCCGCCGGCGAGGCGAGCCTCGGCCGTTCGAGGATCGGCAACGAAGCCCGCCAGCACCAGCTGAGGTGCGTATTGCCCTCTGCCAGCTGAACGCCACCGTCGGCGACATCTCCGGCAACGCCGAGCGCATCCGCGCGGGCATGCACGATGCCGCCGATGCCGGCGCCGAGCTCGTGCTGTTTCCCGAGCTCGCGCTCACGGGCTATCCGCCCGAGGATCTGCTGCTCAAGGAGCACTTTCTCGCTGATGCCGCTGCTGCGCTCTCAGAGCTAGCACGCGAGACGCATGAGCTAATCGCCGTCGTCGGCTTCCCCGAGCGAGCCGAGGACGTTTTCAACTCCGCCGCCGTGCTCGCCGACGGGGGCATCCACGCGATCTACCGCAAGGTCTACCTGCCCAACTACGGCGTCTTCGACGAGCAGCGCTACTTCCAGGCCGGCCCGGCCGGCGCGGTCATCGACGTCGGCTCAGAGCGCGTCGGGCTGACCGTGTGCGAGGACATGTGGGAGCCGGGTGGGCCCTCCAGTCAGGAGGCTCACGCCGGCGCCACCCTGATCCTCAACATCTCCGCCTCCCCCTACCACGCGGGCAAGGGTGAGCAGCGCGAGCGCATGTTTGCCCAGCGCGCACGCGACAACATCGCCTGCGTGGCCTTCTGCGCCCTCGTCGGCGGCCAGGACGAGCTGGTGTTCGACGGGCACTCCTGTGTGATCGACCACAACGGCGTGACCCTCGCCCGCGCCGCCCAGTTCCGCGAGCAGCTGCTCGTGTGCGACGTCGACCTGCAGGCGGCCGCCGCCGCGCGTCTGCGCTGGCCGATCTCCGATCGGTCCAGCCAGCGCCCCGCCGTCAGACGCTCCGCGCCCAGCACGCTCGTGCTGCCGGCACTCACCGCCCCGGCGCAAGAGGCCGCCGCCACCCCCGCCACCAGTCCAGCGCTCGCACCGCCACTCGCGCCCGTAGAGGCCGAGATTTACACCGCACTCGCGCTCGGCCTACACGACTACGTGCGCAAGAACGGCTTCCAGCACGTCGTGCTGGGGCTCTCCGGTGGCATCGACTCGGCGCTCGTCGCCTGCCTTGCCGCCGATGCGCTCGGGCCGGCGAGCGTGAGCGTGGCGGTCATGCCCTCCCCCTACTCATCTACCGCCACGCAGGAGGACGCCCGCACGCTTGCCGCTGCGCTTGGAGCTCACGCCCACGAGTTTCACATCCAGCCGGTGATGGGCGCCTACGAGGATGCGCTGCAAGAAGAGTTCGCCGGACGCGAGCCAGACCTGACAGAGGAGAACCTGCAGGCGCGCATCCGCGGCAACCTGCTGATGGCGCTCTCCAACAAGTTCGGCTGGCTGGTGCTCGCCACCGGCAACAAGTCGGAGATGTCCGTCGGCTACACCACCCTGTACGGCGACCTCGCCGGTGGCTTTGCCGTGATCAAGGACGTGCCCAAGACGCTCGTCTACCGCCTGTGTACGTGGCGCAACAGCCCAGCCGGCGCACTCGCCGCCGACGCGATCGCCAGCCAAGCGGGAGAGTCAACGGCAGCCGGCGACGACACCGCGGCCGCCGCTACCTGCGAGCCCATCCCCATAACGATCATCGAGCGCGCGCCCTCAGCTGAGCTGCGCCCCGATCAGCGAGACGAGGACTCGCTACCCCCCTACGAGGTGCTCGACCGCATCCTCGAGGGCTATGTCGAGCTTGACCAAAGCGCCGAGCAGCTGATCGCCCAGGGGCTTCCAAGCGAGGACGTCCAGCGCACGATCCGCCTGGTCGACCTGGCCGAGTACAAGCGCCGCCAGGCGCCACCTGGGATCAAGATCACCACGCGCGCGTTTGGTCGCGACCGGCGCGTGCCGATCACCAACCGCTACCGCGGGTAGCGCTCTGAGGTGGCGGTCCGCAAAGCCACGGGTGTTTACGCTGCGGACGTGCTGCCTCGCCGCCTCATCGCCGCCGCACTCACAGCGACATGCGCGCTGAGCCTCGGCGCCTGCGCGAACACGCTGCAGGACAGCCCTATCCCCCACAACGCGCTCGAGGGGCTGATCATGGCGCCGTTTCCTGTGTACTGGCTGGGGCGCTCCTTTCGGGGTATGGCCGTCACTGAAACCAGCCACGATCGCGGCGGTGCTTATACCGTCTTCTACGGCGACTGTGCCGAGGGTGGAGAGGGTTCCTGTGTGCACCCGCTGAAGGTCGTCACCTCGCCCGATAACAGCTTCCTGCCAGGTGGCTCGACGGCGAAGCGCGCGATCCGCATCAGGGGTGTGTCCGCAGTACTCGCGCGGCAGGGACGGACCGTCGTGATCGCCACCGCTGGCGTCGTCCTCGACATCTACGCCACCAGCGCCGCCACTGCCTGGGCGGCGGCCGAGACCACCGTGCCGATCAACTTCATCGGCGCACCGCAAGCCAGCCTGCCCAGCGCGCTACCCAACACGGGCTACGGCGAAATGCCGCTGCCCAACCAAATCCCGCGCCCAATGCACGCGCTGGGCTAATTTGCCGGGATCGGGCGCACAGCGATCGTCATCCGTGTCACCGCGCACGTCCGATCGGCGTCATCGCTGAAGCGCACGTCCCATACCCAAGTCGTGCGTCCCTTGTGGATGCGTGTTGCCAGCGCGTGGATCACGCCGTCTGTCACCGGTCGCAGGAAGTTGGTCGCGTTGGACAGGCCCATCGCCATCTCTCCCTGCGCTGCCACCGCGAGGGCGGTGCCAAACGAGGCAACCGACTCCGCGATAGCCGCATACACACCGCCGTGCACCAGCCCCGCAGGCTGCTTGAGATCGTCGCGCACCGGCACGCTCGCACG
>DATHLT010000157.1:0-16259 GCA_035487855.1 Solirubrobacteraceae bacterium
TGGCCAGCGAACCATTGCCGCTAGCGCTGCTGAGCCTCGTCAGGCGCAATCGCCGCCGCTATGGCGGCTACATCGTGCACATCGGCATTGCCGTGCTATTCGTCGGGGTGGCTGCCTCGTCGTCCTTCCAGCACGCCTCGCAGTTGAGCCTGCGCCCCGGGCAGTCCACCCGGGTTGGTGCCTACGAGATCCGCTACGTCCGCCCGACGGTCACGATCACGCCTATGTACGACGAGGCCCACACCGGTTCTACGGTGAGCTTCGGGGGGCTTCTCGACGTCACAAAGAACGGCCACCACGTTGCCACGCTGAACCCCAGCGAGGGCTTTTATGCCTCCGGGGAATCAAGTCAGGGCTCGGTCGGCAGCCTGATCGGCGGCCAGGCGGTCAGTCATGTGGCGATGGATGCAAGCCTCACACGCAATGTCTGGACGGCGATCGAACCCGACATCGAAACTCCTAACTTGAAGCGGATAGTCACCGTCGGCAACAACACGCTGCCTCCAAGCGAGGCACTCGTCGCGATCGCTTATCTGGCGCGGGCATACCTCCAACACCCGCCGCCGACGCAGTTCAACTTCTTGGTCTCGCCGCTGGTGTTCTGGATCTGGATAGGCGGTCTGATTGCGGGCGGTGGCGGTCTGATCGCCATGTGGCCAGCTGGTGGGTGGGCTGCGTATCTGGTGCGTCGTCGCGTCGCCGTGCGCTCGCGCGCTCGGGCGCTGCGAGGCCTGGCGCGCGCCTGACCGCGCGTCGGGCGAGCGTACCGCTATGGCCTTCCTCGTCGCGCTTCTGACGTTCGCGCTGATCGCCCTCGTGATCTTTGTGGTCGGTGCGCCGCTACGTCGCGAGCACCGCGCACGGCAGGCCACGGATGCAGCGGATCTCACCTCGCGATCCCAGCCCACGCGGACCGCGATGGCTGTGAGCCGGATCGCGGATCTAGAGGCGGCGCGGGAGGCCAAGTACCGCGAGATTCGCGACGCCGAGCTGGATTTCCGCACGGGCAAGCTCTCGCGCGAGGACTACGAGACGATCGATGCGGATCTGCGTGCGGAGGCGATCGAGATCCTCAACGACCTCGAACTGCCGGCCAGCAACTAGCTCAAGCCCAGGGAGCCTTCAGCAGCAGGAACGCGTTCAGGAAGAAGACCACAGCGAAGAAGATCGTCCAACGATTGAGGTTGCGCTCTACAAGCGAGCCGCCGCCCAATGGCCCCGTGCCGCTGCCCACGCCAAATGCGCCCGAAAGACCAGAATCCTTACCTGAATGCATCAGCACCAGGAAGATGAGGACTACCGCGAAGAACACCTGCAGTACCGAGAAGATCGTTTCCACACGGCCAGAATATCGATTTGGCGCAGCGATTGGGGGCAAATTAGGTGCAGGAGTGCTGTCAGGCGTCCAGAACACGCACCAAACAGGCCATCGAAGTGCGAAGCTTCCGCCTTTGCATTAGTTACGTTGCCGCAGCGTGCGCTTGGCGCATACCATGGATATCGAGCTTCTGAAGATTTGCTGGCGTGATTACGAATCCTTTACGGATTCATGGTTGGCTGCCGATAAGAATCCCGGTGGGCGTACCCGCGACTGTGGGCGAGCTGCGCCAACCTCAACACGGGATGCCCCTGAGATGATCGAATACAGCCTATGCAGCCTTTGAACCGTGCCCGCCGACGGGCTGTGCGCGCAGTTCTTTCTGCCCTTGCCGGCGGAGGGTTGACCGCTGCGGGCCTCGCGGGACCGCTCGCTGGTGGGGCGATCGCAGCGACCGGAAGCGGTACGCCTGTATCCCCAGAAGGCTCATTGCCCGCTGCTGAAGCCGGAGGCGTGACCCAGGAATCCGAAACCGGGACGACGTCGACGAGCACCTCAACGACGCCCTCACCGACGACAACGCCGACGGAAACCTCGACTGCGCCAACCGCGAGCACTCCGACTACGAGCACGCCCACAACAACCGCTCCGACGACGACTGCGGCGCAGCCTGATACCGCGGCACCGTCCGCTTCTGAGGCCCCCGCGGTCGTGCTGCAACGCAAACAAAAAGCCAGCGCCAGCGCGCCGGCCAATCCGGCGCAAACGACCACCAGCGAAAAGACAAGCAAGGACGAAAAACCCGCCAAGCGCGTCAAGGCCGACAAGAAGGCATCGGGTCCCAACAACGTCGCGCTGTCGCCGCAGCTGGTGGCAGCCGAGGCGGGCCAGCTCGTGGCGATGCTCGCCTCCGCGGAAGCCTCCGACCAGTCGCTCGGTTTCTACCGCATCCCGCTGTTCTTGCTGCCCATCTACAAGGCAGCTGCCGTCCAGTACGGGGTCCCGTGGCAGATCCTCGCGGCGATCAACGAAATCGAGACCGACTACGGCACCGACCTCTCCGTCTCTACCGCCGGAGCTGTCGGCTGGATGCAGTTCATGCCCAGCACCTGGCTGCAATATGGCGTGGATGCGCTAAACGCCGGCTACGCCGACCCGTACAACCCGGTCGACGCGATCTTCGCCGCCGCGCGCTACCTGCGTGCTGCCGGTGCAGCGACCAATCTCCGGGCCGCGATCCTCTCCTACAACCACTCCGAGGAATATGTCGAATCGGTAGTGCTACGGGCGAAGCTGATCTCGACCTACCCCAAGGGCGTGATCGCCACGCTCACCGGCCTGATCGACGGCCGTTTGCCGGTGACCGGCAAACGCGTGGCGTGGAACCCGTTGCCCGCCGCGCAATCGGCCTCGAGCGCAACCGCCAGCGCTACACAGCTCCCAAGCCAGCCCTCGACGCCAGCCGCAGCCGCGACCTCCGGGGCGCCAACCACTTCCCCGAGCAGTCCAGGCTCCTCCGCGGCGCTCTCGCCCGCGGCGGCAGCCGCCGCAGCGACTCACGCAAAACCCAAGCAACTACAGCTGATCGAACTGCTGAGCTCGCCCAAGGCGTCGGTGCTCGCCGTGCAAGATGGACGCGTCCTGAAGATCGGCGACTCGCACAAGCTTGGTAAGTACCTCGTGCTGCGTGACGTATACGGCGATGTGTTCACCTACGCCGGTCTCGGCAGCGTCGCACCGACCTACATCCTGCCTAAGGAGTCCCGTGCGCACATCAAGTCGCAGGCGGTGCAAGCAGCCAGTACACATGGCCCGGCGCCTTCACAGCCCGCCAGTGCCGGCACCCAGTCGCCCTTCACGCTGCACGTCAAGAAGCCGGTCCTAGCGCATGCTCACAGCGAAGTGTCCGTACCGAGTAGCGAGCAGGAAGTCACACCGCCCGGCATGGAAAAGGTCCGCTTGTTCGCCCACCCAGGCAATCCCGACGCGCGCGCGGCCGCCATCGCCAGCGCCGCGAGGAAGGCACGCCACAGCCGCGCCGGGCAGCCGCTCCCGCTACGGGCAGGGTCGGTGGTCGCCTCGGGCACCGTGCTCGGTCATGTGCGTGTTCCCCCCGGAGCCAAAGACGGCCACCTGCGTTTCGCCATTCGTCCCTCAGGCGACACCGAAACGATCAACCCTGCGCCGATTCTGGCTAACTGGGCACAACTGCAGACGGCGCTTCACCCGCAGGGCGCAAAGGCCACCAATGCGCTGCTTGGCGCGACCGCCAGCGATGCCTTCCTCTTGTCCAAGCCCCAGCTCGAGCGCGCAGTGCTCTCCGACCCGGGAATCACACTCGACGCCTGCGGCCGCCACGAAATTGCCGCCGGGAAGGTCGATAGCCGCGTGCTGGCCGTGCTCGCGTTCCTGTCACGCAGCGGGCTTGAGCCGACCGTCAGCTCCCTACGCTGCACGTCACCGCAATTCTCCGGCTCGCGGTCCGCCGGTTACAGCGCCGAGGAGGTCGACATCTCGGCGATCAACGGCACCGCGATCGCCGGCCACCAAGGGCCGGAAACAATCACCGACCTCACGATCCGTACGCTGCTGACGCTTCCCAGCGAATTCGTGCCGCACGAGATCCTGAGCCTGATGCGCTATCCAGGCTCGCCGCGCACGCGCGCATCCGCTGCAGATGCGAACCACATTCACCTCGTGTTTCGCCCGGCTACTGCCACCACGACACTCAGTCCGGCCGCTGCCGCACGGGCAGCGCACTCGGCCCGCACAGGCCGGACGGCCCCCTCGCCGCTGGTCACCACGAGCATCCTCAGCGCTCCGCAGTGGAGCCAGCTGATGACGCGCGTGGGCACGCTGCCGATGCCCACGGTCGCCACCAAGCCGAGCTCCCAGGCGGTACCGGACCCCAAGGCCCACTAGCGGCCGGCGCTAGCCGGCTGTGGGGGGTGTGCCGGGTACGCCGCGAACACCCGGCGCGCCACGGACGCCAGGCGCTCCTCGAAGGGCACCACTGAGGTCAGGCCGGCACTTGGCCTCGGCGGCCTTGAACTTTGCGCTGCTCGTGTCGAGTCCCTTGGTGTTGAAGATAGGGCCGTTGCCGGAGGTGTTGGCTTTGGGTATCGCTATGCCGTTTTCGTGCATGCATGTGGCGAACTTCGTAAGCGCCTGTTTGAACGCCGGGGTGTTGAAGCGAGTTCTGCCACCGGCAAAGAACGAGGGGCCGCCGCACTTCTTGATGGCTGCTTCGTATTGAGCTTTGGTCACGCCTTTGGGCAGGAACGAACGGGGTCTGCCCGGCGATTGGCGTTTGCCCGGCGTGAACTTGGGCAGGGTGATGCCATTTTTCTGCAGGCATTCACGCAACGCCGCGAACCGTCCGCCTGGCGCGCCCAGCGCTTTGCCGGCGCGCGACGGTGTCTTCGTGGCGCTCGCGGTCGTGCTCGTGGCGGATGAGTTGGTTGAGGAGCTTCCGCACGCTGTCAGCGCGAGGCTGGCGAGTACGACCAAGAGGACGGCCGTGGCCGTGGGTATACGTCTGCGTCTGCTGATGGTTTGAGGCATGGAGCTCCTTGTCGATGTTCGTGCGCCCGAACGCGCGGCAACATTGGCGGCGCTCGCGCGTGCGGTAGGTCTTGATTGTGCGCTTTCTGGCTAAGTCACACCTAATCCTCTTCAACCGCCGCTGCCAAAGAGCGCCGGTTCGCCACTTCCCGATCCGCCGGCGCGAGAGTGTGTGCTGGATTTAGAACCGCCAAACAGCGCCGCGAGAGCTGCGCCTGCGCTCGAGCCCACGCTGATCGATTCGGCCACGATCGACCCGCCGGAGCCGCTCGTGCCGGTGACAGTGACGGTTTCGCCCGGGTGGATGGAGCCAACGCTCGCTGTGACCGTCTTCTTCACGCTTGTCGCCGCCGAGGTCGTGACCTTGATGGTGCTGCCTTCGCTGTTGGTCACATACAGCGTCTTGCCGGCAAGGTAGGCAACGGTCCCAGCGGTCGGTCGCCCACCACTGCCAACAGCGCCTGCGAACCCTGGGAAGCCGCCGCCGGCGCTGCTGGCCGGGCGCGCTCCGGTACTGGAACTGCCACCGCGCAAAGCAGCGAAGCGCGAGGCCAGGCTCGAAGCCGAGCTGCCTGAGGCGCTAGCTGAGTTTTCGCCCTTCTCTATGAGCACGCCGCCGATGAACCCGCACGCGATTAGCAGCACGCCGAGCAGTGCTAGCGCCACACGGTTAGCGCCGGTGCCGAACAGGCGTCGGCGTGGCCGGGGGGGTAGCTCGGGCTCTTCTAGCAGCCAGTCATCGTCCTGCGCGTGGGACATTACGGGCTCCTCATGTGGGGAAGGTTGCTTACTCAAAGCGAAGTGCCTCGATCGGTCGCAGGTGGGCGGCGCGCGCCGCTGGATAGGTGCCGAAGAACAGGCCCGAGGCCAACGCTGCGCCGAAGGCGAGGAAGATCGAGTACGTGGCGATCTCCGGGTGTACCCCGGCGATTTCGAACTGACTGCCGACTACGCCGACGACGACGCCGGAGATACCACCAAACAGCGACACGAGTACGGCCTCCGTGAGGAACTGAGTGAGGATGTCCGAGCGTCTGGCTCCAACCGCCTTGCGGATGCCGATCTCGCGGGTGCGCTCGGTAACGCTCACCAGCATGATGTTCATCACTCCAATGCCGCCGACGAGCAGTGAGATCGCCGCAACCTCCCCCAGTAGTGTGGTGAACACGCTGCTGGTCGAGTTGGAGGTTTCCAGTAGCGAGCCTTGATTGAGCACACTGAAGCCCGGTTCGGAGGCATCTTTGCTTTTGTGACGTTCCTCGAGGATCGTGGTGACCTCGGCTTCAGCAGCGTTGAGTGACGATGCGGACTTCGCTTGCACGGTAATCGAGTCGACCGGCCCCGTGCCAGTGAGCGAATCCTGCACGGTTGTGATTGGTGCCATGACAATGTCGTCCTCGTTGGTCGTGCCGTTGGTTCCCTTTTTGGCGAGCACACCAACCACTTCGTAGTTACCGCCGTTGACCTTCATGTTCTGGCCCACGGCGCTCGCGCCCGCGAACAGTTCCTGTACTACTTCCTGGCCGATGACAGCAACGTGACTGTGTTTGGCGACGTCCTCAGCGGTGAACGAGGCACCTTCCGCGAGCTTGTAAGCGTGGGCGGTGAGATAGGAGGGCGTGGTGCCCACGAATGAGGACGGTTCGAAGCTCGTGCCGTCATATACGAGCGAGACGCTGTTCGCGTTCACTACTGGCGAGGCGCTCTTGACGTCGGGCGCAAGGCCCGGGTCCTGTAGTGCTTGGGCGTCGGCTTTCGTCAATGACACAGTTGTCGCAGTGCTCGCTGTGGGGCCGAAGCGAAAGCCACCGCTCCCCTGCACCACCAGAACGTTGGTGCCAAGGCTCTGAATCGAGGACTGGACGGCTTTGGAGGAGCCGTTACCCACGGCTATCAGAACGATCACGGATGCGACCCCGATTGTCATGCCGAGGGTCGTGAGCCCGGAGCGCAGCTTGTTGGCGGTGATCCCACCCCAGGCGATCCGCAGGATCTCCGGGCCGATCACGGTCCTACCTCCATCACGCCGGTCCTGCTCGGGGTATGCGCGGACTTCAGATGGCGAGGTTGAGGTGGGGCGTCGGACACACCCGTCAGGCGCCGGTCCTCGATCACCTGTCCGTCGCTGAGGCGAATGATCCGCTTAGTCTGTTCGGCTACGTCAGGCTCGTGGGTGATCAGCACCACGGTGCGCCCGTCTTCGTTCAGGCGCGCAAAGATCCGCAGGACATCCTCGGTGGCACGTGAATCCAGGTTCCCGGTTGGCTCATCGGCGAGGATCAAAGCCGGATTGGTCACGATCGCGCGGGCGACGGCAACACGCTGCTGCTGTCCTCCTGAGAGCTCCGATGGTTGGTGGTGCATACGGTTGGCCATCCCCACCGAGCGCAGCGCGCGTTCGGCACGCTTTCTGCGCTGAGCGCCGCGCAAGCCGGCGTAGGCGAGCGGCAACTCCACGTTGACTAGGGCGCTCGTGCGAGCGACTAGGTTGAAGCTCTGAAAGACGAAGCCGATCTTGCGGTTGCGCAGATCGGAGAGGTCGTCCTCGTCCATCCGGCTGACGTCCACGCCGTCGATCTCGTGGCGGCCGCTCGTGGGTATGTCCAGGCAGCCGAGAATGTTCATCAGCGTGCTCTTGCCGCTGCCCGAGCTGCCCATGATCGCCACCAGGTCGCCGCCGTCGATCCGCATTGAGACGTTGCGCAACGCTCGCACGTGAATCTGGCCAAGGTCGAAGACCTTGCTCACATCGTGCACCTGGATCACCGGGTGCGGGCGTGTGCCATCCGTGGTGGCTCGCATGGACGAGTCGGGTCTCGTGGGACGTTGCACCAGTGGCTGGGTGCGTGTCACCCGATGTGGGGTCCGCGTGTGTGAGCGTTTGCCCCAACCCATCAGCCGCCACCTCTGAAGAACGCGCCGCCGCCTCCGCCCGCGCCGGCGAGTCCGCCCGCGCCAGCGAGACCTCCGCCGGCGAGGCGGCTACTGATCCTGGAGAAGGCGTTGGTGGCGCTCGAGCCGGTTGTGCTTGCCGCTGGCAAGACAACCGTTTCGCCGGCTTTCAGGCCGCTGAGGACGATCGTCGAGGTATTGCCAGCGAGTCCCGTCACGACCCGCTGGCGGACCTGCTTGCCACGCCGCTGCACCGTTACCTCTCCAGCTGAGATCGCGCTGGTCGGGACGTTGACCCCTTCAGCCTGTTTGACCACTACTTCGGCTGTCGCGCTCATCCCGAGCTTCAATCCCGGCGCCAGCTGATCCAATTGGAAGGTCACGTCATAGCTGACGGCGCCGCCGCTGCTGGTGGTGGCTAGGAGTGCCACTTCGCTCACATGGGCTGCCAGTTTGCTTGCGTCGAGTGCTTCGACCGTGACGGTTGCGATCTGGCCGTCCTTGACGCTGCCGATTTCCGATTCACTCAAGGCCACCACCAACTGCATCGAGCTGAGGTCGCTCAGGACTGCAAACGATGAGCTGGAGGAACTGCCTGAGCCGCTGGAGGCGCTGGAGCTGGTTGCCGATCGGCCGGTGGAAGCGGCGCCGGTGGTGGCCGCTGTGGAGCCGCTGGATGAGCTACCGGTGCCTGATGCCTTGGTGGTGCCGCTGGCAGATACGACTTCGCCGACCTGGCCGGAGAGCAACACGATCGTGCCGCTTTGTGGCGCGTAGAGCTCGGTGTCCTGGACGGCCTGTTCATCGCTTTGCACGGTCAGGGCGTCGCTTCTGACGGCAGCTTTGGCAGACGCCAGGTTGGCTTCGCGCGTCGCCGTGCTGATCGAGGATTTCGCTGAGCTGGCAGCAGAGCTGGATTCGTTGGTTTCGCCTTCGCGGGCGGTTGTGGTCCGTTTGCCCGTTGAGGTGGTCGAGCTGGTGCGCTTGCCGGGCGTTGTCGTGGCGGTGGCCGCGTTTGCGCCACCGGATCCGCTCGAGCCACCTGCGCTTGTGTCTTCGCCGTCGGTTTCTTCCTCCTCGGCGAGGTTGGCTTCGGCCGACTGAAGCGATGCCTTGGCCTGTTCCAAGGTGACTTCAGCGCTCTGCGAGTCGAGCGTCGCGACCAGCTGTCCCTGGGTGACGTGCTGGCCTTGTGAGACGTATATGTGGGTGACCGTTCCGCTGGTCTTGAATCCCAAGTTCAGCTGGCTGGCGGCCTGCAGGTTGCCGCTGCCGGATACGGTCGACTGGACGACTCCCTGCGCGACTGTGGCCGTGCGGGTGATCGCTGCGGTGCTGCTCGAGGCCGGCCCTACCACGAGGATGGCGGCGAGGATCGCCCCGGCGCAGAGAGCTCCGAGTACGTATACGAGCCAGGATGCACTGCTTCGCTCGGTCATCTTGCTAACGCCTATAGTCGGCTCGACCCGTAAGAGGGGGCGAAGAAACCCCGCAAGTAGGGATAAATTTGCCTAGCGCCTGCGGTGGTGCTGCTCCAGTGGGAGCTAAAAGCCCACGATGGTGATCACCACAAGCGCGACTGACAGTGTTGACGTCACCGCCACGGTGA
Source organism: Solirubrobacteraceae bacterium (assembly GCA_035487855.1). Classification (GTDB taxonomy): domain Bacteria; phylum Actinomycetota; class Thermoleophilia; order Solirubrobacterales; family Solirubrobacteraceae; genus Palsa-744. The sequence continues at coordinate 9,384 of DATHLT010000157.1, forward strand.
CCGCGGCTGCGCCGTCGAGGATGCCACGGCTGCGCCGCTCTCCCATGATGTTTGCCGAGCGCGACAGTCGCCAGATGAAGAACAGGTTGATCGGCAGCAAGAAACCATTGACCACCTGCACGCCGACGAGCAGCGAGATTACCGGCACGCCGGGCACGATCGCGACAAACGCGCTGATCATGATCATCGCGGTGATGATGTTCACGAACACAGGCGCCTCCTTGCGTCGCCTGCCGATGCCCTTCTCATAGCCGAGCGACTCCGAGACGACATACGAGGTGGCGATCGGCAGGATCGCTGCCGCCAAGAGGCTCGCGCCGAGTAGGCCGATCCCGAACAGCACCTCCGCGTAGCGTCCCGCGAAAGGGTTCAGCGCGCGTGCGGCGTCGGCGGCGGAGGAGATGTTGTGAATCCCGTGGGTGAACAGCGTCGCGCCGGTGGCGATGATGATGAACGTGGCCACCACGTTGGCGAACACGGCGCCCGCGACAGCCTCGCGTTCCTCGTGGGGCAACTCGTCCTCACGCACACCACGCTCGACCACCGCCGACTGCAGATACAGCTGCATATATGGCGTGATGGTGGTGCCGGTGGTGGCGATCAGGAGCACCAGGAAGGCAGAGTTCGTGTGCAGTTGAGGTACGACCAGCGATTTGCCCACGGCACCCCAGTGTGGGTGGGCGAGCACCGCGGCGATCGGGTAGGCAAAGAACGGGATCGTGAACCAGATGAAGATGCGCTCGGCTGAGCGATAGGAGCCACGCACGATGATCAGCCAGATGCCCAACGCCGCGATTGGCACGGACACCTGGGTCGGCACGCCTGCCAGACCGAGCGCGGCACCGATGCCCACGAAGTCCGAGATGCAGATGCCGGTGTTGGCGATCAGCACGGCGCTTGTAGCGAACACCGACCAGCGGATCCCATACTCCTCGCGTACGAGCTCGGCGAGGCCCTTGCCCGTCACAACGCCCATGCGCGCCGCGAGCATCTGCACGAGGCCGAGCGAGATGGTGATCAGCACCATCGTCCACAAGAGCTCGTAGCCGTACTTGGCGCCGACGGAGGAATAAGTGGCGATCCCGCCCGCGTCGTTACCGGCGTTGGCGGCGATCAGGCCCGGCCCGAGCAGGCCGAGGAAGGCGAAGATGCGGGCGCGACGAGGGTTAAGCCGGGCAGGCAGACGCGGTCGGCCACGGGTGGCCGACCGGATACGACGCATGACGGGCGGTACTCGGACCGCCATCGAACTGTCCGCTGGGAGCCTTCATCCGCAGCAGTCTATTCAGTAGGCACCCGCGGGACCGGGCGCCTACTGTCAATCCTCTCCGAGTAGGCCGAAGCGCCGACGCCAGCCGCGTGGAACCATCGCCTCGAGCACGTCATCGACGGTGACCACGCCGAGCATCTGGGAGTGCTCGTCACAAACGGGGATCGCCGTGAGGTTGTAGTCGGCCATCAGGCGGGCAACCTCCTCGAAGGACGCGTCGGGCTCCAGACAAGGAGTCTCGTGCTTGACGACCTCGGCCAGCTTGCACGCTGCGTCGACGCGCAGCAATGCGGTCACGGGAACGCTCCCCTCCAGCGGACCGTCGGCGGAGCTGACGAACACCGAGCTCAAAAGCTCAGGGGCGATCTTGCTCGCGCGTACCGCGTCGAGCGCATCGCCGGCGGATGCGCTGCCACGTAGGAGGATGAAGTCGGGGCTCATCAGCCCGCCGGCCTCTGCCGGGTCATATCCAAGCAGCGCTCGAACCTTGATGCGATGGCTGACAGGTAGTAGTGCCAGCACTGGCTCCCGGCGATCCTCGTCGAGCTCGCCGACGATGTCGGCGGCATCGTCCGGCGCCATTCGCGAGAGGATCTCCGCAACCTGCGCATCCGGGCGATCCTCGAGGAACTCCCGCTGGTGCTGATCGTCGAGCTCCTCGAACACATCTGCCTCCAGCTCACGGTCGTCCTCGCCTACCGCCTGGATGATCTCCTCGCCCTCGTGGCGGGAGGCCGCCTCGACCAAATCGGCGATCTGCGCGGGGTGGAGCTTGGCGAGCTTGGGATGGGGCACACGCAGGCGTACCGTCGGCACATGGCCGACGAAAGGCTCGACGCCGGCCCAATCGAGGAACTCACCGGTGGCGATGTGCGCGCCGAGGGTCTTCGGCAGCAGACGGCGCAGGCCGCCGCGTGGGCCTGTGTCGACCCCGACCACGCGCCACGAGCCTGCCACGAGCGCCAGCTCGATCTCGTTGGCGCGTACCAGCCGTGCACCCTCGACGTTGATCAGCTGGCGGTCCAGTAGGTCCCGTCCCAGCAGCACCTCCTCGGCCCGGCGCTCGAACGGGCGTAGGTCAAGCTTGGCCTTGCGCATCACGATCCCGCCTGTGCCGATCTCAGAGACACGCTCAGCGCCGAGGAAGGATGGGCGTCCGGCCACGTTGACAAGAAACCCCGTGATCGGTGGATAGCCGACGCCGCCGAGTCTTACGATCAAATCCTCGACCTTGCCGAGGCGGGTGCCGTCTGCGTCGCGCAGCGGACTACCGACGACCGACGAGAGGTGGAGGATCGGCGGTGCCTGGGTGGCAGATGCGCTCACGGATGTCATCGTACGCCGGGTGCCCCCGTTCTGGATATCGATCGCGTTGCTGTCGCTCGCTCAAGGAGCTCTGGTGGCGCTGCCAGGAAGTCTCTCGGCCCCCTGGCTTGCCTCGCTGCGGGGTCGCCGTTGGGCAGTGATCCCGCCGCTATCGGTGATCGCATTCGTGTTCCTCGCACGTGAGGCCGAACACACGAGTGCCCAGGGGCTCACATACCTGGCGTTGGTGGCCGTGCCGTTGCTCGCGGCGCTCGCGCTTGGCTGGCTGGTGCGGGATGCGAACTCTTCTAGGCCGTGGCGGGCACTGCTCGTCGCGCCGTTGTTTGCGCTGGCGTGGCTCGACCGCGGTGGGCTTGCGGGGGAGGTGGCGGCGCTCGTACTGTCGGCGCTCAGCTGTGCCGCACTGGGTGTACTGCTCGCTGCTGTCACACCACCACGCTGGCTGGCCGCGGGGATCGTGGCGATGGCTATTGCCGATACGGCGTTGGTGGTCTCCGATCTGCTGCAAAAGCCCAACAACGCCCTCAACGCCGCGCATCCGGCCGCTGGTTTGCCGCAGCTACAGAGTGCTGTGTTCGGCTCAGCCGTGATGGGCTATGGAGATCTATTCATCGCCGGTGTTCTCGGCGGCTTGCTCGCGATCAGCTGCGAGCGCGAGCTGCAGCTGCGCGGTGCAGCACTGACGGCGATGATTGCGCTGTCCCTCGATCTGCTGTTCTTCTTCGTTGATGAGCTTCCAGCGACCGTCCCGGTTGCGCTGGCACTCGTCGTGATATTGCTCAGGCGCGGTTTGAGATCCGCCGGCGCAGCGGCAGCTCCGTCGGCTCCTGCGCTGCCGGCTGCGGGGACTCGTCGCTGTCGAGCTCCGCTCGCGCGGTGATTGCTCTGGCTGTGATCTCAACTGGGTTCGGCGCGAGTACCTTGCGCTCAGATGCGGCACCCGCTTGCTCGATGCGACGTACCTGTGGGATCACCCTGTGGTCGAACGAGCCGACCGCCTCGTTGTAGGCGGAAATCGCGGAATCGAGCTGGCGCCCCACCTTCGAAAGCGGTTCGACGAAACGGCCCAGGCGATTGTGCAGCTCGCGCGCGGACTCCGCGATCTCTTTGGCTGATTCCGCGATCAGCTCCTGGCGCCAGCCATAGTGAACCGCCCACAGCAGGCCGATCAACGTAGTTGGCGTGGCCATCAGCACCTGCTGCTGGACGCCGTACTCGATCAGCGCTGGGTCTTGGGCCAGGGCGGACTGGTAGATGCCGTCAGAAGGCACGAACATGACGACGAACTCGGGCGTCGAGTCGAACTGCCGGTGATAACCCTTGGAGGCGAGTTTGGCGATGTGCTCGCGCGTCTGGGAAGCGTGGCGCGCGGTGTGCAGCTCGCGATCGTCCTCGCTTGTTGCCTCGAGCGCCGACAGATATGCGTCGAGCGGTACCTTCGAGTCCACCACCACGAGCTTGCCGCCCGGTAGTCGCACGAGCATGTCAGGACGCAGCGTGCCCTCGCTGGTTTGGATCGTGCTCTGCTCGACGAAGTCGCAGTGGGCGACCATCCCCGCCATCTCGACGACGTTGCGCAGCTGGATCTCACCCCACGAGCCACGCGTGGCGGGACGCTTGAGTGCCGTCACCAGGTTGCCCGTCTCCTGGCGCAGCGTGCCGACGCCCTCACCGAGGTGGCGGATCATCTGTGCGAGCTCGCCCTGGGCTTGGCGGCGCTCGCGCTCGAGTCGTCCGATCTCGTCCTCCATCCTGCCCAGCTTCTCGCGCACGGGTGTGACGATCCCCTTGATTTCCTCCGCCCGCCGCGACATCTCGCCCGACGCACGCTCCTGCTCGGCCTCGCGTGCCTCGGCGACCCGCTGCGCCAGCGTCTCGCCCGTCTGCGAAAGCACGTCGACCGAGATCGCCTTCAGCTCCTCGCGCATCCGCTCGCGATTGCGTCGGGTCAACACGGCCGCGCAGGTCGCGCCCACCAGCACTCCGAGGATCAGTAGCAGCACATTCACAGTCCAAAAGATGGCATCCGTCTCGGACGCGAGTGCGCACGCGCGCTGATTGACAAGTCGTTGGGGGTCGGAGGCGGGTACCCCTTGCTGCTACCCGGCGACCAGCAATAGGCTTGACATCTGGACTCGCCGCGGTTACCTTAAGACGAGACCGTTCCACGGGGAGGACCTTGGAGCGCTCCAGAGTGAGGGAAATGTCAAGAGGTGGGGTTGCGAGAGATGGGGCCTGCGTTGCGGGTTGCTGCGCTCATCCTGCGTGTGCTCTCTGCTACCGGTCCCGCCGCTAACTAGGAGGATGAGAATGCAAGCCATGAATGGCTCCAGTGCGTTGGGTATCCGACGCCTATGCCGTCTGGTCGGATGCCTCGCAGCGCTGGTAGCGCTCTCGGCGATGGCAGTGCCGTCAATTGCGGCCGCGAAGAAACCCGTAAAAATCAAACACACATATCTCGCTTTGGGTGACTCGCTGGCCTTCGGCTACTCCAAGCAGCTCTTCAACGAAAATGAAAAAAAAGGCGAGAGCCCGACGGCGTTTGAACATGGGTACGCCAGCGATTACTTCAATCTGGTTAACACCAAAAAAGAAATCCAGCTGGTCAACGATGGTTGCCCCGGCGAGACATCCGCCTCGCTGATCGGCAACGGTCCGTTGCTGGCAGCGATCCAGGCAAGCGACCCGGCCGTCACCGGTGAAGCGCCGTGTGCCTACCACTACACCGCCGGACTGCCGCTGCACAACGAATACGGTGCCGGTGAATCGCAGTTGGAAAGCGCCGTGAAGACGGTTGCGACCGAGGCTGCGAAAGGCACTGCGGTGAAGGCGATCACGCTTGACATCGGAGCCAACGACCAGCTCCAGCTGATCGCGAAAATCGAAGCAGAAGTCAAAGCGCGTCAAACGAAAAAGGTCATCGGCATCGCCACGGTCGAAGCTGAACAGGCGATCGCGCACAAAGTTGAACTGGTCGCTTTGAAAGAGATCGAAGAATTCGTGATCACCAAGGCCGAGGAAGAGGCATATGGCGAAACCGGTGGCCCCGAAGTGGTCGGTCTGGAAGCGTTCGAGGAAGCGGTCGGTAAAGACGCCGCCGCATACGAGGCGACGCACGCGGCCGAACTCGCCGGCATGTTGATCCCCGACGAGGAGACCTACGCCGCTACACACGGTGCAGAACTTGCCGCGGAAGGCGAAAAACTAGGCGCTGAACTGGGGGCGAAATACTTTGCCGAACACGGAGCCGAACTAACCGCAGAAGGCAACGAAGTAGCAAAAGCAGCGATCGAAGCCGACGCTCCGGAGCTGTTCGCGCAGATCGTCACCAACGCAGGCGCCAGTATCGTGACGCTCAAGCAGGCAGGGTTCAAAGGCAAGGTCATCTTCGTGGGCACGTACAACAGCTACGGCAATGACTACGGAACCGGCGAACTGCTGCCGGGCTCCAACGCGTTGCTCGGGGCTCTCAGCGCCGCTGAGAAGAAGGCCTTCAAGAAGGGACCGGCTAAGGCCTGCGTTGTAGATGAGCAGACCTTGTTCAACACCGAAACGGAGCCGTTGGAAACTGAACACATGGAGGAGTGGACCAACATGGCCAACTTCACCACATTCGAAGGTAAAGCCAATGGTCCGGATATCCACGCGACCCCGCTGGGTTACGAAAAGATGGCCGAATACATCAAGTCGCACTGCAAGTTCTAGGCGTAAGCCTGGTTCTCGCTGAGGCGAAGATGTGACAACAGCTTGGGGCGTCCCGTCGAGAGGCGAGGCGCCCCAAGTGCGTGAGTGCTGGCCCTGGGACGTTAGGCAGATGTCACGCGCCAGGCTGCGCGTAGGAGGCACGCCCGAGCTCCTCGGTTGCGCCAATGCCGGTCGGGCGCTGTCGGGCTGCCTCTTCCAGGATGCCGAGCATCGCCGGCGCGGCCGGGACCAGCCGCGCGCCCGCGGGCGTGGCAGCGAGTACCTGGCGGATCGGAGGCGCGGGGGAGAGCGTGCGGATGACGATGTCCTCGCGCACCACCGAGAGGGCGAGCTCAGGGATCAGCGCGACGCCTACGCCTGCGGCTACAAGTCCCTGGACGGTCTGGTAGTCGTCGCTTTCAAACGCCACGTTCGGCTCGAAGCCGGCGGCGTGGCAGCTGCGGACGACATGCAGCGCACAGGGGCTCGAGCGCGACGTCTGCACCCACGCTTCTTTAGCCAGATCCCACAGTCGTACGTTGTTCTTCTTCGCCAACGCATGCTCACGCGGCAAGGCCAGGTACATCGGGTCGTCG
>DATHLT010000158.1:0-4587 GCA_035487855.1 Solirubrobacteraceae bacterium
CGGCGAGGACCAGAAAGCGTCGAAACAGCGCGTCCCGGCGCATGCAGGCGGCCGGCCCACGAACCTCGCGAATCCCCGCTACCAAGCCAGAGCGACGCCAACCGAATCCCAACAACCCGCGCGAGCCGGACAGCGACTTCCCAGAAACCAACGACCCTGCGTCAGCCAACGACGCAGGGTTCCAAGCCACCCCGGCCTCTGCACCGCTCCCCGCATCCACACTCATAGCGCCTCCTGCTTCCTTGCCTGCCACGAACGGACCCCCGCACGGGGAACCCACTACCTCAACATATGTTGAGGTTCCCCACCTCAACAGTTGTTGAGATTTCGCGACCCCTCTAACGGCCAGGCATCATAAACACCACTCGGCTCTAAAGCAAGACCCTTGAAGGAACTCCCCGTAGCGGCAGATAATTTCACGACACGCGGGTAGTTCCCTAAGATGGCCGGCTTAGCGTACGCTGTTCTCAGGGGAGCGAAGGGAGTAAGACGCCGCCAGCGACCACGGATCGGGCGACGATAGCTATGCACGTAGATCCGTACATCGTCCTCGGCAGCGCCATCATCGGTTTTCTCGTCGGCATGACCGGCGCCGGCGGCGGCGCGCTGATGACGCCAATGCTGATCCTGCTGTTCAGCGTGACGCCATCGAAGGCGATCTCGAGCGACCTCGTGGCAGCAGTCGTGATGCGCCCGTTTGGCGCCGCCGTGCACCTGCGCAAAGGTACCGTCAACCTGCGCCTGGTCGGCTTCATGGTCATCGGTTCGGTGCCGAGCGCGTTCCTCGGCGCGTACCTGTTGCATCTGATGGGCAACAGCAAGGGAGCACAGGAAAACATCGAGATCGTGCTAGGCGCAGCGCTGCTCGTGGGCGCTGCGGCGATGGTGCTGCGCTACGTCCTCGACCGTCGCGGCGGGCACACGCGCACAGCCGTGGTGCACGAGCTGGAGGTCAAGCCGCTGCGCACAATCGCAATCGGCGTCGTCGGCGGCGTCATCGTCGGCATGACCTCGGTCGGCTCCGGCTCGCTGATGATCATCCTGCTGCTGTTCCTCTACCCGATGCTCGGCGCCAACCAGCTCGTCGGCACGGACCTCAGCCAAGCGGTGCCGCTAACGCTCGCCGCGGCACTCGGCGCGCTGGCGTTCGGCCACGTCGACTTCGGCGTAACGACGTCGCTGATCATCGGCAGCGTGCCGGCGGTGCTCGTCGGCTCGCTGCTCTCCGCAAACGCGCCCGACCGTTACATCCGCCCCGCGATCACGTTCGTGGTGGCGGCCTCCGGGCTGAAGTACGTGGGCGTGGGCACCACCGCGCTGGGCTGGATCCTGTGCTCGATGCTGCTGATCGGAGCGCTGTCCTGGGCGGCGATCAGCCGGCCTTGGCAGAAAACAGAGGCTGCCCCGGGACCGGCGCCTTCGCCCTCCCCTCGCGCTGAGATACTCGAGGTTGAGTAGGCCCCGTCTACTCACTGGCAAGGGCGTCCAGTACCTTGAGCCGTGACGCCCGCCAGGCGGGCAACAAGGCAGCGAGCAGGCCGGCGAACGCGGCGGCAACAAGCAATACGAACAGCGTGCCCACCGGTATCGAGAGCACGTAGCCAGCGCCAGACAGCGCGAGCTTGGTCACCAAAACCGCACCAACGACGCCAACAACAAGGCCGAGCACACCGCCGATCAGACCGGTAATCACCGACTCGTAGCGAATCATCTGGCGCACCTGGCGGCGCGAGGCGCCAATCGCGCGCATCATCCCCAGCTCATGCGTGCGCTCGTAGGTCGAGAGCACAAGCGTGTTCGCGATCCCAATCAGGGAGACGAGCACCGACAGCGCGAGCAGCACGTATACAAGCAGCAGCAGCTTGTCGGTTTTCTTGTTCACGTCCTGCGTGTACTGCGCCGCGGTTTGGGAGTGCGCCTGTGGGAAGTCATTGCGCAGCAGCGCATCGATGCCGCTACGCACTTCAGCGCCGTTCGCGCCAGCGCCGTAGGCAACAAAATCCGCGCCGTCTTCGTTCTGCCCAAACGCCGAGCGCGCCAGCGAGCGCGAGATCGTCAGGTTTGAGAACAGGCCGATTGCTTCTTCCTTGACGACGCCCCGGACGGTCAGCGTCACCTGGTGGCCCGAGGCACTCAGAACCAGTAGGCGCTGGCCTACCCGCAGGTGGTGGGCACTGACGAACTTCTCCGAGGCAACGGCGCCGTGCTGTCCGAGCGAGGCGAGCGTCGCGGCCGAGCCTTGGTCCCATTCAATCTTGTACATCTTCGTGAACGACCGTGGTTCAATCGCTGTCAGCGGGCTGTTTTCGTCGATCACAGGCGTGCCGGGCTCGTCGAGTGCCCGCACCCTGCCCTTGGTGAAGGCAACCGCAGTGACGGCGCCCACGCCGTGGATCGAGCGCAGCGCCGGCGCGACCGCCCCCGGGATCCCCCCGCCGCCGCTGCTGCTGTTCTGGACGATCAGGTTCCCGGCGAACGAGCGGTTGACCGCCTGGTCGATCGTGGCCTTCGTACCCGCGGCCAACACCGAGATGAAGGCCACGAGCCCCAGCCCCACGGTGAGCGCGAGCGCTGTGACGAGCGTGCGACCGGGCTGGCGCACCGAGTTCTCACGGGCAAGCCGTCCGGTGATGCCACGCCAGCTCACGATCAGGCCAACCCCGCGGCCAAGTGCCGGGATCACGCGGTAGTGGCGCGGCGGGCGCTCGCCGCCACGCCTCAGCCGGACCATCAGCCGCGTGCCACGCGCGACGATCACGATCAGGACCACGATCGCCGCACCACCGCCGACCACGATCTGTGACGCCACGAGCAGCACGAGATACACGGCGAAGCGGATCACCAACGCCCGGCGCGTGGGCAGCGGCCGCGGCGGGATCTGCACGCCCTCGCGCATCGCCGCCGTTGGCGGCACGCGGGTGGCTCGCATCGCGGGGAAGAAGCCAGCGAGCACGGTGATGACGATGCCCACGCCAAGCGAGACGATCACCGTGCGTGCCTCGAGCACCGTGCCGTTGTCCGGAAGGTCGGCGCCGAACAGCTTGAACAACTCATCCAGCGCCGGAGCGAGGCCGATCCCCGCGAGCAGCCCGACCGCCGATCCGGCGATCCCGAGCAGCAGCCCTTCGGCGATCACCGAGCGCATGATCTGTCCGCGTGAGGCACCGAGCGCGCGCAACAGGCCGAACTCACGTACGCGCTGAGCGACGGTGATGGAGAAGGTGTTGAAGATGATGAACGCCCCGACAAGCAGCGCGACGTAGGCGAAGACGAGCAGGAACGTACGCAGGAAGCCGAGCTCTTCTTCGAGTTCGGCGGTCTGGTTGGCCGCTTCCTGGGCACCGGTGCGGACGATCAGCGTCGTCGGCAGGGCGGCGCGAATGCGTGAGGCCAGTTGTCTCGGGAAGACGCCTGGGCGCGCGGCGACGTTGATGATGTCGTATTCGCCGGGTTTGCCCCAGACATACTGCGCCTGCGCAGGCAGCAGCAGGGCGAAGCTTGTACCACCGAGGGATTCGCTGCTCCCAAACCTGACGATGCCTGAGATAGTGTATCGCCGAGCGCGAGCAGCGCCTGCGATCACGAGCTGCTGGCCGACGTGCAGGTGGTGACGCTTGGCCGTCGCCTGGTCGATGGCCGTCTCTTTGGCGGAGCTTGGCAGACGGCCCTGCACCGCTGTGAACGCCTCGAAGCTCGCGGGCTGAACGGCATCGACCAGCGACGGCCCGGTGCTCGATATCCGCTTGCCGCTAGTGGTCAGCAACGTCGCCCCAGTCACGACTCCGCCGGAGGCCGAATCCACTCCCGGCACCCTGCGTATACGTGCGAGCGTGGCTTCAGTCATCGGATAGGGCTGCGATTCACTGCCATGACCGAGCGTTTCCTTGGCCGTGACGACAACCGCCCTGTTTTTGTACACGGCACCGAAGACTTCCGCGAAAGCGCCGTTGATCGTGTCCGTGAGGATGTAGGTGCCAGCCATCAGCGCCACCCCAAGAACGATCGCAACGCCGGTCAACAGCGCCCGGACCTTGCGCTGCGCAAAGCCGCGCAGGACCAGCTTGCTCATCAGCCGATCGCCTTCATCAGGTCGAGTGTCTGCTCGGCGCTCGCCACCTCCCCGTCGTGCACGATGCGACCGTCGCCGAGTACCAACAGCCTGTCGGCAAAAGAGGCCGCGTGCGCGTCGTGTGTGACCATCACGACCGTCTGGGAGAAGTCGTCGACCGCGTGACGCAGCAGTTGCAGAACGTCGTTGGACGATCTCGAGTCGAGGTTTCCGGAGGGCTCGTCCGCGAACACCACCGCCGGACGCGAGATCAGCGCCCTGGCTACCGCCACCCGCTGCTGCTGGCCGCCGGAGAGCTCCGCGGGACGATGGCTGAGCCGGTCGCGAATGCCAACCGTCTCGACGAGCTGCTCGAACCACTCGCGATCGATGTCGCGGCCTGCGATCGACAGCGGCAGCAGGATGTTCTCCTCGGCGTTGAGCACGGGCAGCAGGTTGAACGTCTGGAAGATGAAGCCGATCCGATCGCGTCGCAGTTGCGTCAGCTCCCGATCGCCCAGCCCGGTCAGCTCGACGCC
>DATHLT010000159.1:0-7284 GCA_035487855.1 Solirubrobacteraceae bacterium
GCGTCGATGATCGCGAGCATCTCCGGTAGTGCGAGCAGGTCCAGAAAGATTGGATCGTAGTCAACCATTATCCTCAGCACGCCAAGTTCGGGAGCTCGAGCAAGTCGCTCCCGGCCTAGTTCCTTCACGGTTCGGTCCTGCACCGCATACATCGCTGACCGTATCCGCTCACACAGTTCACGGGTAAGCACGTCGGTGACGATCGCGCCCCCAGAGTACCTCAGTGCCTCTTGTGTTTGTGAGAGCCAGTCGGGATCATTCTTCGAGGTGGTTGGCAACATCAGTACGATTCCTACCAGACCAGAGGGCCGGGTGCAAAACGCATTTACTCGCTAGAGCGGCGACGGGGCCGAAAGATCCCTCGAGGAATCTCCAGATCCGTTGTTGCACAGGGAGATCTCGTCGCAGGTAAGTTAGACACATTTCCGTCGAAACTGAGTCAGACACACTTTCGCCGATCAATTTGCAACGGTGGTACGCGCCTAATGGATGCGTTGCTGTGTGAGCACAATGTGAGCTATAGAAGATCAGCAAGTACGGCAGTTGTTGCTGTAATACTTCACCTATGTCGAGCCTTTCGGTGTCAGCGAGAGGATTGCGAGTGGGACCCGTGCGAGCGCGCGCGTCCACGACCGCGTGCGGTGCATGGATCCTGTTGGGCGGAACGATCCTAGGGGCATGGCTTTTGTCGCGGGTGCCGCTCAGCGTGGCCGGACGCTTTGCGTACTTTGAACTGCTGTACACACTTCTTCCGGGTGTCGCGCTGTATCTGCTGCTGATCCCGGCTCCCGGAGGGTGGCTCCGTACGATCGCTATCGGCTGGCCGCTGGGCTATGCGCTGGAGCTGGGCGCGTTTGCGCTGACGGCCGCGCTGCATATACGCGGCGTGTTTGCGTTCCTGCCGCTTTGGACCGTATTGGCTATTGCCCTGCTGCTCTCTCGAAGGGCCGGTCGAGAACGCCTGGAGGATCTTTATCGCTCGGTTCCACTCGGAGGCCTGGCGCGGACCGGGTCTCGCGAGCTACCCGAGATTGTGCCGGTCGCGGGCGCCGTAATGGCGGCGGTGGTGCTGCTTGCCTTCACGTTTTTTGCCGCGTCGCCCCTCCCCGAACACGCTCGCAGCGTCGCCTACAGCAAGGACAATGTGTTCGACATCACGCTGGCAGGCGAGGCGCGCCACCACTGGCCGATCACGGAGTCGTGGGTCGCGGGTCAACCGTTGCACTATTACACGGGAGTGTTCATTCACATCGCAGCGGTTAACCAAGTGACGAGCGTGCCACTCTCGACAGTGGTATTCAGATTGCTCCCGACCACCATGCTGCTCCTCGCCGGCCTGCAGCTATGGGCCCTCGGGAGATGTGTGGGCCGCTCGCGCTGGATTGGCCCAATTGCGGCCATCCTGCTGCTCGTCACGCAGGACATAAACCTCGATCCGATCCAATCGCAGGTTTTCCATATTGATCCTTTCACGCAGTTTCCACTCAGTCCTAGCTTTGCCTTTGGCGTTCCGTTCTTTCTAGGCGCGCTGATACTGATACATGTAAGCCTGATGCCATCTTCGGCGGAGGCAATCGGCAGAGCACGAGGTGACACGGTGGCATGGATGGCGATGGTGGGCATCCTGTCCGTGGGAGCGGCTGCCTCGAAGGCGTTCGCGGCGTTCGACCTCGTTGGCGGTCTGGGTCTCTATTGGCTTTGGTCGGTCGCTAGGGGCGGCAGGTCGCGCAAGGTCATGTGCTGCCTCGCGATATCCGCAGCAGCGATCTTGGCGGTCTACTTCCTGATGATCGCCGGCGGCGGTTCTGCCACGCTTGGCGTCAAGCCGTTGAACTTCCTGCACGAAGGCGACACGCTGGCGCGCGCGACCAGCCTCGCCAAGCGCATCGCCGGGCCGTCGCTGTATTGGCTGGTGCTGGCCGCCGGCGGAGGCCTCCTGTCCGTGTGCCTGCTAGCACCGCTGCTCGGGGCCGGCTGGCTAATCTGGCGAGAGCGAGGCGTGTCTGACTCTACCGCCTTGCTCACGGCCGTCTTCGTGATCGGTCTGAGCGCCTACGTACTGCTTGGCGCCCCCGGCGGGACTGAGGGTGTCTTTCTCGTCTACGGCTATATCGCGCTGGTGCCGGTGGCAGCAAAGGGCCTCGTGCTTCTCTGGAAGGATACGCCGACGCGGGCGCGGCGCGGGACGCTGGGCACCTGCGGCGCTTCGCTCCTGTTGGGGCTCGCGATCGCCGCACTCACGCCGGTGCTGGGTCTGTCTGGGACGGCGCGCGACGTACTGTTGGGGCTGGCCTATGGATCGCTAGCCGCAGTGATCATGCTCGCCGTCCACAGGCTCGAGGGACGCTACGCAGAGTCGCTTGCCTCGCGGTCCACGCGCCTAGTGGCCTGTTGCATGCCGCTCCTTAGCACGCTGGCGCTTGTGAAGCCGCTGACACTGGCGGGCTCCGGGGTGTTGAAGACGATCGCCGGCGAGCGCACCTCCGTCGCGGACTCGCCCGCCGAATATGGCATGACGGCACCCCTCTATCGAGGCCTGCTCTGGGTGCGAGCGCATACAAACCCATGCGAGGTGCTAGCGGTGAGCAACCACTTCGACGACGCTAAAAACGACAGCTCTATCTATTTCTACTACTCGGCCTTCACCGAACGACGAGTTTACCTGGAAAGCTGGGAGTACACGCCCCTCGGGGTAGAAGGCGCCCAGCCATTCTCTGCGCGAGCTACGCTCAACAACGAAGCTACGATGCGCGGTGACCCGCAAGCCCTGCGTCAGCTCCAGCGCGACGGCGTGAGCTACGTCCTGATCGACAAGACCCACGGCGGGGGCGCATCAGAGCCGTCCAGTGTGAGCAGGCTGGTCTTTAGCAACGGCGCCCTCGACGTCTACCAGCTGCGTTCATCGCCGAACTCCGCCCGCGCGAGGCCTCCGTGTGCGACGGTGATCTAAGTAGATGAGTGAGGCCTACGATATGCCCGAGCCTTTCGCGGCCGAGCCGCGCCGGTCCGCAAATGCTCGCGCGACGGGTGTGGCATGACGATACCGAGGGCAACGAGGGCAACACCAGGACATGACTCAGCTGCGGCGTGGGTCCGGCGCGGGCTGCTGATACGCACGCCCACTGTGCACCCCTGGGCGCCCACCCACGCGACGCTGCCCACCGTCGAGCGGATCGACGATACGCACCTGCATGTCTACTACTCGCCGCGAGACGCGCGCGGCCGTGCTTACATAGCGCGCTCGACCGTCGAGGTGCGGACACGGGGGGAGCTGCGGGTGACCGACTACGATACCGATCCAGTTCTGAGCCCCGGACCGCTGGGAACGTTTGACGACAGCGGGGTGAACATATCGTGCATAGTCGACAGCGAGAGGGGTGCGCTCCTGTACTACACTGGCTGGTCGCTGGGGCGCTCCGTTCCGTTTTACTTCTATGGCGGTGTGGCCGTACGTCCGCACGGGCAGCGTGATTTCGAGCGCGTGTCGTCCGCGCCGTTGCTCGAGCGCTGCTCCGTCGACCCTTACCTCAGTGGCTCACCGTGGGTATTGCGCGAGGGTGGGCTTTGGCGCATGTGGTACGCCTCGGGCACGAGGTGGGACATCGTCGATGCCACGCCCCGTCACCACTACCACCTGCGCTACGCGGAGAGTACGGACGGGCTCGCGTGGCGTCGGGACGGCACGGTAGTCATCGACTACGCGAACAGTGAAGAGTTCGCGCTGGCTCGGCCGTGCGTGGTACACGACGAGGACTGCTACCGGATGTGGTTCTCCGCAAGAGGTGACAGCTACCGACTGGGGTACGCCGAGTCCGCCGACGGCGTGAACTGGGATCGTGACGACGCCGGTGCGGGCCTGCCACTTGCCGACGAGGGCTGGGACTCGGAGATGGTGGCCTACCCGACCGTGTTCGACGCGAACGGGGTCCGGTACCTACTCTATAACGGTAACGGTTACGGCGCTACGGGGATCGGGTATGCAACGATCGATGCGTGAGGCGCAGCAAGATTGCCTATGGGTCTCCAGTGACGCTGACCTCGGGCTGGTACGCTGCCGAACGAGACACTGCGGCACATTTTATTGGCCGCATAGGCCCTACGGTAGCGCGCCCAACGCCCCTGCTCTCTATTCTGCACATTCGCTCGATCACGTGATGCAACATGGATGAATCGACAACTGGGATTCGGGCGATGTTGTCTCGTCCGAGCGTTTATGAACTATGGTCCCGATTTGTGGGCGGCCCGCGCGCACGACGTACACTTGTCAACGAATACATACGCCCAGCGATCGGAGCGCGAATACTCGATCTTGGTTGCGGTCCGGGCGAGATACTCGACTATCTCCCGAGGAGTGTAGATTATCTTGGCATTGACGTTAGCCAAGCCTACATTACCTATGCCCAAAAGCGCTTCGCGGGGCGAGGCGAGTTTCGCGTTGGTGATGCGACTACGGACGGTGGCGATACGCACAGTTTCGATTTGGTAATAGCCCTTGGTGTATTGCACCATCTCGATGATCCCCAAGCGCGAAGTCTCTTTCGGTGCGCCGCAAATGCGCTCAAGTTAGGGGGTCGTGTTGTGACGGTTGATGCAACCTTCGCTCAGGGTCAGAACCGTATGGCTCGGGTGATAATTGAGAACGATCGGGGACAGCACGTTCGCACTCCTGACGAGTATCCAGCGCTTGCAACCCCATATCTCGCCTCGGTGCGAAGTTTGGTACGCAATGACTTGCTTCGCATTCCATACTCACACTGCATCGTAGAAGCAACCATGCTGTCGGTGGTCGGCTCGTCCGCCGATGCTCAGGCCCAAACGACGAAGGTGCGGAGCCCGGGGAAAGCAAAATTCGCGGGACCCGATTGACGACTCATTGCCGCGTACATCAGGCCATCCGCTCGGCGACGAGCAGCAACGACCCCCCCACGGGCAGGTCGACACCGCGCGCGATCAGCGCACGCTCGAGCCCGAGCGCACGCTCGAGGGGCGTTGTTACATGCCGAGTGATGACGAGTTCGCGGGACGGATCGAAAGGGGTGGCGATGAGTCGCTCACGCCGGCGCATTAGGACCATTGCGGGGAGAAGGACAGTCACGAAGGAGGTCACGCGCCGAATCGAAAACCCTGCCAGTCGCACCTTGGAGATGAGTTCGCTGCGGCGATAGCGCCGCTTGTGCTCGGCGTCCTCGTCGCTGGCGCTCCACAGCCACGGGTGCTGCGGCACGGTGAGAACTATCCCTCCACCGGGCTTGACGGCCCTGTGCATCTCGCTCAGCGTCCCGTTGTCGTCATCGATGTGCTCCAGCACGTCGAATGCGCCGATGACGTCGAACTCGGCGTCGAACGGTATGCGCCGCGCGTCCATCTGCAGGAGGCTGATTTCGGGGACGCGCCTCGCGGCATGCAGCAGGCCACCGGCGTGCAGGTCGGCGCCCACGAGCGTCAGTTCCGGTCGCATCCGGCGCAGGCCCTGGAGTACGAAGCCGGTGCCGCAGCCGATCTCGAGCAGGCTGGTCGCATTCGGGAAATAGCGACTCACCGTCCATGCGATCAGGCGGTTGCGCGCGCGAAACCAGAACGAGGACGGCTCGAGTTCCGCCAGTCGGTCGAAGGCGTCGGGGTCGAACCCGTCCCTGCCGACAGGTTTGGCAAAGCTCGTGACCGCGCCGCTGCTGTTGGGGACGAAGCCGCACACCGGACAGGTCCACCCACTGGCGTCGAAGCTCGCTTCACATGCGATGCAGCGTCTCACAGGCCAGCGCCGACCGTGACCCCGCTCATCACCAGCATGGGCACCGCGATCAGCTGTTCGTGCAGGTGACGCAGACACGATCGGCCGCCGTAGACGGGGACCACCACACCGATATGCTGAGGACTTACGGGATTGTGCTCTTGAGTAGTGGAACTCATTGAGTATGGGCTACTATCCTTAATCGGGAACTTGGATGGCACCGTTTAGTATCTTGCTGCTAGTAGTCTCGTCAAGCAGACTAAAGCTCATTAGGTGAATGCCGTAGAAACGCTAGGCAATAGGGTGCATCGCCCAAGCCTATGCTTGGCGAGATCGTTTCCGACTGTCTGCTTCACAGAGGAATCGCTTGCGACATGGGCGCGATGTCGCCGAAAGTTTGTAGGAATACCGTGCGTGCCGTACCCCGCGCACCAACTGACAGGCTAGCTCCGCGTGGAGAGCCAGCCTGGCCCTTGCTCAGAGGGTAGCCCAACGCACTCCATGCTCCAGGTGGGACGGCCCTAGCTCGCCCACCGACTGGCAGCCTAGAAAAGCCAGCGCATCGTCGATCTGATTCCGGAACAGCTCGAAGATGTGTAGAACGCCCGGTTCGCCTGCTGCCATCAGCGCGAACACATATGCGCGACCGAGCGACACCGCTGTGGCCCCAACCGCGATGGCCTTGACCACGTCGGTTCCGCGACGAACGCCGCCGTCGAGAAGCACATCGACGCGACCGTCGACGGCGTCTACGATCTCGGGGAGCACACGCAGCGTCGGCGCCGCACCATCGAGGCCGTTGCCGCCGTGGTTCGACACCACGATTCCATCGACTCCCTCGCCGACCGCTCGCCGGGCATCCGCCGCGGTCAGCACCCCCTTGACCACTATCGGCCCGTCCCACCGCTCGCGGATCCACGCGAGGTCCTCCCAGGTAGGGGTCTCGCTATACATCAGCGACGAAGCCTCGAATATCCTCATCGGGCTGCCGTCGCCGCGCAGCGCCATGGGCATCGACAGGTGGCGGTGCCCACGACGGAGAAAGTCGAGCAACCAGGCCGGCCGCGCAAGGATCTGAGGAGCGAAGCGAACTGCGCTGCGCACGTCCAGGCCGGCGGGAAGGGCCGCGCGGTCGCGGTAGGGGCGATCCTGCGGTTTCAGCGGTGCAGCTGCGTCGACGGTAACCACGAGGCCATGACACCCGGCGCGCTTGACACGCTCGATGATTGCGGCCGATGCGTCGCGCCCGCCAACGTAATACAACTGGTAGAAGATCGGACCGGTGGCCGCCGCCATGATCTCCTCGATCGGCGTTGTCGTCGCGCCGCTGACGAACATGATCGTTCCGGCGGCCCCAGCCGCACGCGCCACACCAACCTCTCCGTCAGAGTGACCCAAGCCCAGCATGCCCACCGAAGATGCAATCACAGGCATGGAGAGCTGATGACCCAGCACCGTGGTACGTTGATCGCGACTCGAATGAGAGACAGCGCACCGAGGCCGGAAGAAGATCTCCTCGAATGCGGCGATGTTTGCCCTGGCCGTGATATTCG
>DATHLT010000160.1:0-4815 GCA_035487855.1 Solirubrobacteraceae bacterium
GGCGTCGAGCACATGGGCCATTTGCCATTCTCCGCCGTGGCGCAGACGCAGGGGGAGTTCGGCCTGGCGTTCCCGCCGGAGCTGATGGCCAAGCACAACATCGTCGGCCAGGGTCTCGGTGCGGAGATGATCGCCGACCAGTGGGAGATCCCCCGCTCAGAGCTCGACGAGCTTGCCGTGCGCTCGCACCGGCTTGCCAACGAGGCAACCCAGGAGGGTCGCTTCGAGCGCGAGATTGTGCCGATGACGGTTGACGGCAATACCTACGTCACCGACCAGGGCATCCGTCCCGACACCAACCTTGAGGCGCTCTCACAGCTGAAGCCGGCGTTCAAGCCCGACGGCAAGATTACCGCGGGCAACGCCTCGCAGATCTCAGACGGCGCTGCAGCGGTGCTGCTGATGTCAGCTGAAAAGGCCAAGGAGCTAGGTCTCAGGCCGCGGGCGCGGATCGTCGACCAGACGACCGTCGGCTGTGACCCAGTGAAAATGCTCGAGGGGCCGATCCCCGCCACGCGCAAGATCCTCTCGCGCAACGGCATGCAGATCGGCGACATCGACCTGGTCGAGATCAACGAGGCGTTCGCGCCCGTCGTGGCCGCGTGGAAGCGTGAGCTCTCACCGGACATGGACCGCGTCAACGTCAACGGCGGCGCGATGGCGCTCGGCCACCCGCTCGGCTCCACCGGCGCGCGCCTGATCACCACGCTGCTGCACGAGCTCGAGCGCTCCGACAAGGAGATCGGGTTCGTGACCATGTGCTGTGGTGGGGGGCTAGGCACCGGAACATTGATTCAGCGCGTCTGACGCGCGAGGGTCGGCGCGAGCGCGTGTATGGCTGCTCGCGCCGGCTTACACTCAGGCTGTGCGACGCTGGGTGGGTTAGTGCGGAGTTCGGGCACAGGTCGATGGCCTCTAGGAGGCATTCATGCATCAGTAATGATGTGTAATACCGATATTAGTCCTTAGACGATCAGTATCGATGTATTAGTATCTGCTATGATCTACATCAGATCAGATGTTTAGCAGGCAGAATACGCTATATCGCATCATTACTGATGAATCTTGAAGACCTATTGACTGACGCTGCGGTGCTCGCTGAGCTCGGTCGTAGGCTGGCCCAGCATCGCCTCGAGCGCAACTGGACTCAGGCCGAGATGGCTGTCGCGGCGGGACTTGGTCAGGCGACCGTACAGCGGGTGGAGGCGGGCGAGTCGGTGCAGATGACCTCCATGATCAAGCTGCTGCGCACGCTGGGGTTGCTCGGCGCTCTCGATGTTGCTGTGCCCGAGTCGATCACACTGCCGATCGCACAGCTGCAGCGCGAGCAGCGCAGGCGGCGCAGACGTGCAAGCGGTGGGCGAGGGCCCCGTGCTACGCCGGGCGAGAGGCAGTGGACGTGGGGCGATGAGCCGGATGGCGCTCCATGACGGTCGCGGCGGTGACGCTCTGGGGTGCCCGCATCGCCGCTGTCTCGATCGACCCGCCGGCGCGCTATGCCACGTTCCAGTACGACCCCGCCTTCGTGCGCAGCGGCATCCAGGTGGCGCCTGTGCGGATGCCGCTGCGTGTTCAGCCGTACAGCTTCCCCGGACTGCCGCGCGATGCGTTCAGCGGTCTCCCGGGACTGCTGGCTGACGCGCTCCCCGATCGTTGGGGGACCGCGCTGATCAATGCCTGGCTGGCCTCGCAGGGACGCGACGAGTCGAGCTTCGACGTGGTGCAGCGGCTCTGCTACGTCGGCACTCGTGGCGTCGGTGCGCTGGAGTTCGAGCCCGCGCACGAGCCGTCGCTGCCTCCAGGCGCGGACATCCAGGTGGACGCGCTCGTGCGCCTCGCGAGCGAGGTGCTCACCGAGCGCGAGCAGTTCGTAACAGAGCTGAGCGAGCACCCGGACGAGGAGGCGATGAAGGCGATCCTCGCGGTCGGCAGCTCCGCCGGCGGTGCGCGCCCGAAGGCATTCATCGCCTACAACGACACCACCGGACAGGTTCGCTCTGGGCAGGTTCTCCTCGGCGAGGGCTTCAATCATTGGCTGTTGAAGTTCGACGGCGTATCACACGCCGGCGACCACGGTCTGGCCGATCCCCAAGACTGGGGCGCGATCGAGTATGCGTACTCGCGGATGGCCCGCGCGGCTGGCATCGAGATGACCGAGTGCCGTCTGCTGGAGGAGAACAGTCGCAGGCATTTCATGACGCGGCGCTTCGACAGGCTAGACGCCGGCGGCAAGCTGCACATGCAGACCGTCGGGGCGCTCGAGCACTCGAGCTACAACGAGCCAGGGACCTACAGCTACGAGCAGGCCCTGTTGCTGATCAGACGTCTCGGCCTCGGCACGCCGGACGTCGAGCAGCAGTTCCGGCGCATGGTCTTCAACGTTGTCGCACGCAACCAAGACGATCACGTCAAGAACATCGCCTTCCTCATGGACCGCGCCGGTGCGTGGTCGCTTGCTCCGGCATACGACGTCGTCTGGGCTTGGCAGCCAGGCAATCTCTGGCTCGACAGCCACCAGATGTCCATCAACGCCAAGCGCAACGATTTCACCGTCGCCGATCTGCGTGCCGTAGCCGAGGTGGGCGGCTTGAAGCGCGGACGCGCCGGGGCCATCCTCGCGGAGGTCGTCGACGTCGTCGCGGGCTGGAGAGCGATAGCCCAACAGGTCGGCATTGACGAGGGGATGGTCGAGCGGATCGCCAGCTCCCACCGTCTGCGTCTGCCGTCTGGCTGATGTTGCGGGGCTGGACGCTCTTTCAGTCGCTAGGCCCCGACCCAGTCCACACAACCGCCACGGGCGCCAGCGCAAGCAGCGCGGCCCAGGTGGCCGCTTCGACGACCCCGCTCGCGGCAATGCCGTGAGCGGTCTGGAACGACTCGACGTCGGCTAGCGTCTGAGAGCCGAACACGCCGGTGATTTCCTGTGTGGGAACGGCGCTGGCGAGGTGCTCTTGCATCCACAGCACCAGATCGTCCTTGTTGGCGCTCTTCAGTTCGGGGTAGGCGGTGTTGGGCGTGACGCTCGTGAGTGGGGCGAGGGGAGCCGCGAGGGTTGTCCAATCCGTTTTCCCGCTTTCCTGCCAATCCCAAAAAGAGGTGCCGGTGGCGCCGTAATCGACGGCCTCCTCGCGGAAGCGCAGCAGTTCTGCCGCGGATACACCGCCGTAGGTCTGCCCCAGTGGGAAGATCGGGCGGCCGTAGACACGGTTGGCGATCCACGTGTTCGCGTACACGGTGTCGACTGACTGGCCGATGTCTTTCCAGTACATCTGCGGCGCGTTGTACTGCGCTCCGTTCGGTCCCAGAAAGACCGAGTAGGGGAAGGACGGGTGGTCGAAGACGTACGGGAAGGAGGCGAGCCCTAGGGGGTAGGTGGGGCCGACCTTCGCGCGCAGGTCGTCGATGTAGGTTTGCGCGGCCGCGTAGTGGCCTTCGTATTCGCCCTCGGCGTCGATCACCAGGCAGTCGGCGCCGTCGGCCACGGCCTCGGCACCGAGGTTGGCCTCGCCGATCGGTTCGCTCCCGTATACGAACTGCCACGCACACACTTTCAGGCCGTTCGCGTGCAGTTCTGCCACGAGCTGCGGGGAGAACTGGCTCCAGTAGTTGCTCGAGCCGTCTGAGCTCTTGATGAAGACTGTCGTGACCCCGGCCGCGTGGGCCTGTGCCACGAGCGCGGGAATGCTGCCGCCGTCGGACTTGCTCAGATACCAGATCCACATGCCCTGGCCTTCGAACGCGGAGCCGGCGACAGCGCTCGAGACGCCCGTGGGCGCGGGAGGCGGATCCACAGGGACGGGGGGGTGCAGAGCGTGGTTGTACACGTAGATCGGACCGTAGGAGCTCGTGTAGCGCCCACCGCTCAGCAGGATCATGATGTGCCCCGAGTGGGCGTTCTTGGGGACGGTCACGATCAGGCCGGAGCTGGGCTTGGACGGAATCGCGTAGCGCAGGTGCGCCGTTGGCTGCGTCCGCGAGGACACCTTGCTGATGCGCGCGCCGGGGGATTTGGGGAAGCCCACGACCATGCCGGGCCTCAGCCTGAGGCCGCCGAGCATCAGCATGCCGTGCGTGGAGACCTGATGAGGGTTACCGCTGCAGTACGCGATGGGCGTGCAGCTGACGCTCTGGATGCGCACGCTCAGGACGTGCGGGGATGGTGCTTTGGCCTTTGTGGTGGTTGAGCTGGTCGCTTTGGTTGGGACGGAGCCAGCGTTCTTGGTCGTGGAGGTGGCGCCCGCTGCTTGTGTTCCCCCAGGGTCGCTTGCCACTGCCGGCAGCGGGTGTGCGACTAGGGCGGCCAGCGTCAACACGCTGGCCGCGGCTGCCACGAACTTCGATCGCTTGTGCGCGCCTGTGCTCGCCAAGACTGCAACTCCTTCGCGCAGAACCAACCCGGCCGAGTAGGGCAAATCGTTGCCCCGGCCGGCGGCCCCGACGTTATCGGCTATGGCCTCGCAAACCGCCTACTGGCACGGAAGTTGCGCCCCAGGAGCTGGTTGAGAGGATTCTCAGTCCCAGCGAAAGCCGGTCGCGCTGGGTGCTGGAGTCAGCGGACTGGAGGGCAGATCGCTCGGTGGCGTAGGGAGGTTGAAGCCGCTGGGCGCGACGTCATTGGGGGCGTCAGCGTGAAACAGCGAGGCGAGGTACTGGTTCTGCGTCCGACCCACACCCAGCTCGAACTGACCGCCGCCGTAGTTGCCGATGCTGCGCTCGGCGCAGTAGTCGTATGCGTCAAGCAGGTTGCGCAGTCCGCCCAGGCGGGAAGGCTTGATGTTGACCATCCGCGCTGGGTAGGTGAGTGCCTCGATGTCC
>DATHLT010000161.1:0-37657 GCA_035487855.1 Solirubrobacteraceae bacterium
CTGCGGCCGGCGCCTGGTGGAGCACCTGGATGTGGCGAAGATCGCGTTCACCGGCTCAACCGAGGTCGGACGCTCGATCGCGGCTGGCGCAGCGGCGACGATCAAGCGTGTGACGCTCGAGCTGGGTGGCAAGTCCGCGAACGTCATCTTCGCCGACGCTGACCTCGAGGCCGCGGCCGCGGCGGCGCCGCTGGCGGTGTTCGGCAACGCCGGCCAGGACTGCTGTGCGCGCTCGCGCATCCTCGTGCAGAAGAGCGCGCTGGATCGCTTCATGGAGCTGTTGGAGGTGGCGGTGAAGGCGCTGCGCGTAGGCGACCCGCTCGACGAGCAGACGCAGATGGGCCCGCTGATCTCCGCCGCCCAGCGCGAGACGGTGTCATCGTTCCTCGACGGGCAGGCGCCCATAGCCTTCCAGGGCAGCGCGCCGGAGGGACCAGGCTTCTGGTTCGCGCCGACGGTCCTCTCCCCCGTGAAGCCAAGCGACCGGGTAGCCCAGGAGGAGGTGTTCGGCCCGATCGCAGCGGTGATCCCGTTCACCGACGAGGCCGAGGCGGTACGGCTGGCGAACGACTCCATCTACGGCCTGTCCGGGTCGATCTGGACGCGCGACGGTGCCCGCGCACTACGCGTGGCGCGGGCCGTGCAGACAGGAGTGCTGTCAATCAACGCGAACACGTCGGTGCGCGTGAGCACTCCGTTTGGCGGCTTCAAGCAGTCGGGCTACGGCCGTGAGCTGGGGCCGCACGCGCTCGAGGCATACACGGAGCTGAAGACGATCTACTACGCGACGGAGGAGCCGCGATGACCGCCACGACCACACCGACCGTGCTCCGGCGCGTTGCGATCGGTCAGCCATGAGCGCGCCCGGCAGGCTCGCGGGGCGCGTATGCGTGGTCACCGGCGCGGTGGGCGGCATCGGCGCAGCGACGGTGGCAATCTTCCAGCGCGAGGGCGCAACGGTGGTGGGTATGGATCTGCAACCGGACTCGCCGGGGAACCTTGCGCTGCAGGTGGACGTGACCGACGAGCAGCAGGTGCGCGAGTCGTTGCAGCGCGTGCGCGACGAGTTCGGCCGCATTGATGTGCTGTTCAACAACGCAGGCATCTCCCCGAACGACGATGGCTCGGTGATCGAGACGACGCTGGAGGCGTGGGAGCGGGTGCAAAGCGTGAACCTGCGCAGCGTGTTCCTGTGCTGTAAGCACGGTGTCCCCCACCTGTTGGAGAATGACGGCCCGCTGCGCGGCTCGGTCATCAACACGGCATCGTTCGTGGCGGTGATGGGCGCCGCCACCTCGCAGATCTCCTACACCGCCTCCAAGGGCGGCGTGCTCGCGCTCTCACGCGAGCTGGGCGTGGAGTTCGCCCGCCGCGGCGTGCGCGTCAACGCGCTATGCCCCGGCCCGGTGGACACGCCGCTACTCAAAGAGCTGTTCGCGAAGGACCCCAAGAAGGCCGCGCGGCGGCTCGTGCACGTGCCGATCGGGCGCTTCGCCTACCCCGAGGAGATCGCCCAGGGCGCGCTGTTCCTGGCGAGCGATGACTCGAGCTACGTGACCGCGTCGACATTCCTGATCGACGGCGGCCTCAGCGGCGCTTACACGACGCCGCTCGATTAACACGCACGGCTGGGGCGCTCGATCGCTGGCCGGCTGCCACCATGTCTGCGGCCAGCCCATCGACAGGGGAGGAGCGAGGCGATGCTGCAGCTCACATACACGGGTCCAGATGCGCTCAAGTGGAGGGAAGCTAAAGCGCCGCAGCTGAGCTCGGACACCGCGGCGCTCGTGCGCCCACGCGCGGTCGCCACGTGCGATCTGGACGCACTGATCATCGCCGGCAGCTCGCCGTTCCCACCACCGTTTGCAATCGGCCACGAGTGCGTGGCGGAGGTGCTGGAAGTGGGTGACGCAGTGGCGACGTTCGCGCCGGGCCAGATGGTGAGCGTCCCCTTTCAGATCTCCTGCGGGGAGTGCGACGCATGCCGACAGGGACGCACCTCGAACTGCAGCGGTGTTGCGTTCATGTCGAGCTACGGCTTCGGGCCGGCGGTCGATCGGTGGGGCGGGTTCCTGTCGGACGTGGTGTGCGTTCCCTACGCCGAGCACATGCTCGTGCCCGTACCCGCTGGCCTCGAGCCGGCGGCGGTGGCGAGCGCCTCGGACAACATCAGCGACGCGTGGCGCGCGGTGGCACCGGCGCTTGCCGAGCACCCAGGCGCGGACGTGCTCGTCGTGGGCGGCGCCGGGGCCGGATCGATCGGCCTATACGCAGCGGGACTGGCGGTGGCGCTGGGCTCCGAGTCGGTGCTGTATGTGGACGCAGATGAGTCACGGCGCGAGACGGCAGTCAAGCTGGGGGCGCAAACGCTCGCGCAAACCCCCAAACGTGTGGGGCCATATGCGGTCACCGTGGATGCGAGCGCCGATCCGGAGGGGCTTGCGTTGGCGCTCCGTTCGACCGCACCAGACGGCATCTGCACGAGCACCGCGATCTACTTCGGCGAGCAGCCGCCCCTACCGCTACTGGAGATGTACACAAAGGGCATCACGTTCAAGACCGGCCGCGTGAACGCCCGCACGGCGATGCCCCATGTGCTCGATCTGGCCGCGTCTGGTGCGCTGCGCCCGGAGCTGGTCACCACGCGCGTAGTCGGCTGGGGCGATGCGGCGGACGCGCTGGTGGAGCGAGACTGGACAAAGCTCGTGATCGAGCGCTAGACGCGGCGGCCCACGTACAGCGACCGCGCTGGCGCCACACCGCTCGCGCCAGCTCTACCTCACGCAGGACGTCGCGGCCGGTTCGCGCTGCAGCTAGCCACCTATCGGAGCGCGCGCGTTGGTACCCCAGAAGACCTGTGTGCCGAATGCGTCGATCACATTCACAAGAATCAGGTTGAGCACCATCGACTTCGCGGTGGCCCTACCCACCCCTACTGGTCCGCCACTGGCATTGTAGCCGTAGTAACAGGCCACGAGCACGATCGCCGTGGCCATCACCATCGCCTTGAGCACGCTGAACAAGTAGTCCGTCGGGTTCTGGAACTGCCAGAAGATCAGCAAGTAGCCGCCGCTGGAGGTATATCCGAGCTGATCGACAACTGCGAGATAGGACGCGCCAAACGCCACGCCGATCGCCGCGACGTACATGAACGGCAGCACGATCCACGCGGCGAGCAACCGTGTGGCGCAGAGGAACACCATCGAGTCGACGCCCATCACCTCGAGCGCGTCGATCTCCTCGGAGATGCGCATCGCGCCGAGCTCAGCCACGATGCCCGTGCCGACCTTCGCGGACAGCATGTAGCCGAACACGATCGGCACGGCCTCGCGCAGGTTGCACCACGCGGCGAACACGCCTGCATAGTTGGGCGTGCCGGTGGACTCTGTGAAGTAGCCCGCCTGGATCCCACACGCACCCAATCCGATCAGGAACACCAGACCCCAGATCACGGCTGTCGAGCCGATGATCAAGATCCCCGACTGGCGCAAAGCCTCACCGACGAACCGGAACACGCGCAGGCTGAGCACGTCGCGCACGATCTGGCCCGTGAAACGGCCTATCTCGCCCGCCGCGGCAAGCCATTCTCGCGGCATCTCGAGCAATTCGTTCACCAGCCCTTCCCCTTTGAAGCCGCCCCGGGATTCACTTGATCACCAGGATCTGCGGGTGTGTGGCCAGCAGCGTTTGCGTGAAGACGTAGTTGAACGCACCGATCCCCAAGAAGGCGATCACAACAGCTTCATTGACGGCTCGCCCGACACCCTCGGCGCCACCGGAGGCAGTCATGCCCTTGTAACAGCAAACGATCGCGATGATCGCCCCGAACACCGTCGACTTGAGAACCGATCCCCACAGGTCGGTCGTGTCGGCATTCGCGAACAATGTCCCCCAAAACGGTCCCAACGACCCGCCGTTGTAGAGCTCGGCGATGATCCCACCGTAGATCCCAAACAGCAGCGCATAGATATCGAACAAGCCCGTCACGACCATCAACGACAGAAACCGCGGCACCACCAAGTTCTTGACCGGGTCCACGCCCAGCACCTGCAGCGCATCGAGCTCCTCACGAACCTTGCGCGCACCAAGATCAGCCGTGATCGCCGTACCCGCAACACCAGCCACCACAATCGCCGTGATGAACGGCCCAATTTCGCGGATCACGATGATCACGAAGAAGCCGCCTAGACGGTCCGGCGCGCCGAACAGCCTGAGGAAGTCCGCCGCCTGTAGACCAGGGGCGCCGTAGTCGATCGCCACCGTCGAGATCAGCAGCGGGAACCACACCAGGCGCAGCGTGAACAGGAACTGCGAGACCAGCTCACCGCCATACGGGTATGGCGGGCGCAACGCAGACCAAATCGTTCGGCCTGCAAGGATCATCATGTCCCCAAATTCCTCGAGCACATGCCTCAGCGGCACGGACACCCGCTCGGCGGCACTACGAACCATCTCTCCCTGCCCCTCCTCGGGTTGCGATCAATGCTCCCACCAACTCTACGCGATGCACCACTCTACGCCAACAGCCGGCTGTCGGGCATCACCGCACAGACGCTGACGAAGCGCCACCGCCGCTGGTATCGTGGCCCTACGTGAGGGGGAGGCGGAAAGGCTTCTTGGTGGTCCCGCGTCGCGCTCGTGAGGCCCGACGGCGGATGCGTGCGTCCGCAGCCGCCCGCACGCCCAGCGCTGTGGTCCTCGCGCTTGCAAGTGCACTGCTCGCGGCGGGGTGCGGCGGCGGCGCGCGTATGGATGCTGGCGAAGCGGCCGGCACATACGCCGTGAAGGTCGTCCACGCAAGCTTTCCCACCAGCCAGGCCATAGCCCACCCGACGAGCTTTGCGCTCGAGGTCGAGAACACCGGCACACACACGGTGCCGAACATCGCCGTCACCGTCGACTCGTTCAACTACGCCTCCAACTATCCCGAACTGGCCGCTGACAAACGGCCGGTATGGGCGATCGAACGCGGCCCCGGAGCAACCGCGTCGCCGCCGGTGAGCACTCAGGAAGTCAGCCTGCCAGGCGGCGGCCAGACCGCCTATGTGAACACCTGGGCGCTCGGCGCGCTCGCGCCCGGAAAGACGCGCACGTTCATCTGGCACGTGGTGCCGGTCAAGGCGGGAGCCCATACGGTCCACTACAGCGTCGCCGCGGGGCTCGCCGGCAAGGCAAAAGCGCGGCTGGCCTCCGGTGCGCCTGCCGAAGGGCAGTTTGCCGTCAACATCGCGCCGGCCCCAAAGCTCACGCACGTCAATCCGTCCACCGGGCACCTCGAAGCCGGGGAGTTCCCCGCCAATCCTTAGCATCGGCGAGGCGTCCTCGACGCCTCGTACTGTGATGGTCAGGGTCGAAAATGCCAGCCGGGGATTTACGCTCGCTTGTCTCCTTCGTTCAGTGCCCGCTTTGGCCGGCTGTCGAAATATCTGGGCTTCGATTTCGCCATTGGGTGATCCCCTTCGGGTCACTTGGCATTACGATTGCCTTCGACTTCGCCCTCGTCAGAGCCCGCGTAGGGGCGGGCTCCAATCTCTCAGGAGGATTCAACCCCGCCCATGCCCAGGACTCGCCAGCAAAACGTCACCGCCGCACAGTGGAGCGCCAACGGCTCCGCGCTCGGGTCGCTCGACCTGACCCTCCAGAGCAACCAGGTATTTGGGGCCAACGTTTTCTCTGCCTCCGTCCAGCGCCACCGCCTCTCGAAGCAGGTATACAAGGCTCTGCAGCGGACTTTCGCCCGCGGTGAGGCACTCGACGCCACAATCGCCGACCAGGTCGCCCAGGCGATGAAGGAGTGGGCGATGGAGAAAGGCGCCACTCACTACACGCATTGGTTCCAGCCGCTGACCGGCTCGACCGCTGAGAAGCACGACTCCTTCTACGGGCCCGACGGCGAGGGCAATGCGATCGCCGAGTTCTCTGGCAAGGAGCTGATCCAGGGCGAGCCTGACGCGTCATCCTTCCCCAGCGGCGGCATCCGTGCGACGTTCGAGGCCCGCGGCTATACCGCGTGGGATCCCACCTCCCCCGCGTTCGTGCTGGAAAACCCCAACGGGACGCTGCTGTGCATCCCGACGGCCTTCACCTCTTGGACGGGCGAGGCGCTCGACAACAAGATCCCGCTGCTGCGCTCCATGGACGCCCTGTCCGGCGTGGCCGTGAGCGCGCTCGAACTGCTCGGTGTCGATGACGCCAAGCATGTGTTCACGACGACCGGCTGCGAGCAGGAGTACTTCCTGATCGATGAGCAGTACTACTTCGAACGCCCAGACCTCTTGACCACGGGGCGCACGCTGTTCGGCGCGAAACCGCCCAAGGGCCACGAGCTCGACGACCACTACTTCGGCTCGATCCCCGAGCGGGTGCTCGCATACATGCTCGAGGTCGAGCTGGAGCTGGCCAAGCTCGGCGTGCCGATCAAGACACGCCACAACGAGGTCGCGCCAAACCAGTTCGAGGTTGCCCCGATCTTCGAGAACTCGAACGTCGGCTCCGATCATCAGATGATCACCATGCAGATCCTGCAGAACACTGCTCGTCGCTACGGGCTCGTGTGTCTGCTGCACGAGAAGCCATTTGCCGGCGTCAACGGATCGGGCAAGCACAACAACTGGTCGATGGGCACCGACACCGGCGCGAACCTGCTCGAGCCGGGAGACACGCCGTCGGAGAACCTCTCGTTCCTGTTCTTCTGCGCCGCGGTGATTCAGGCGGTCAACACGCACCAGCAGTTGCTGCGTGCGTCGATCGCCAGCGCCGGGCAGGACCACCGACTGGGCGCCAACGAGGCACCTCCGGCAATCATCTCGATCTTCCTGGGCACCGACCTCGAAAAGGTATTCAAGGCGATCGAGGCAGGCAAAGTGCAGCCGTCGAAACCTGGTTCGTTCCTCGGCTTTGGCACGCCGGTTCTACCGCCGCTACCGATGCACGGGGCTGACCGTAACCGCACCAGCCCATTTGCCTTCACCGGCAACAAGTTCGAGTTCCGAGCGCTCGGCTCGACCGCCGCTCCGGCGTTCCCCAACACGGTCCTCAACACGATCGTTGCCGAGGCAGTCGACGACCTGTCCACCAAGTTGAAGGCCGCGATGAAAGGCTCGACGCTGGAGAAGGCCGTGACAGCGGTCGTCAAAGACGCCTGGGTGGCCAACAAGCAGGTCGTCTTCGACGGCGATGGCTACTCCGATGCGTGGCACAAAGAGGCCGAGAAACGCGGCCTGGCGAACCTCAAAACGACGCCTGACGCGTTGCCATGGATTGTCGACAAATCGACCGTGGCCACCTTCAAGAAGTACAAGATCCTCTCCAAGCGCGAGCTCGAGGCACGCTACGACGTGTACACCGAGCAGTACGTGATGAACCTCAACATCGAGGCCGAGACAGCTGCTTCGATCTCACGCACGATGGTGCTGCCCGCGGCAGTGAGGTACCTGAACGAGCTCAAACTCACGGGCCTCGACGAGCTCGTCGGCGAGATCGAGCCGCTGGTCAAGGAGCTGCACTTCGCGCAGCTGAAGCTCGAGGACGCCAACCTCGACGAGAACCACCCGGACTCCTCGCCGATGAAGGAGGCGCTGTACATGCGCGACACGGTGATCCCCGCGATGGAAGACGTCCGCGACGTCGCCGATCGCCTCGAGAAGCTGGTCGCCGACGACCTCTGGCCGCTGCCGAAGTACTCGGAGATGCTCTTTATTAAGTAGCCCGCCTGGCCCACGACCCCAGGGAGGGCCGTGGGCCACGGTGCGGACGCTGGGGTACGTGGCCTCTGCCGCCACGGGTGCCTGCGCCCCGCTTTCGTCGTCAGCTCACAAGAGGAAGTGGCGGCGGCCTGTGCGCTCGCGATAGGTGCAGTCGAGCACCTGCGGGCAGCGCCCAAGCCAGCCGTAGTCATGGCCGGGCTGCAGCCCCACGACGATCGCCAGCTCGTAGTCTTCGGGGCCGAAGCCGGAGGCGTCGCGGCGTGGATCGGGATCCACACCCTGCAGTTCCTCGCCATCCACGAACAGCACCGGCACACGCGGGTCATGGAAGTCGACCTGCACGCCATCCGCGAGCAACCGCGAGATGATCTCGACAGAAGGCGAGTTGGCGCAGTCGGCCACGCCCGGCTTGTAGGCAGCCCCCACCACCAGCACCCGCAGCTCTCGCAGCGCGCGACCCGACCGCAACAGCAGCTCGTGCGCGCGCATGGCAACGCGATGCGGTCGAGCAGCGACGATGCGCAGCGCATCCTCGGCCAGCTGTGCAGCGCAGCCGCGCTCGCGCAGTGAGTGCACCAGGTAGTGAGGGTCGACCCCCACACCGTGGCCGCCCACCCCCGCGGATGGGTAGTGGGCCATGAAGCTGGAGGACCTGGTGGCTGCCGCCTCGGTCACCTCCACCGGGTCGAGCGCCTGGGCGCGACACGCATCAGCCATCTCGAATGCCAGCGCGATGTTCACCGCACGGAACGTGCTCTCGTAGAGCTTTGCCATCTCTGCGGCTGCCGGCGAGGAGACCCGGCGCAGCCCGCTTGAGATCGGACGCAAGAGCTCCGACGCCTGCCTGAAGCACGTCTCGCTCACAGCGCCCACGATCCGCGGGGTGGGTGCCCGCTCGCTCGCGTCCGTGATGGCACCCGCACCGACGCCCGGTGGCAGACACTCGGGCGAGAAGGCCACGAACACGTCCTCGCCCACGCTCAAGCCACGCTCGCCGAGCGGCTGGGTCAAGAGCTCACGGGTGGCTCCCACGTAGGTGGTCGAAGTCAGTACGAGCGTCTGACCCGACCGGACGTGCTCGACCACTGCAGAGCACGTGCGCCTCAGCGCTTCCAGATTCGGGCGACCGTGGGCGTCAATCGTGGTGGGCACGCAGATCAGGATCATCGCGGCCGTGTTGACGGCCTCGAGCCTGTCTGTCAGCTCGAAGCCCTCGTCACACAACCGGCTGCGCAGGTCCTCCAACTCCACGCCCAACACCTCGGCACGCCCGCTGCGGATGTCGTTCAGCCGACTCGACGAGGTATCGATGCCGACGATGCGAAAGCCCGCGCTGCGTAGCGCGAGCGCACTGGGCAGGCCTGCGTGGCTGAGACCAACGACCGCGACCAGCGGCTCACTGGGAGCCGCGCCGCGCGTGATCCGCATGCCGTTCGCAGCCGTCGCGAACTCCGGCTCGTCCAGCCACGGCCGCGCGATCCGCCCAGCCTTCTCCTTGACAGGTGCGTCCAGCAGAACTTGCGAAACCATCGAAAATGCCCCCTAGTAGCTTGACGGTCGCCGGGAGTGTGGACACTCGCGATGGGGCGGTCACAGATGTTGGACGCTTAACCGATGGCTGCGTTCGTTGGGGGCTACAGGGGTGTCGTCCGGTTGGGGTCGCGGGGCTGCCCGAAGGGTGCCAAAGCGTCAACTGCCCCCGCAGCGCCAGCACTCGGCTAGGAGCACCATCGAAGCGAACCGGGGCCACCCATGGACACGGACTAGCATTCCCTCTATGCCCGAACGCGACTACCGCAAAGCAATCCAAGAGCACGTCGTCATCTACGACGGCGGCATGGGCGCGACGCTCGAGCAGTTCGAGCTGACCGCCGAGGACTACGGCGGCCTGCAGGGCAAGTGCCACGAGGCGCTCGTGCTCAATCGCCCGGACGTGATTGAGGGCGTGCACGCCTCGATGCTCGAGGCCGGCGCGGAAGTGGTGGAGACGGACACATTCCAGGGCTCGCGCATCAAGCTCGGCGAGTGGGGGCTCGCCGACTACACCGTCGAGATCAACACCAAGGCAGCCGAACTCGCGCGCAAAGCCGCCGGCGAGCACCGCTACGTCGCCGGCTCGATCGGACCCACCGGCTACCTGCCTGCCTCCGAGGACCCCTCGCTCGGGCAGATCCGTTTTGGCGAGCTCGTCGAGGTCTTCACCGAGCAGGCCGCGGGCCTAATCGACGGCGGCGCCGACCTGATCATCATCGAGACCGCCCAAGACATCCTCGAGGTCAAGGCCGCCGTATTCGGCGCCCGCGCCGCGTTCAACAGCACCGGGCGCACCCTGCCGATCCACACCTCCGTCTCGCTGCTGCCCAACGGCGGCAAGATGCTCCTCGGCACCGATATCTCCGCCGTGCTCACCACCCTGGAGGCGCTGAAGGTCGACGTCATCGGCCTGAACTGCTCCACCGGCCCCGAGGACATGCGCGACGCGATCCGCTTCCTCGGTGAGCACTGCCCCGTCCCCGTCGCTTGCATCCCCAACGCCGGGCTGCCGCTGCAGGGACCCGACGGGGAGACGATCTTCCCCGAGAAGCCCGAACCGCTCGCCGAGGCACTCAAGGAGTTCATCGAGCGCTATGGCGTCGGCATTGTCGGCGGCTGCTGCGGCACCACGCCCGATCACATCCGCGCAATTGCGCAGCGCGTCGCTGGACGTACGGTGAGCCCGCGTCCCGCACCGCGCACTCCCCATCTCTCATCGATGATCGCTGCCACGCCGCTCGCGCAGGAGCCCGCGCCAACGATGGTCGGAGAGCGCGTCAACTCGCAGGGCTCGCGCAAGGCCAAGGAGCTGCTGCTGGCAGACGACTACGACGGGCTGGTGCAGATCGCAGAGGACCAGGTGACCGGCGGCGCACACGTGCTCGACCTGTGCGTGGCGCTGACAGAGCGCACCGATGAGGACGAACAGATGCGGCTGGTGGCCAAGAAGGTCTCGCTCACTCAGCCCGCCCCTATCCAGATCGACTCCACCGAGCCCGAGGTAATCGAACGCGCGCTCGAGCAGATTCCCGGCCGTGCGATCGTCAACTCCGTCAACCTCGAGGCCGGCCGCGCCAAGCTCGACCGCGTCGTGCCCGTCGCGCTCGCACACGGCGCCGCGCTGATCGCGCTCACGATCGACGAGGTGGGGATGGCCAAGACGGCGGAACGCAAGGTCGAGATTGCGAAGCGCATCCGTGACCTCTGTTGCAGGGAGCACGGCCTCGACCCGCAGCTCCTAATCTTCGATTGCCTCACCTTCACGCTCACTACTGGCGACGAGGAGTGGCGGCCGTCCGCAGTCGAGACGATCGCCGGGATCAAAGCGATCAAGGAAGCGATCCCTGACGTGAAGACATCGCTGGGGGTCTCAAACGTCTCCTTCGGCGTATCCCCCGGCGCCCGCGCCGTGCTCAACTCCGTGTTCCTGCACCACTGTGTGCAGGCGGGCCTGGACCTGGCGATGGTCAACCCCAACCACATAACGCCCTACTCGGAGATCCCCGACCTGGAGCGGGATCTCGCCGACGATCTCGTGTTCAACCGCCGCGAGGATGCGCTCGAGAAGTTCATCGAGCACTTCGAGTCCAAGGGCCCCGAAGACACCTCGCAAGGCGCGGCTGACCCGACCGAGGGCATGGAGCCCGAGCAGGCGCTTCACTTCCACATCCTGCGACGCCGCCGCGACGGCGTCGAGGATCAGATCGACAAGAGCGTCGAGAAGATCGGCGCCGTGCCGACGCTCAACGAAGTGCTGCTGCCGGCGATGAAAGAGGTCTGCGACAAGTTCGGCGCCGGCGAACTGATCCTGCCATTCGTGCTGCAGTCCGCCGAGGTGATGAAGCGCGCCGTCGCGCAGCTCGAGAAATACCTCGACAAGATCGAGGGCTACACCAAGGGCACCGTCGTGCTCGCCACCGTGTTCGGCGACGTGCACGACATCGGCAAGTCGCTCGTCAACACGATCCTCACCAACAACGGCTACACGGTTGTGGACCTCGGCAAGCAGGTCCCTATCCAGACGATCGTGGACGCCGCCCAGGAGCACAACGCCACCGCCATCGGGCTCTCAGCGCTGCTCGTCTCCACCTCCAAGCAGATGCCCGCCTGCATCCAGGAGCTTCACGCCAAGGGCCTCTCCTACCCCGTGCTCATCGGCGGAGCGGCGATTAACCGTGCGTTCAGTTATCGGGCTCTGTACCCGGGAGGCAAAGACTCAGACGTTGCTTACCAGCCGGGCGTCTTCTACTGCAAGGACGCCTTCGAGGGCCTCGCCGTGATGGACCAGCTGGTCGACGCCGATGCCCGCGGCGCGCTCGTGCAGAAGCTGCTCGCCGGCGCCACCGAGTTCCGCGCCAAGGGCGATGCGCCCGAGGAGCAGCTCAACTTCGCCGACGATTCCGTGCGTTCCTCCGCGCGCACCGACGTGCCGATCCCAACGCCGCCGTTCTGGGGCGTCAAGGAGATCCCCGTCGATCTCGATGAGGTCTACCGCCATCTCGACACCCACGTGCTGTTCAAGCTGCATTGGGGCGGCAAGGGCGTGAAAGGCGAGGCCTGGCAAACCCTGCTGCGCGATGACTTCCGCCCGCGTCTGGAACAGATGTGGAAGAAGCAGACCTACTTGCACCCAAGAGCGCTGCTCGGCTTCTTCCCCTGCTACGCGCTCGGCAACGACATCGTCGTGCTCGACCCCGAGAACCGCGCCATGGAGCTGACCCGCTTCGTCTGCCCGCGCCAGCCCAAGGGCGATCGCATCTGCCTAGCGGACTTCTACCGGCCGGCGGTCGGCCCCGACGGTGCCCCCTCGGCCACCGGCCGGCCTCCCGACGAGCTTGACGTGATCGCCGTGCAGGCGGTGACCGTTGGCTCGGAGGTGACCGAGCTGATGGCCAAGCTCGAGGCCGAAGGCGAGTTCGCCGAGCAGCTGTTCGTGCACGGACTCGGCGTGCAGACCGCCGAGGGTCTGGCCGAATGGCTGCATTACGAGGCAAGGCAGATGCTCGACATCCCGCTCACGCAGGGACGCCGCTACTCCTGGGGCTACCCCGCCGTGCCCGAGCAGGCTGAGCATTTGAAGGTGGAGAAGCTGCTGGGGCTCGAGCAGATCGGCATGAGCATCACCGACGGCTACGCCCCCAAGCCCGAGCAGTCCACGCTCGCGCTCATCGCCCACCACCCGCAGGCGATCTACTTCGGTACCCGCCAGGGGCGCCTGCTTGCTGACGGCTCACCCGACGACCTCATCCGCGGCTCAAACCGCGACCCCTCGCTGTTCGGCGAGATCGCCGACGAGGACCCGCCTGAGGGGGCTGTGGAAGCGGAGGACGAGCCGGCGATGGCCGGTTAAAGCCGTATCACTTCTTCTCGTAGTGGTAGCGAGCCTGTAGCACTACGAGATCTTTATCGAGCACCTGATAGACGAGCCGGTGCTCCTCGGTGATGCGCCGCGACCAGGCGCCGGCAATCCCGTACTTGAGCATCTCCGGCTTGCCGATCCCGTCCGTTGGGTTACGCAGTGCGTCATCGAGCAACCGGTTGATGCGTTTGACGAGCGCACGATCTGTCCGCTGCCAGTAGGTGTAGTCCTCCCAGCCCTGCGGGGTAAAGACGAGCCTCACGCCCGATCGAGCTGGTGCTCGGCTATTTCCCCGCGCCCCGCCGCCTCGGCGGCATCGAGCAGTCGACGCGCGTTCGGCGGCGAGCGGAACAGATAGGCGGTCTCTTGCCAGGCGGCGTAATCGTCGGCCGACATAAGCACAGCGTTGCCGCGCTTGGACGTAATCTCGATTGGCGCGCGATCGTCGTTGACCTGCTCAATCAGCGGGAACAGCGCCCGTCGCGCCTCGCTAGCTGTAATCGCCATCGCCCTCCCCTTTCATTCGGTACAAGATATCGTACCATACGTTGGCCGAGCCAAGCTTCGCCACGCCGAAGCTCAAGAGATCACACACAAGACCGTCTGATGCGACCCGCCCGGCCGGATGTAATGCTTGCTTGCGAGGCGGAAAATACTTATATGTGAGCGATGACCGGACCGACTTCGAGCGACTGTTCAGAGAGAACTACGATGCCGTCTACCGCTTCGTCGCGCGACGGATCCCGCCGGATGCGACGCAGGACATCGTCGCGGAGACGTTCTTGGCTGCTTGGCGACGCCACGGGGAGCTGCGCGGAGATATGTTGCCGTGGCTGCTCGGTGTCGCTCGTCGGGTGAGCGCCAATCATCTTCGCGGCAACGCGCGACGCCGCGCGCTGGACGACCGTCTGAGCGAACAGCGTCCTGAGAGCTCGCACCACGATCCGGAGGGGCCGTCGCGTATCGCGCTGGCCCTCGCGAAATTGAGCGAGCGTGACCGGGAAGCGCTCATGCTAGTCGCCTGGGACGGCCTCGAGCATCGTGTGGCCGCGACGGTCATGGGCTGCAGCAGGACGGCATTCACCGTGCGAGTGCACCGAGCCCGCCGCAAGCTCGAGCTCGTGCTGGCCGCAGACGGACACGCCACCATCACCATCGAGGAACAAGCGAGGTCACTGTCATGACAAACGACAAGTCAGATGTCATGGCCACCATGGTGGCCTTTGACCCAGCCGCCGGCCGCATCCCCGATGAGGCAGGACGCGAGGAAGTTTGGCGAATCGTTGCGAGCGCGATGGCCGATGCGAGCCAAGGCCGGGCACCGCGCGCTCGTGCGCGAGCGCTGCCGCGTGTCACAGCCGTTGCATTGGTCGGCCTGCTGCTGATTGTAGGCGCGGCGTTTGCGAGTGGGCTGATTACAGTCGGCTCGCCCGCGAAGAAAGTTGAAAACTTCCAGATCGCTGATGCTCGGCTCGGCTCTGTGACCCTCGGCTCCGCGAGCATACTCTCCCTGCGGGCCTCCGATCCGCAGGGAGGAGCCCCGTGGGGCCTGCGCGTGTTCACGACGACGCGCGGCGCTGGCTGCATCCAGGTAGGCCGTGTGGTCGACGGGCAGATCGGCGTGCTCGGCAGCGACGGAGCTTTCGGCGACGACGGGCAACTGCATCCGCTACCGGTCGCAAGCACCGAAGATCTTGCCTGCTCAGCGCTGGACGCGAACGGCCAGGTGTTTGACAACGTCAGCAAGGGGGACGAGCTCGCAAACGGTCTAGTCGGCCCCGAAGCTGTGCCGAGCCGCGAAACGCCGGAAGTACACGACATCTGCGCAGCCGCCGCGTCGACCCCCGCCGAACAGAGCTCCGCCCAGGGCCGCATCTGCCCGCAGTCAGATGAGCGCGACCTCTACTACGGGCTGCTCGGGCCCCAGGCTGAGAGCGTCACCTATCTCGAAGATGGGAAGCCCGTGACGGTCCCCACGAGCGGCTCCGAAGGCGCATACCTGATCGTCCAAAACGCTCCGTCGAACTGGCAACCAAACGACGCCTACGGGGTGGGAGAGACGGGCCCGATACCCGTCTATAGCCCGATCACCGAAATCCACTACACCTCCGGCGCTGTGTGCCATCCCGCCGACGCGAGCGAACCGGCTTGCGCGCCGAACGGCATACCCGCCGGGTACCTAGCGGCCGAATCGACACCGACTGCCTCTCAAGCAGCTGCCGCGGTCTCGAGCCGTCTCCTAACAGGGGCAGACGGTCACCAGGAAGCGCTTGTCACCTTCAATGCCCCGCTCGCGATCTCGAGCGTACGCGATCAGTACAAGTTGCAATGGCAGAAGCGGCCTGGCAGTAACGCCCCTGAAGAAAGCATCAGCGCCGGAGAAGACAACGTGCTCGCCGGACAGGAACTAACGATCCGCAGCGGCCCCCTACCGTCGGGCTCGACGCAGCTGCATGTCGTACTCCAACATGCGAGCGGCCCGGCCCTGTTCGAAGGCCCAGGCACGACAGACGTCCCCGTTGGCAGCACGAGCGTCGACGTTCCTTGAGACGTCTCGCAAGCCCCCGCCGAATCGCACGAGGATTCTCCAGCTATCCGACGCGCGCGGTAACGAGAACGGCGGCGGTACTCGAGCGGAGCGGCCGCCCGAGCCGCTCCTGCAGCGCGACGAACTCCCCCCGCAGCAGTTGACGCTGTGTCAGCGATAGCCGCTTGTAGTACGAGAGGGTGCTGAACAATGCATTCAGCTCCTCCGCAGTCTGCTCCACGGGGATTGGCACTGCTAAGACCTGGAGTTCCTCGAACAGGCGGCCTGCTTGCGCGCGCGCCAGGTCGTAGCTTCCGATCCACGACCAGACCTCAGAGATGTTCTCGCGGCGATGCTCGACTCCCTCAAGGAGGCTCGGCAGGTCCCTGTAGGTGGGCCACACCGCGGCGATCTCCGGCGCGATCCTCGCCAAGATCGAAAGCAACGAGTCCTGATCGTCAAGGCCGGGGAGCCCCTGCAGGCCACAGTGCTGGATCAGAGCGAGTGTGCCGCCGGGAGCAAGCAGCTCGGCGACCTTCGCCCAGCTGAACTCAGGGTCGATCCAGTGGAACGAGGAACCGGCGAACACGGCGCGAAAGCTCCCGTTGGGGAGCGGAGCGTCCTCGAACCGCGCGTTCACGAACGTCACCGCACCGAGGTCCTCCAGGTTCCCCGCAGCGAGCGAAAGCAACTGCGCTCCAGGCTCAACGGCAACCACCTGCAGGCCTGCGCCAAGCAGATCGCGCGTCAGCTGCCCGCTACCGCATCCGATCTCGAGCACGACGTCTCCTGGCCCGAGCCCCGCGCGCGCACACACTCCCTCAACAAACTCCTGGGGGTATCCGGGACGCCTGCGGTCGTACTCGACCGCCACCTCGTCAAAGACCTGGCCATACTCGCGTTGAGAGACGGTTGCCATCCCTCGCAACGTAGACGACGTCCCGGACCGAGACGCCCGACTCGCTTAGCGGCCTCGTCAGGCGCGGTAGGGATCGATCACTTTGTGCGCGCAGCCGATCAGCGTCCACGGCCGGTTCGCCGGCAGGTAGCGCATCACGAATGTCTTCACGCCGGGTCCGTTGCAATGAATCACGCCATGGCCATACACAAGCAACAGGTGATCATCGCCACCGCCGGTCCAGATTTCGTTGAAGCCGTGGCTGGCGTAGATCCAGTCGTTGCCGTTGCCCGCGTGCAGGTAGTCGCGCTCGCTTTCGGACTGGCCGGAGGGCTGGTAGTCGCCCCAGATCACATCGCCCGCTTCGCCGCCGTAGATGGTGTCGTTGCCGTAGCCACCCAGTAGCCAATTGTGGACGTTCTTGAGACCAAGGAGCGTGTGGCTGACCCCGTAGGAGCCCTTGTCCATCTTCAAGCAGTTGTCGGGGGGCCAGCCGGCGTGGCTGGCCATCGCAACATGCGCCCGCTGCGCAACCTTCGACCGATACGAGGCGATGCTGGCGACTTCTTCGTTGGCGGGGCAGTAGTGAACGTAGACGCCTTGGTCGAAGCGCTTCAGTTGTTCGGCTTCCTTGGAGGACACCGCGGCGGAGACCAACGGCGTTGAGCCTATGCTCGCCGAGCACGCTAGGAACGCAGCGCAGCAAAGGCCGACGCGCAAAGCCTGGTCAAGCAGGCGCCGCAGCTCCACGCTTAGGACTGCATTCATCGCCGGCACGCTAGCAACCCGACCACGTGTGTCCGCTGACGTTCAACGGATTGGCGGCGCATCACGCCACTCTCCCGCTCCCCTGCGTTCCAAGCCCTACCGCGCTCATCCCCGCCTGAGCCTGGGCCATCGCGAGAACCTCAGCCCTGCCCAGCGGCTCGGCGAAGTGAAAGCCCTGTCCGAAGTCGCAGCTGATCCCCCGCAGCCGCTCGATCTGGCCGGGGTGTTCGATCCCCTCCGCGACAACCTTGAGCTTGAAGATGCGCGCCAGCTGGACGATCGCCTCTGTCAGCTCGGCGACCTCGGGATTGGGGTCGGCAAGGAACGAGCGGTCGATCTTGAGCACGTCGACGGGGAGCTGGCGGATGTAGTTGAGCGAGGAGTAGCCCGTGCCGAAGTCATCGATCGCAAGTTTGACCCCGAGCGCACGCAGCGCCTTCAAGCGCAGCAGCGTGAGCTCCATGTCCTGCATCATCACGCTCTCAGTCAACTCGAGCGTCAAACTCGACGGTTCGATCTCGGTCTCCCGCAGGACGGCGCGGACCTCCTCGATGAACTCAGGACGCTGTAGCTGACAGGCGGAGACGTTGACGGCCATCGACAGCGCGGGAACGCGGGGGCAGGCGTTCTGCATTTGCGCGGCCCACGCGCACGCCTCAGCGAGGATGTGGTGGCCGACGGCAACGATCATCCCCGTGTCCTCCAGCAGCCCCACGAACTCCAGTGGCTGCACGGTTCCGCGCCGCGGGTGCTCCCAGCGCACGAGCGCCTCCATGCCGGCCATGTCGCCGCGGGCGAGATCCATGATCGGCTGGTAGCGAAGCGTGAACTCGCCCGCGTGCAGGGCACGCTGCAGATCGGTCTTCAGCTCGAGTCGCGCGAGCGCCTTGGCGTGCATCTCCGGCTGAAAGACCTGGTAGCCACCCTTGCCGGTCTCCTTCGCCATGTACATGGCGGCATCGGCGTTGCTCATCAGCTCCTCGGCGTCGGCTGCGGAGATCATGCCCTGATCGCTGAACGCAATCCCCACGCTGGTCGCAACCGTGACGTTGCGCCCGTCCAACGTGATCGACACCTTCAAGGTATCCATCACCCGCTGGGCGATCTCGATTGCCTGCAACTCGCTCTCGGTCTCGTGAATCAGGATCGCGAACTCGTCGCCGCCAAGGCGTGCCGCGGTGTCGACGGGGCGCATGCAGTCCTCCAACCTGCGTCCGACCTCCCGCAGGACCATGTCGCCTACGCCGTGACCGAGACCGTCGTTGACGTTCTTGAAGTCATCGATATCCATGAACAGCACGGCGACGGGCAGGCGGTCGCGGCGCTGGCCGGCGAGCGCGTGCGTGACGCGATTGCGAAACAACGCCCGGTTGGGCAGCCCGGTGAGCGTGTCGTGGAAGGCCTGGTGCTCCAGCTCCGCCTGGAAGGACTTTCGCTCGCTGATATCGCGGATGTTGAGCACAATCCCAGCGAT
This sequence comes from Solirubrobacteraceae bacterium, assembly GCA_035487855.1. GTDB lineage: Bacteria > Actinomycetota > Thermoleophilia > Solirubrobacterales > Solirubrobacteraceae > Palsa-744. The sequence goes on from DATHLT010000161.1 coordinate 18,766, forward strand.
GTCCTCGTCGGTCAGCAGGTTCGTGCCGAGCACCTCGACGTCGCGCCAGGACTCGCGAGCATGACGCACGCGGAACTCGGCGTCAGAGAACTGAGCGGTAGACGTAGATGCCACCGAGGCGATGAACGAGGACAGCCGCTGCGCCTCGTCGGGATGGATGATGTCGGCCAGCGGCCGCTCCGCCAGCGCGTCGGGCCGGTAGCCGAACGCCTGCTCGACGGATGGGCTGGCGTAGTGCACGTCACCCGCCAGGCCAAGGATGCAGATCACATCGGATGAGTTCTTGATCAGCGAGCTCAGCCGCGCCTCCGAGCGCTGGTAGGCGTGCTGCTCGGTCAGGGCCACCATCTGCAGTGCGAGCTCCTCGTTGCGCGCGAAGATGCCGGCCATGCGCAGGAGCACGAGCGTGAACATCGCAGTGGAAGCGCCGACGAGCACGTACAGGTCGAGTGACTCGTGCAGCGCATTGCGCAGCACGATCAGCAGCGGCACGGTGAAGCTCGCGCACGTGAGCAGCGCCAGGCGCGCGCGGGTAAGGCGCGCGCTGCCCTCGGGGCCCGGCGTAGCCAGCTGGCGCATCGAGGGGTGCAGCGCAGCGGTGCCGAGCAGCGCGTAGTAGATCCCCCAGCCGATGTCGAGAACACCGCCGGTGCTGTGACCCCCATCCAGCAGCTTCCAGCCGTATACGCCATCGCTGAGCAGCAACACAACGGCGCCGGAGAGCAGGAACACGAACGCCGGCTCGCGCCGGTGGCTGCCGGCAGCGACACGGGCGACGACGCCGAGCACGAGGATGTCCATCGTCGGATAGGCGATCGACGTGAGCCTGCCGAGCAGCGACAGCGTGTCGTCGTTTGCATATGGCGCGATCAGATACACCCATAGGAGCGTCGCCAGCGACAGCGTGACGATGAGCGCGTCGATCAGGCCGCTGCGATCGCGCTGCTCGCCGCGTTCGCGGATCAGCAGCACCATGCCGATCACCAGGAAGGGATAGAACGCCAGGTGGAACGGATCCGCGATCGACGGGAACGGCATTGCCGCTCCGAAGAGGCGTTCGTAGTTGTACGCGAGCACATCGCTGGTCACGAACAGGCCTTGCCCGACCGTAAGCAAATACAGGGGCAGACGACTGCGACGAGAGTTACGGCGCGCGCCGAGCAGCAGGGCAGCGACACTGGAGCCGCCGATGAGGTTGAACACGAGGCCGCTCTTCAGCCATGCCGGACCAGACAGCTGTGCGAGCGCATAGCCGCCGATGAGCAGCGTGACAGCGGCGAGATACACCCACCAGACGTGCTGGGCGAAGCGCGCGCCGCGCTCGCCGGGCAGGGAGTTCCGCACGCTGGCTATATCGGCCACCCAAGCAGAAAACTGAAAATCTGCAAGCCATTGAAATCGACTGTATGAAACTCCGGCAAGCCGGGTGGACTAGAACCCGTTTCTAGGAGTCTTCGCGAGGCGGCGGGCGGAACAGGATCCGCTTGACCTCTCCGGCAGTGCCTCCACCGAGCCGCAGCGCCGTCTGGAAGCCCTCCCCGCCGAGGTCGCCCGCATCGAGCGCGCGGCGCAGCTCGTTCAACGCTGGGAGATCCTCCTCGCTCACCTGCTCGCGCGCCGTCTCCAGCAGGATCAAATGGCGCGGGCGTTTGAGCGCGGCAGCCATGCGGACGAACGGCTCGCGCTCACTGGCCTCGAGACCGTCGGCGGCAAGCACGACCGTCTCCCGGCTCTGCAGACGCTTGGACACCGCCGCGCTCAGGAGCTCTTCTGCGCGGGCGTCCAGCTCAGCCTCGTCGACCCGTCCGGCGAGCAAGGTGCGGACCTTCTCGAGCGACAGCAGCGACGCGCGATCCTCGATCAGCCGCGCGATGAAGCCATCGCGCTCGGCGGCCGACGCGGATGCGATCACGAGCAGACTGCCGGGTGAATAGCGCAGCCGGTCGGTTGGCGAGAGCACACGGCAGTGGACGGTGACGTCAGCGGGCCGCGGCGGCGCCCCATCGCGCCGGGGTCGATCTGAGGACCACCCACCCCGCTCGTCGTCTGAAATCTTGACGCTACGCGCCGAAGGTCTGGAAGCCATACCCCCATCATGCCCTAAACGAGGCTGTCTCCGGGTGCTGCCGACAGCTGGACGTTCGATCGCTCGAACCGCTCGCGAGTGCCAGAGGCTCCGGCCCCTTCGCTTCGTTGCGCTGTTTTCGCAGCGCCTGACAACACGACCTACAGGTGTATTCGTGCACTCTCGATGGCCCGGAAGACAGATAGGGGCTGTTGGGGCGCGGGGAAACAATAACCGTTTAGCCGGTTGCGGATTGTTGAATCAGTCGGAGCGCTTGGAGGGCTTTGCTCTTGATCTAGGTACAGCTTCAGTAGCTCGACCTTGCAGCTCAAACCCTTCACCTCCGGCCAATCATCGTCGGCGCAGACGGCCGTGTCGATCTCCTCGTGGAGATCCGCGGTGGCCAGGATTAGGGCGTCAGGCATTCTTAGAGAGATGCGCTCACCCATAGCGTTGCCGCGCGGGCCGCGACCTTCCTGTCGACAGGCAAAAGATCCTTGACCAACGCATCGAAGAAACGATCCACATGCTCTTGAGAGTGGTGCCCCAAGGAAACACCGGCCATCAGCTCGGCACAGCTGATGACAGATACCGCCAGCGGATGGCTGCCGATGATTTGCTGAGCCTGGCCCGGCGATCAGGTTGGAAGCTCGCGATCCTCGTACGGGAGCACAACAAGTCGCCGCAAAAAAACGGCCGCGCGACTTCTGGAAGCTCACTTTCACTCGACGGCACGGAGTACGATACGCGCGCAGCCGACCATCTTCCCCCACGGATGCCTCCTATGCAACGCGGGTAGGCGCCGACCTGGGGACTCGTGTGGCCGGATTGCCATCAGGCTCATCGAAGGCGAAGCGCCCACTGTCGATGGGCACGTCATAGCAGACTAGAACAGCATCACTTGTTTGGACACAGCCGACATGATCGAGTACTGAGCTGCGAAGGACAGTGCCGTGCTCGGCATCGAAGTCGAACTCGTAGGAAAAAGACGCCCCGGAGGGCGGTTGCTCCCGCGGGCGCGCCCGAACCCGCAGTATCTTCCGTCCTGCACGGTCCGTCACACAGCATGACTCGAAGCGAAACACAGGCAGTAGGCTCACCGGATTCAGAAGCGGAGGCGACAACAACGGCGGGACTCGCACGACGCCCTGGGGATCTAGTGCTATCTCGCCGGTGCTTGCGCCCTCAGCTCGGTTCCATCGCCACCAGGCGGCGCCGTCACGCACGCCCAAACGAACAAGCTTGTGGTCGCGTCGTACCTCGACGCGAAGACGGGCAGGAAATTCCAGCCAATACGTACGCTCAAAGGTTATCTCCTTTGGCTCGGGACCTGGCCCCTGCCAATCCAGTTGTACTGTACCGTCGTGCGACCGCCCAGCATTGAGGGCATAGGTCGGACGTGCTCGACTCCAATCGCGGTATTCGATCTCCAAACTGGTCAGCTGATCGTGAGCACCGTGAAGTACCTCAAGTAGGTTCGCTAGGTCGCTCATCACGCGCCCACGGCAGACTCGGATCGCACGCCGGACTCCTCGTTCGCGTGTAGCAGCGACATGATCGCGATCATGTCTGCTGTGACGTCCTCGCGGGTCAGATTCTTGCGTGCCGTCACATGTCGGATTCGCCCCGAGCGCATGAGCGCACCGAGGTTCTGCTCTTTAGCGACCATGAGCGCCAGATCCTGAGCGGTACCGGTGACGACGCTGTCGACATTCCCATCGCCTTGTCGAACATCTCCGGCAACAGGATCGACTACCCACCGAAGCTCATCGTGATCCACAGCTACTATCGCGAACACGCCACAGTGATCAGACTTTTGGTCGGGCGGCAACTCGATGTCGCTCATGAGTTCGACCAGCCGAGCGCTCCAGATTGTGCCTTCGCCCGCGCCCGAGGACGGTGCAGGCTCCGCGTTCCAGGTTTTGTCCACTGGCTCGTAGCCGAGGGCTGCGAGCTTCGAGTTGACCGCCTCTAGGAGGTTTGGCGGGATCAGGTCCACTGGCACCGTCTTGCCGCGACCGACCGAATCTGCCTGAATGCGTGAGGTGAACATCACCTTATGGTCTCCTGGTCCGGCAGCTGTGCGATCCGCCGTGAATGCACCGTCCAAGACGGATAGATCAACCGACACCCCGAGAAACGTGAACATATCCGCCAAAACCGCGTCGGGCGCAGTCACAAGATCCTCGTAGTGGATACGATGACATTTCGCCTTGTGCGTTTCCTCCCACTGGAGCGCTTGCTGGACATGCACCAGCCAATACTTCGCGAGAGCGGCAACGAAGTTGTCCGGCGAAGCGTGGATATAAGACTGATAGCCGTACGCCTTGAATCCCCAAGGTGAGGCTTCCAAGCCGGAGGCGATCGTATCCATCACATGACGAGAAAGCAGAAGAAAGCGACTTTCGGGAAACAGTTTCTCGATAAAGGTCAGGTGATGCACATTATCGAGAGACTTGTCGCAATAGTACTGCTTGCCCCCCCGCGCGCAGTAATTCGCCATCGGCGTGAGCAGCGCGTCGCCTATCGCTTGCTTGGCCGCCGGAGACAAATCCTGATCCGCGGAGCCTTCGCGACCACACTCGATAATGGACCACACGTTCCAGAGCGGGGCAATCAACGCGGCGATGTTGGTCTCTGCCGGACACCCGATGTCTGGGTGGGCATCGAGCAGGCACCGCACCAGGGTGGTGCCTGAGCGGGCAGCTCCAACAATAAAAATGGGGGCGTGGTTTGCAGACATCTGCTCAAGATGCACCGAAGAGGCCCGCCAACTCGACCATCCCTGTGTTGGCGGGCCTGCTTGCTGGGTACCCTCTTTTAGAGGCCGTGAGTCTCCGCGTGGCCGGCTGCGTCAGTGACCGTCACACTCGAGGTGGGTCCCGACAGATTGCTACCGCTGATTACGTATATGTTGCTCACGACCGGTACAGACGTCGGCGTACCGCCATGGACCACGGTCGCGTGCGTAGCTCCGTCAGGGGCGAGGCCGATGATGGTTTCGTTCCCAGAGGGGGACGTTTCGAGTTGAATGTGCTTCCCAGCTTCGGCGTTCGCGATAGAGCTACATACGCCGCCCGGATCGGTCGGGCCGCCCGGCTGTGGCAACGCCAAGGTGCAAACGCCGGTACTTCCGGGAATAACCCAAACCTGGATTCCGTCGACCGTCACGGACTGAGCACTGGCAACATCGAGGCCGAACTGGCTACCTAGACCTTCTGGAGCCGTGAGCCCCTCTATCGTTCCAGTAGGGAGGGCCGCTGCCGCGTCGGCCACATGACCACGTCGCAAGACAGCAAAATTCCGGAGAAGGTCAGCGGCGACGCTCGGCTTATAGCGCGCACGGCCGCTGGTGGCAGAGGCAGGCGTAGATGCCGAAAAGACGACAACTACCGCCAACGTGCCCATCAGTAGCAAGCCCACACCCGACAAGATTAGACGCCTTTTCGCGTTAGACATTCCAGCTCCTTTAGGATTTTGAGATCTCATCGTGGTTACAGCAGCGAGCTAGCTGCCTAAAAGCCTTTAATCCATCCCCACGTCTTATCGTAGGCATTTGTTGCATTCCAGACCTGAGCCGTCCCAGCCGCGTCGGGCTCGCTAAACGCCGGATCTTCGGATGCAAACCCGCAGTGGTGACCATCCGATCGGCCCACACTGTTGTACCAGTTAATACAGGCCTCACCACCACTGAGATTCTCGCCCTCGTTCCATTCTATGTCGTCAAGGCCATGGTAGAATTTGCACCCTTCATCGAGGTGCTTGTAAGCGCTGCAATAAACGCCAGTTGCTGCGGCACTAGCCGGTATGGCGGCCAGCATGAGGCCGGCGGCCGCTGAAGAAGCGACCCCAAGGCCGAGCTTCCGCGTGTTCAAGCGAGGCACCGCACTGACCGCCTGCACATCGTGACAATCGAGCTTCATCACGACCTCCTATTTAGGTCTTTCAGATGTAGTAAGCAGCGACAGGCCGGGCCAATGCACGCGCTCTCAGTCCATCGTGCGAGCAAGAGGCACGTGCTGTCCTGAGGTCCCGCCTTCCAATTAGCAATAATGTAATGAGAGACCGAATGTATGTCGAGATCTGACTAGTGGAAATAAGCGCGTTACGATGCTCTCAGCCCAGCGCTCGGCTGGCAGCCCCCCTCCCTTGTCGGCAGGCCAGTTAGCCGCCGTCGATCAAGAGAAAGGACATTCGTTTGAGCTTGCCGCCTTGCTCCGGTGACCACACGCGATCAGCGAGCACTACGGAGTCCGGTCGGATGCGCCCATCACGACGCCACATTTACGTTCCGTGTCATTGATCAGCGACCGCAAGAGGTCAGACGCTTGAGCTGTCAAGGCGCGCTCAGGCACCTCAGCGGCACAACGCTCAATCGCCCGCCGCCCTCGACTCCGTCGCGCCTGCTGCCCAACTATCTCGTCGTGATCGACCAAGATCGACTAGCTCAGTCATCGTCATCCCCTTTGCTCGCCTAAACAGGCATCCGAGCTGGCTTCGATGCAGCGATCAGCTCGAGCTTGGCGGCCCGATCAAGCTGCTTGATGCGCGCCTCCTCGCGCATAGCGGCACTGCGATCGGGCATTGGCAGCGCCAGCGCAAGCTCCACGGGCAGTCGACTGGCGGTGTAGCGACTGGCAGTGCCATCGCGGTGGCGCGCCAAACGGCGCTGCACGTCGGTACTCCAGCCCGTGTATAGCGAGTCGTCAGCGCAGCGCAGCATGTAGACCCAGGCATCGGACATACGCGACTAATACGTCGCCATGACCCATATGCCTGCCGAACAACCCCCATCATTCGACTGAATGGAAGCTGGCCAGAGTGAGGAATGTCAGTCGGCGGAGACGGCCGTGGCCACCCCCCTGCTGGCGTTGGCCGCTGGCAGCGGCCCGAGCTTGACGGGCGCAGCGTGCATTGCGCGCAGCCGCACCTCGCGCCAGGAGAGGCCCTCGTTGACCAACGCCGGCAGCCCCATGATCAAGGCGGTAGCGAGCTCGATCGCCTGCAGGACGATCCCGTATGCAATGGCGTTGGGAGTGGAGACGTGGTACACACCGGCAAGCACGGCCACACAGGCGGCCTGGAAGACTCCGACGTTGGCCGGCGTGGCGGGGATCACGGCGGTGACGTTGACCGCGAACAGCACTCCCGCGGCGGCGCCTACGCCGGCGTGAGAGTCGAGACCTAGCGCCACGAGCAAAAGCCAACAAGAGAGACATTGCAGCGCCCACGCGCCCAACTGGGCGACAGTGGCCACGATGGCACGGCGCGGCTGACTAAAGACACGCAGGCCAGCACGCAGACGCAGCAGCGAGCGGTGCAGCCCAGACAGCAGTGCATGCAGACGCCGCGAACGCGACAGTGCTTCGGGTGCTGTGATGACGGGCGCAACCGCCAGCGCCATCAGCACCGCTAGAGGCGCCAGTGCAACGAGCATCAGCGCGCGGTCATGCCCTCCCAGGACGCTCACACTCGAAAGTGCGACGCCGCCGAGGATGGTGAGCGCGAGCAAGTTGAGCAGCGTTTGCGAGACGATCGTGCCGAGCACGACGGGCAGGCTCTCGCGGGCGCGCCCGAGCCGTCGGGCGACGATCAGCGCACGCGAGGGCTCGCCGAGACGAGCTGGCAGCGTGGCCGACATAAGCACGCCGATGAACGTTCCTTGCATCGCGTCACGGCGTTTGGCGCGGCGCCAAGTGGGAGCAGCGGCGAGAATCGAATGCCAGGAGATCGCACGAGCGAACATGGCGGTGCACATCAGCGCCAGCCCAACGGCAATCAACCCGGGTTTGGAGGCAAGCAGCGAGGCAGCGACACGCGTAACGCCAACGCGTTGCAACGCCAACGCGGCCAGCCCAGCGCCGGCGACAGAGCTGACGAGCAGGCCGGCACGGCGCATGGTGCGCCGGCGGCGCGGCTTGCCCACTAGCGGCGGCCCAGGGGCATTCAGCGACGACAGGCGTTCGGCCGGCACACGCGGCAGCATGTCGGCGGGTGCAAGGCCGTAGCGCACGGCCACGCGGCCGAGACTCGTGGCGGGCGCGCACACGCGTAGTGCCTGCTCGTAGGTGTCGAGCACTTCGGCGGCCACGTGCGGCCAGGCGAAGCGCTCGGCTCGCTCGCGGGCGCTAACGGCCATACGAGCGCGCAGATTGGGATCGAGCGCTAGCGCGCGCAGCGCCTCGGCGAGCGCAAGCGCTTCACCCGGGGGCACGAGCAGGCCGTCGAGCCCGTCACGCAAGACGTCGCGGTAGCCGGGGATGTCCGAGGCAAGCACAGGTGTCGCAGCGGCGAACGCCTCGGTGAGCACCATGCCGAAGCTCTCGCCACCCAGCGACGGCGCACACACGACCTCAGCGCGAGCGAGCTCGGCGAGCTTGCGCTCCTCGGAGACCTTGCCAAGCGCCTGCACGCCGCGGTCGTCGAGCATCATGTGCGCGACCTCCTCGGGGCTCGCGCCGACGAGCGTGAGCGTGGCGGGGATCTGATCGCGCAACGCCTCGAACGCCCGCAGCAAGATCGGCAGGCCCTTGCGTTCGACGGCCTGGCCGATGAACAGGATCCGCAGCGGTCGCTGCGCAGGGTCGGCTTCGGCGTCACCCTCATCACTGCCGGCGGCGCCGTAGCCGAGCTGGGAACCCCCAGGCAGGTGCACGCCGTTGGGCACGATGCGATAGCGCCCACCGTAGAAACGCCGTGCAGTCCAGGCGGCGGCCTCAGAGACGGCAATACGCGCGTGTAGGCGGTTCATCCGCCGCCGTCCGCCGAGCGGCACAGCCGCGAGGCCATTCGTCAGAACGTTCTCGGAGAAGGTGTGGAAGGTGCCCACGAGCGGCAGCTCACCGAGACTCATGAGGGCGTCCCACGATACGAGCGGAACAACTGGCTCATGGATGTGCACGACGTCGTAGCCACCCTCGCGTAGCTCCCGACGCATCGCGCGCACGGCGTGCGGCGTGAGCGCCATGTTCGACACAGCGCCGTTGGCCGGCACCCCGACAGTGCGCCCGAGCGAGACGAACTCATCCCCCACGTCGCGCCGCTGTGGGCGGGCGCCGCGATGCAGGTGCACCGACAGCGCGTCGTCGGGGTCAAACGGCGCGAGGATGCGCGCTTCGTGGCCTGCAGACGTCAACTCGCAGGCGAGCGCCTCTATGTGACGAGTGACGCCACCAGGATAGGTCCACGAGTACGGCGAGAGAAGCGCAATCCGCACGGCTTTCTACTCTATCCCCCGGCGAGGTCACAGGTCGGGAAATAGCGTATGCGCCGACGGTGCGATAATTGAGCCGTGAGCACTCGCCACTTCATTAAGTACACGTTCTTGAAGATGGAGCCCGAGTGGCGACGCCTGGACTCCGAGCGCCGGGCGCAGGACAAGCGCGAGTTCGCAGCCGCGTGCGAGGATTTCGCAGACGGGCACCAGCTGCAGACGCTCTCGCTGGTGGGTACACGCGGGGACGCGGAGCTACTGCTCGTCGCCGAGGCGGAGAACCTGGACCGCATCCACGAGTTCCACGTGGTCCTGGCGCAAAGCGGGCTGATGCAGTGGGCGCAGGCCCCGTACTCGTTCCTGGGCATGCGCAAGAGCTCGGAATACTCCGACGATGAGCGCAACACGACGCGCGGTTTCCGCGGCCGCTACGTGTTTGTGTACCCGTTCGTGAAGTCGCGCGAATGGTACGCGCTGCCGGCAGAGGAGCGCTGGCGGATCATGCAGGGCCACATCCAGGTTGGACGTGAATACCCGGGCGTGGACAACCACACGACCTATTCCTTCGGCCTCGACGACCAGGAGTTCGTGGTGGCGTTCGACACCGACGACGTGGGCACGTTCTTGGATCTAGTTCAGCGGCTACGGACCACGGAGGCCTCACGCTTCACGATTCGTGACACGCCCAGCTTCACGTGCCTGGCGATGTCGCTGGAGCGCGCGCTGAACGCGCTCGACGGCGAGCCCGTGGCGCTCGAGGCGCTGCCCTCTGTCTAAGCGCGTACCTGCCCGCCTGCGCACCGCCGACCCAGTGCTGGCGCAACTGATCAAGGCCGTCGGCCCACTCGGCGACGCGCGGGAGGGCCGGCCGGACCACAAGGACCACTACGGCGCGCTCGTACGCTCGATTACCGGCCAACAGCTCTCGGTGCTGGCCGCGCGAGCAATCTACGGAAGGCTGACCGCGCGCTTCGACGGCCGCGCGCCTACGCCGCAGGAGATCCTCGCCGACGACCCCGAAGAGCTACGCGCTGCAGCTGGCCTGTCGCGCGCGAAGGTCAGCTACCTACGCTCGCTGGCCGAGCATGTGATCTCGGGGGAGCTCGAGCTCGAGCGCCTCGATGAGCTCCCCGACGAGGGGGTGATCGCTGAGCTCGTCGCCGTCAAGGGACTCGGCCTGTGGACGGCGCAGATGTTCTTGATGTTTCATCTCGAGCGTCCCGATGTGCTGCCTGTCGGCGACCTGGGCATCCGCCGCTCGATCGAACGCGCTTATGCCCTCGACGGCCTGCCTGATGCGCCCACGATGGAACAGATCGCTGAACCGTGGCGCCCGCACCGGACGCTCGCCTGCCGGTATCTGTGGCGCTCGCTGGACAACGCGCCCGACTAGCCTGGCCCGCACCGAGCCGTGAGCCGGCCCGTCGCGCGAAGCGGGGACAGGGACGGGGACCGGGACGGAAGGTCCTCTACTTCTTCTTCGAGCTCTTCTTCTTGTGCGTCTGGCCGTACTTCTTGTGCGCAAGGCGTTCGCAGACGGCGCGCTTGCTTTTGTTCTTGCGGTACTTCGTGCGGCAGACTTTGAGCGCCTTTGCGAGGTGCTGTGCTCGGCTGAGCTTCTTAGCTTTGGAGCCGAGAACACTGCCACAGCCGACCAGCGTGATCTTCGTGCTTTGTACGATCGTCTTGCCGTTCTGCGCGACGATCGTCGTCGGCATCGCCAGACTCGAGGCATGCTTACACAAGCTGAAGTTTTCTGTTTCCGGCACGTCGGCGGTGAGCGCCGAATGCGGGCCGGCGGGCAGGATCGTTTCGAATTTCGTGAACGGCGCGTCAGGCGCAGTTTCGAACCTCGAGTAGGTGATTCCTTTTTTGATGTCTGTCTTGCCGTCGACGATCAGCGTGATGCCTTCGCCCTGCAGCACGAACTCGATGTCGGGGAATTCCGCGTTGCCATGCGACACGAGGTAGGCAGGACCCCTCAGAGGGTGCTTCAACACGGGCGTGTACACGACCCCTTCGCCGATGTCAGAGCCTTCATCGCAGGCAGCGGGATTCGCATTGAATACTGCTGCCAAGCATGCTTTCTGGATCGTTGTTAGTCGCGACGGCAGTACGTCAGGCAAGGTCAGATCGACTTTGTGAATGTTGGCCTGCCCGAGCCCTTTCGATTCGACCGTGACCTTGAATTCGGTCCCATCGGCTTTACTGCCGTGGCCGAGTACCGTCGCCGTCAACGTCGGCGTAAATGGCAGGGCCGCGCAGTTGGACGGGTGGAACGGCTCTGAGATACCGGAGCTACCCGCTTCATAGCCCTTCAATTTGCCCGTGATGTTGAGTCCTTCGCAGTTCGTCGGGTTGAACTCGAACGGCTGATTGCCCGGGCGTTCGACGGTGACGTTCAGCTCTTTGACTTGCGCAGGCACGCCTTTAAGCATCTGCGGAATCCGTTCGCTGAGAACCGTGACGGCAGCTGTTTCTTTGTTGACCAAGATCTGCGAAAGCACATTCACGAAGCCGAGGTTGAACGGCCCCGCCTTGGCTTCGGTCACCACCAGCAGGCCAAAGGGCGCGCCTGCATACCCTTCCGTCAGGTAGACCTTGCCGTGGAGTTCCACCGGCTTGCCGCCCAAACCAGAAAGGACGGTTGTGTTGCCGATCTGGCTTGCCGCTGGGCACGCTGGTTCTTCGGTCGTTTCCAGCGCGATCGCCTGCGGGTTGGGACAGAGTTCCACGCTCGATATCAACGCGGCCATGCCGGGCGGCAGTTCCAGGTCGATCTTTTCGAGCGACTGGTTCCCATCCGGGCGACCGATCGTGACGGTGAACGGCGTAAACGCGCCTGCCTGTGGGTTGGTGGCGCCGCCCGAGAAGGTTGGTTCGAACGGCAGCTGTTCACCGGGACAGGCGGTGCCGTTGGGGCCCGACGTGATTTGGAAGGAGGAACTCCGTGGCTGCGTTTCCGTGGTTTCGACTTCCCCACTGGCCCTCATGTTCAATGCTCTCGTGAACGTCGCTTTTGCTTCGTAGCTTCCGCAACGAGCCGGCGTAGCCTGCGCAGCCCTTTCCGTGTTCGAGAGTTCGAGCGTCAGGCTTTCGAACGGCGCCTGAGGTGTGTTCTTGAAGATGGAGATCAGCTGACCCGTTGTCTGGTTGATCTGCACTTCGCCGGCGAGCTTGACGAGTACTTCAGATTTCTTTTCTTTGGCGACGATATAGAGCACCAGCGGCGAGGCGAACGGATTGGTGTCCTGGCTAGCCAGATACACGGACCCGTGCAGTTCTTCTTCCAGGTCCGGGGTGTTGATGCTGACCGTGCCGATTTTCGATGTTTCCACACAGGTGGCGGGTAGCGCGGAGAAGTCATTGTTTTGCACCTGTGCGGATTCCGCCAGCCCTTCCTCGAATTTGGCGTTGGCCGGCTGGTTGAAGCCGATTTCTTGCACCGAGCAAGAAGCGAGCCCGTTCGCAGCGCCCGCGCTGGTCTGCAGCCCTTCGGGCAATTCGAGCGTGGTCGCGCTCAGATCGGCCTCAGCTTTCCCTTCCGCTTCGAGCGCACCTTGCTGTGGCAGCGTGACTTTGACCGACATCCCTGTGGGAGTACTGGCCGCGTCGGTGTCTGGCTTAACTTCTATCGAAGGCTCGAAGTCAAGGCTCTGGCAGCCGGCGGTCTTGATTGGCAACCTTTCCTTTTCGACCGGCGCGATTTCTCCCACGGAATACGATTCGCCATCCCATGAGCGTCCCGTCGAAGTCGATGCGAGCGACTCGCAAGTGCTCGGAAGGGTCAGAAATGGCGTCGGCGATGTCACTTCAGGATTGGCGCACCGCGGCTCGCTCGTGATCCGTTCCACATAGCTGCCGGCGCCGAGGCACTGCCAGCCACGCGCGCCGTCGTGGCGCTTATCGGTGGGCACCCCCCAGAAGGTCACACGACTGGCGAGCACCTGCACCGCCTCGGAAGCGTTCTGGACGCTGACGGTGACACCGTAGTCGTCACCCGTCCGCAGCGCCGTGTCGAGTACTACGGGCACGTTGTTGACCTCGAAGCCGAAGCGAGCCGGCTCGCCAGGCGCTGGCACGAGGTTGAACACGGGCACGACCTTGGTGTCATAAAAGAGCGGAGGGATCGGATCCTCGAACTCGACGGAGGCGACGCCGACCGCGGTGTCTTCCGGGCACGCGTTGATGTCGGCTTCGCCATGAACCCCAAAGTCCAGGTCTGAGCACTGCTGCACCGCGTCGGGGTTGCCGACGACGTTTGCATCGCCAATCAGCCCTGGCGGCAGTTCGAAGCTCAGGTTCTTCTCGAGCGCGGGCGCGGAGGGCTGCGGCTCAACGTCTCCGCCGTAATGCCGCAGAGTCTCGTTGAGGTTGAAGGTCGTGGTGAGCTGGAAGGGATGCGAGCCGGCTTCGGTATCCGGTTCGAAGCTTTCGTTTTCGGGTGTGAGCTCGTATGTTTCGACACCGAAGCTGGTCGTGGCCCCGTTTACTTTGATCGGCGCCACGACGGACTCTGATGGCGCACCGCCGTCTTCAACTGTGACTTTGCTGTCTTCTTCGCTGCTGGCGTTGCGTGTCTTTACGTAGGCGAGAATTTCAAGCTGTTCGAACGGGGCGAGCTCGTTGTCGTAGGTGCATTCGATCTGCCACGCGGAACCGCTCTGCGACTTCGTGCAAAGGAAATCTTCCTTGAATTCCTGCCCGTTGATAGACGAGAACCTCGGCGTGCCTTCGTCTCCCGCTTCGATCTTCGTGACTTCTGTGACGTTGGCGGGCAGTGCGTCGAGGATCCTGGCCTTGCTGGCGCGCCCGTCAACTTCGGCGTCCCCGATGTTTGCGGCATCCACGATCACGATGCCTTCGCCCCCCACGGGCAGGTTCGTGGGCGCCGTGTGGGATTCGATCCGCCAGTGAGGCGCCACGGCCGTTTGCGCAAGCGCCGGCGCCGAACACACCGACGCGACGAGCAGTACGCCGACCACGAGGACAAAATCCGGGATTGGATGCCGGCGGACGCTCATTTCGAGCTCAACCCCGAGCTCTTCTTTGCGGCCGTCTTCTTCTTGACCGGCCGTACTTCTTACGCGCCTGCTTTTCGCATGCCACGCGCTTGACCTTCTTCTTGCCTTTCCTACACGTCTCGAGCGCCTTGGCGAGCTTCTTGGCACGTGTCAGTGGCTTTGGCTTGGGTTTTCCCGATTCTTTTTCGCTGAGCACTTGGATCTGCTGCACGAGGTTGCTCGCGCCTGGCAGCGTCGCGGTGGCGGGGACTGCGAAGCCAGGTGCGGGCGTGTAGGGCTGGCACGCTTCGCCGCCTTCTTCTTCGCACTTGGTGGTCGTCTTGGCCGCGGGAGAGACGCACGGTGACGACGTCGGTTCGCACACGTGCGCGTCGTAGACGTCGAAGTTCGAGTCCTTGTCCAGCGATGAGAGCGATTGCGCTGTCAGGAAGAAGACGTCGTTGCCAGTGGCACTTGCGTCGAGGAAGGCCGATTCGCTTTCGGATGCGCCTGATGAGATCAGCGCCACGCATCCTGACGCCGCCGTGCAACCACCTAGTCCACTCGGCTCGTACTCATAGACGTTCTCCACGCCGACCTGTTGGCTTGCGCCGTTCACTTCCTCGGTGCGAGTGGGCTTGGCCAAGGGAACGAGAGCGTCGGCGCCGTTGAAGAACAGGCGCCCTTGGTTTGAGAGGTAGCGGGACTGGTAGAGAGCGTCCGATGCCGATACGGAGGTCCAGCCCGGGAGGCTCCCAGCGAGCCAGTGATCGACACCGAACAGTTCCCAGGTCTTCGGTCGAGACGCGAGCAGGCCGATCCCTTCGCCGGCGTTTTTCGTGTCGAGCACACCTGTGGGCTGTTCCCCGGTGGGATTGCACGATGCGCAAATGATGCGCCCGCTGCTCGCGTCATACACGTATACCTCCTCGTCGAGCCGCACTTCTTTGGCCCGTTCGCTGCTCACGTCTTCGTTGTTGTATCCCGTCAGGCTGCGATTGGACATGAACGCGAGGAACTCGCCGTTCGGCGACACCCGCGAGGTCAGCTCGGTCAGATCGTCGTCCTGTCCCGTGCTCAGCCAGTCGGGCTGATCTTCAGAGGAAAGCGCGGCGATGAACTTTGCGGGTTCCCATCCGCCGTCGGCGAAATGCCGCACATACAGGTTGCAGGTCGTGTCGGGTGGGACCAGCGATTCCGCTTCTGTCCTGCAGTAGCCCGGCGTCGCTCCCGCGGCAAGCACTCCATCCGCGACGAAGTAGACGTTCAGTTCGCCGTTGGCTCCTTCGCCGGCACCGATCACACCACCGCCTTCTCCCGTCGCGGACTGAACTTTGGTGCCTTCCTGCGGCGTGAGATCAGTGAGTGTGGCCGTCAGCTGACTACCTTGCACTTCGCCGCCTTCGAGTTCGGCCACGTAGAGGTTCGGGCTGCGTTCCGTCGCCCTCGAGTTCGGCGTCAAGCGACGGGTATCCGTGAAGAAGACCTTCGACCCATTTGCGTCTGCCGTCTGGAATACCGCGTTGGGGGATGCATTCTGCGGCGAGACGCCGTGGAAGACGTCGAGCTGGAGAGTTTCATTGGTTACGGTGTCGCGCACGAACAGGTCATCGCCACTACCAAGGGCGGACGCGTTGTTAGTCGTCCAGATGACGCGGGAGCCGTCGCTCGATATCGCGTTGCGGCTGTTGGCGCTGAGCGGACCGCCGAGGAAGGCGTGTTCGGGTTCGACCAGCAGTCCGCTTTCGGGAAGGATGCTGATCTTCTTCAGTGGCTGGCGCACCCCAGTCCACTCGTAGAGACCTCGTTCGCCCCGCCAGGACTTCAGAACGGCATCGCTGAGGTCAGCGTTGGCGCTCACGAATTCGACCCCTTCCTTGAGCCCGCCGCCGAATTCCGTCACGCCCTCGCCAGGAGGGTTGAGGCCCGTCACCAACGCCAAGTAGCCGGGGCTCAGCGATGCGCCTTCTTCGGCGTTCCTCGCGGCCCTTTCATAGCTTGCTTTTTCAGACTGACTCGGTTGCATGGGCAGAAATTCTTCAGCTCCAGGAATCGGCTGCTGGGCGCGCAGATACATCGTCTTGTCCTCGGTTTCGCCTGGCGCAAGCGGAGGATCTGCCAACGATCCCGATTCAGGTGCGCCGACCGCTGGCTGCACGAGTGCGAGCGCGAGGTTGGGGGAGAAGAACTGGTACTCCGGAGGCGCTCCGACTTCAACGCCCGTGCCCTGGGTAACAGGCGTAGCGAGATCCTGCGAACTCCATCCCTTCGCGCCCCGCGTGGAGAAGATCTGCGGGTATTCTGGATCGCGGTTGCCTTCGATGCCTGCACCAGCCGGCATCGGCCCGTCGGCGACGTAGGTGATCGCGCTGCCACTGTCCGCGGCCTGGATCACACCGCCTTCACGGGTAAGCGCTTCCGGTTCAGCGCCGTCCTTGTGCGGCGGGGATACGAGTTCCCACGCTCGGCCATCAGGCAGCCCGGTGACCGTAGCGACGACCGCAAACGATCGTACGGCGCCGTCGGTCTTGCCGTGTTCGTTTTCCGCGAGGATCCGGTAGTAGTAGGTGCCTGGTTGCAAACCGGGCAGCTCGACGTGCGCCGCCTGGCCGCCAAAACCTCCGCCAACGTTGACCGGCGCGGTCGCGCTGCAGACCGACGGCATCGCACAAGGGCTGGTCCCGTATTCGAAGTAGTAGTCGGTCGAGGCGCCGGCCGGGTCGACGCTCGCGCTCAGGACCTCCGTGCCTACAGAGCTTGCTTGCGTTACGTCTTCGACCTGTGGCGCCCCTGTATTTTCAAGCTCGAATACGTCGACGTTGTCGGAGTTGCTCGCCGCGTCAGCAACGTACACCGCACCCGTCTTCCCGTCCACCGCGACCGCGTCGCCGTCCCTCAATCCCGGCGTGCTGAATCGCTGGATCAGATCGCCCGTTTCGCGTTCGCCCGTCGCGGGGGCGAAGGCGGCCACCGAGGTGGTCCTTTCACTCGCTACACCCGCGACGTTCATCACATACGCATCGTCGCGTTCATCCACCTGGTTGCCGCCTTCGTCGTAGGGGTTGACCGCCACGCCGGTCGTGAATTCATAGTCGAGTGCCGGCACCAAGATGCTGTCGGTGGCGCCTGCCAGCTTCGCCACCACGGCGAATGGCGGTTCCGTACCTTCGACAGTGCGTGTTTCCTCGTATTCGATCGAGGCTTCGCGCAGCAGCCCAGATTGGAGTCCGCTTGCGCCCGCTTCCCCTTGGTCGCCTATGTAGAAGTCGCCTTCGGCATCGACCGCGAACCCTGGCCTCCCGCTGGCAGCTTCCGGTGCCGCCTGGCTGGAGACCCCTTCATTGGAGGTGGCATCGTTGAAGCGAAAGATTTTGCCGTCTTCCTCGTAGACGAACAGGTCACCATGTGTGTCTACGGCAAGACCCTTGATCGCGGCAAATTTTTTGACTAACGCACTCCCGCCGGGCGCCTTGATCACTTCGATCTGCTTGCCTTCGGCGCTGAACTTGTAGATCGCCTTTTCGCTGCTAAGCACATAGACGTCGCCGGCAGACGGATCTGTGCTTTCGAGCGAGTTGTCCACTGCGATCGCTTCCGGCGACGGCACGCTCACCGCTTCCCATGAGCTGGATTCGGTCTCGCCGACCAGCTGGCCCGAGCTATACACCGGCTCGAACTCCGCTACGCGTTTCCTCTTGCCATCGCCAACGTACACATCACCCGTAGCGTTGTTCACCGCAACGCCCGTGGGATTCGAGAACGAGCCGAAGTGAAACGCGAAGGCATGTCCTCGCTGGCTCACCGCAAAGGCCGCGGAGCACGAGAGCAACAGCACCCCCAGAGCAGCACCGAGCGCAGGAACCAGCCGACAACTGGCGCGACGTGCACACGTCGTCACCGGCCAACCAGTGAACAAGCGCCGCCCGCCGTGATCCCCTGAGCGGCAATCTGTGCTGTCAACCTCCGCCTGCACCCTCCGCCCTCTCTGGCTCCCCAGCCACCCACAACCACTTGTCCCCTGGTACATCCGTCCTCTTCTAAAGTCTAGCGCCTCGGGAGCTGTTGTCAAACCTCAACGCCAACAAGAAAGCGTGCGCGGGGCCGAGTAACCCCGCGCACGCCTGTGCCCACTAACCGCCTCTCCGGGCTAGGCCCGCGAGCGGATCATTGCCACATTCGATCAGGAAGCTACGTCAACTTCTTTTTCGAACGTGATTGAGCTTTTCGTGACCTCGGTCGATGCGAACGGGCCAAGCGTTTCCGCGGGCGGGAACGTCGGGCTCGACGAGACGGCCGTTTCTAGGCCCTGTTCACCGATGCCGTTTTCGAAGTTCGTCGTACCGGAGAAGGCCATTTTGTTGACCCCGCCGTCGACGCCCGCGAGCGTACCGGTCGACCTGAAGAAGCCGATGCCTTCACAACCGAAGACGGCCTGAATACCACCGTTGGCGGCCAAGCCTTTGATGTCGGTCCAGACTTCGCCGGCAAGCGGTTCACCTTTGCCGCCAAGACCTTTTTCACCGTGGCCGATCAGCGTGCTTTCCAGCGCGAGCGTCGTGATTGAGCCAAGCGTTGCGGCGCTCTCACACGGCACACCTTTGGTTTCGCAGC
>DATHLT010000162.1:0-21867 GCA_035487855.1 Solirubrobacteraceae bacterium
CAGCACGCACGACTTGACCTGGGCGCTGGCGACGGGCAGCTCGTGCTCGATCGCGTGCAGATGCGCGCCGCGGACGTGCAGCGGCGCGAAGCGGCCCTCGCGCGCGTCCAGGACCGCGCCCATCGCGCGAAGGGGCTCTAAGACTCGATCGACCGGGCGCCGGCGGATCGAGTCGTCGCCGTCGAGGGTGAACGAGCGGTTCTGCTGCGACGCGAGCCACCCCGGCATCAGCCGCAGCAGCGTGCCGGCGTTGCCGACGTCGATCGGCTCGTCGGGTTCGCGCGCCTCACGCAGGCCAGTACCCCTGATCACGAGGTCCTCGCCATGAACCTCCACGAGCGCACCGAGCGCGCGGATGGCATCGAGTGTGGAGTTGGTGTCCGCGGCGTGCAGATAGCGCTCGATGCGAACCGGCTCGGAGGCCATCGCGCCGAGCAGTGCGGCGCGATGGGAGATCGACTTGTCTGCAGGCGCACGAAGCTCACCCGAAAGTCCCCGTGCTGGCTGGAAGCGCATGTTCATGGCGTGGCGCTCATGCTTGCACGACGGGGAAGCCGAGCCGGGCAATTAGCTCGCTGGCGCGCTGAGCGTGCTCGGAGCCGCCGATCCACAACGCAACGACCCCTTGGCGGTTGTCCTGCGACGGCGAGAGCACCATGTCGAGGATGTTCACGCCCGCGCGCCCGAGCGCGAGCGCGATCTCGGCGATCACACCGGGACGGTTGGGCACCGACACGCGGAGCTCGAGCACCGACTCGCCACCGGACCCGCCGACGAGACCAGCCCCGAGCAGCGCGGTGTGCTCGGCGCGGGCGCGGTCATTCCAAGCAGTCACCGCCGGCGCGTCGCCCACAGCAAGCGCCGCGCGGATCTCCGCAAGGCGAGCGGTGAGCTCGTCGATGCCGGTCACAAGAGCGTCACGGTTGGACATGTAGATATCGGTCCAGATCGCGCTGTTGGCGCCGGCTACGCGGGTGGCGTCGCGGAAGCTGGGGCCCACGGCGGGCA
Source organism: Solirubrobacteraceae bacterium (assembly GCA_035487855.1). Classification (GTDB taxonomy): domain Bacteria; phylum Actinomycetota; class Thermoleophilia; order Solirubrobacterales; family Solirubrobacteraceae; genus Palsa-744. The sequence continues at coordinate 1,009 of DATHLT010000162.1, forward strand.
GGCTCTGGGACCCCTCGTCGAGCAGCCCGGATGCCTGCCCGACGAGCAGGTTGGCGAGCACGTGCGGCAGGTGTGAGACGCACACCATTAGCCGGTCGTGAGTATCGGCGTCGATCGCTGTTGGCCGGGCACCGAAGCGACCCAGCAGCCGGTGCAGGCGCTCGTAAAGCACACCCGCGGTGCTGCCTTTGGCGGGCGTGAGATACCAGGTGGCGCCATCGAACAGGTCCACGCGGGCGTGCTCGACGCCCGCGGTCTCCGCGCCGGCAAGCGGGTGCCCGCCGACGAAGCGCTCGTCCGCAGCGACGTCGGCGATGAAACGCTTGGTCGAGCCAACATCGGTGACGACACAGTCCGCAGCGGCATTGTCCAGCGCGAGGCGCACGATCTCTCCAAGCACACCGATGGGCGCTGCGGCGAACACCACGTCCGCACCGAGAACTGCATCGGCGATCTCGGCGGCCTGCGAGTCGATCGCGCCAAGCTCTAACGCGCGGGCGCGCACGCGCTCGTCGGGGTCATATCCACACACCTCGGCGTCGGCGCGCACGCGAGCGGCTAGGCCGATCGAGCCGCCGATCAGCCCGACGCCGAGAACGGCGACCTTCAAGCGGGGCGTCGACACGGCGCGGGACTTTGTCCTCGGTCGCTCGCGTGCAGAGCCCACCACGCTCTCTGCGTCCGCATCCCGCTTGATCCACGGGTCGCGTGGAGCTGAGTGCAACCCATCAGACAGCGCTGAGTGCCTTGCCGGCTAGTGCTGTGGCACTCTCAACCGCACGCGCGTACTCTGCGAAATCGTCAGCCCGCAGCTGTTGAGGACCATCGCAGATGGCCTCCTCGGGGTTTGGGTGCACCTCGACGATGATGCCATCAGCGCCAACGGCAGCAGCAGCCAGCGACAGCGGCGTTACGAGGTCACGCCGGCCGGCAGCATGGCTGGGGTCGACGATCACGGGCAGGTGGGAGAGCTGCTTGAGCACGGGCACAGCCATCAGGTCGAGTGTGAAGCGGTAGGCAGTCTCGAACGTGCGAATGCCCCGCTCGCAAAGCATCACGTTGGGGTTGCCTTCCTTAAGGATGTACTCGGCGGCCATTAGCAGCTCATCGAGCGTGGCGGACAGCCCGCGCTTGAGGAGCGCAGGACAGCCCGAGCGGCCGATCTCGGCCAACAGCGGGTAGTTCTGCATATTGCGAGCGCCGATCTGAATTACATCGGCGACCTCCAGCACGGCGTCCAGATCTGAGATGTCCATCAGCTCGGTGACGATCGGCAGCCCGGTCTCGGCCTTGGCCTCAGCAAGCAGCTTCAGTCCCTCCTGACCGAGACCTTGGAAGGCGTACGGGGAGGTGCGTGGCTTGTACGCGCCACCGCGCAAGAGCGTGGCGCCGGCGTCGCGCACGACACGGGCGGTTTGCAGCGTCTGCTCACGCGACTCGACCGTGCATGGTCCGGCGATCAGCGCGAAGTTATCACCGCCGACCTTGCGTCCTTCGATGTCGAGCACAGTGCGCTCGCCGTGGGTGATCTGGGCTGAGGCGAGCTTGTATGGCTTGAGGATCGGCACGACACGATCCACACCTGGCTGGGCCTCGAGGCCGAGACCCTCGACGGTGACATCCTGCTCGACGTCACCGATCGCGCCGATGACGGTTACGCGCGCGCCTTTGCTCCTATGGGCGAGCGCGCCGGCACGCTCGATCTTCTCGACAACCGCCTCGACCTCCTCGTCGGTTGCGGTCTCCTTCATGACGATCATCATCAACTCATCCTTTCACTGACGCCTGGGCATGTTAGAGGTGCTGGGCTTTCACCACCTAGTGCTTCGTGAGAGGAGCGCTCGGGGCACCCCGGATGGGTGGCGCTTGGTCTCCTTTCAGAGACCCGATGCGGCCGTGGGCACCCGCTCACGAACGGGTCACGGCCAAAGCGCCTAGCTAAATCGCCAGGCGAAATAGGCACATGAGGACGGCCACGCGGCGTCTGCGGGGAGGCTTGGAGCAGTTATGCAAATCGACGCGGTCATGACTGTCAGAAGAGTTTGTAGCAGACCGCCGGCGCGCAGTCGAGCGGTGGGAGACGATTTGACAGCTCCCAGCCTGCCGGCTGCGTTACCAGTCGCCACGCAACGGGCGTGTCAGCGTGCTGGAGCGGGCGCGAGTACTTCGGCGAGCGCATCGAGGAAGCGCCCGTTCTCATCCGGCAACCCATAGGTAACACGCAACGCCGGTGTTTCTGAGCCGAGGGCGCTGCCACCGCGGACGAGCACACCGCGCTCGCTCAACCCGCGCATCACCGCCTGCTCATCGTGGTGCTCACCGAGGTGAAACCAGCAGAAGTTGGCCTGGGACTCGGCCGGCTGAATGCCGAGCGCACGCAGGCGCTCATCGACCGAGATGCGCTCGGCGACGGTACGGGCAACGCGATCTTCGACCGCGTCCTGGTGAGCGAGCGCCTCGACGGCCGCTGCCTGGGCAAGCGCGTTGCAGAAGAACGGCTGGCGCACCTGATCGAGCGCGCGCGGCAGCTCATCAGAGCCACACAGCGCAAAACCAACGCGCAGGCCACACAGGCCATGAACCTTGGAGAAGGTGCGTAGCAGCGCGAGGTTGGGATGGCTGTCGAGCAACTCGAGCGAGGCATCGGGATCATCGAGCAGGTTGAACTCGCAGTACGCCTCGTCGAGGATCACGCACACATGCTGCGGCACCTCGGCAAGGAAGCCGGCGATCTCATCGAGCGGGATCGCGGTACTGGTGGGATTGTTGGGGTTGCACACGAGCACAAGCCTTGTGGCAACCGTAATCTCACGCAGCATTGCAGGCAGGTCATGACGCTCTTGCTGATCGAGCACAACGGTAATCGCGCGGGCGCCGGAGGCGGCGGCGAGGTGCGGATAAACGGAGAAGGAAGGCCATGCGTACACGAGCTCTGCGCCGGGCTCGAGCAGCGCCTCACCAGCGGCGAGCAAGATGTCACAGGAGCCGTTGCCAATGGCTATGCGCGAGCCGGGCATGCCATACCGGTCGCTGAGCTTTTGACGCAGCAGCGTGTTGGTGGGATCGGGGTAGCGGTTCAGCGTCACAAGTGCCCGATCGATTGCCTCGCGTACAGCCGCCAGCGGCGCATACGGCGACTCGTTGCTTGCCAGGCGCACGAGCGGCTGCTCCTGTGCGTAGCCACCGGCCGCCGGGTACACGGGGATACGCCCGATGCGCTGTGAGAACTCGAGTGCCACGGCCCTATTGTGCCGCGTTCCGTCCGTGACGGCGCTACGCGCCGGCCGGACTACTGTGCCGCGTCTAGATCGGCGCGCAGGGCGCGGGCCTCTCCAAGGTAGACGTGCGCGGGAACGTGCTGCTCGTCGGCGTAGTAGTGGATCAGCACTCTGATCACGCGTGGCATCGAGCGCGGCACGGGGATCTCCTGCGCACACAGCAGCGGCACGCGGTCAAAGCCGAGCGCACGCGCGGCGACGGCCGGGAACTCGGCATTTAGGTCTTTGGTGGCGGTGAACACGCAACTGACGACGTTTTGCGGCTCGAGCGCGTTGCGGTCCATGATCTCCTGCATCAGCTCGCTGGTCGCGTCGAGGATGTCCTGGGCGTTATTGAGCTTGACGCTGATGGCGCCCCGCAGGGCGAAAAGTCGCATGGCGAGCGATTCTGTCAGAGCGTGAGCGCGCGCAGACGCTCCACCTCCGCGGCGCTGAGCCGGCGGTGCGCGCCTGGCTCGAGCCCAGCGAGTGTCAACGGGCCAAAGCTGACGCGCTCCAGCTCGAGCACCGGATGACCGACCGCCTCGCACATCCTGCGCACTTGGCGGTTACGCCCCTCGTGGATTGTCAGCTCGATCAGGTTCGCGCCGCGCCCGCCGATGCGGCGGACGCGGGCGGACGCGGTGCGGCCGTCCTCGAGCTCCACGCCCGCACGCAGCGCTTCGAGCGATTCATTGCTGACGGTGGTGCCACGTAGCTTGGCGCGGTAGCTCTTGGGCACTTCAAAGCGCGGGTGGGTGAGCCGGTTGGCGAGCTCGCCGTCGTTGGTGAGCAAGATCAGCCCGGAGCTGTCGATGTCGAGTCGCCCCACGGGATATAGCCGCAAGCCGTTCGCGGGCACGAGCTCTGTGACGGTGCGCCGCCCGTGTGTGTCGCGCGCAGTCGAGACGATGCCGACGGGCTTGTTGAGCGCGTAGAGAACGCGCGGCTCAGGGCCGGCGACGAGCTTCCCGTCGAGCGCGACGCCGCTGTTCTCATCGACATCGCGGGCTGGGTCGGTGACGGTCTCGCCGGCAACGGTGACCCGTCCGGCGGCGATCAGCGTATCGGCAGAGCGCCTGGAAGCAACGCCCGCATGGGCGAGGTACTTGGCTAGGCGCATGGGTGCACCAGGGGGAGTTGGGTCATGTGCTGCAACCATAGGAGTAGATCCGGCGCGGGGTGCCCTCGCACCCGCGGCGCCGGCTAGAGAGACCATGGACCTCCAGTTGCTCGATCAGACGCTTGCAGACCTTGGCGAGCCACACTTCCGCGCCGGCCAGGTGTGGACGTGGGCTGCGCGCGGGGCGAGGGGCTACGAGGAGATGACGAACATCCCGGCGCAGCTGCGCGAGACGCTCCAGCGTGAGCTGCCGTTCTCGAGCGTGGAGCTGCGCGAGCAGGCTCATTCGGACGACGGGACCGTGAAGGCACTGTTCGCGACCACCGACGGGCGGGCGGTGGAGGCGGTGCTGATGCGATATCGAAACCCTTCGGGAGGTGGCGACGGACGCCGCTCGATCTGCGTGTCCTCGCAGTCGGGCTGCCCGCTGACGTGCAAGTTCTGCGCCACCGGCGCGATGAAGTTCGCGCGCAACCTGAGCGCCTCGGAGATCCTCGAGCAGGCGCTTCACTTTCGCCGCATCGAAGCTATCGATCACTGCGTGTTCATGGGCATGGGCGAGCCGATGATGAACCTGGACAACGTCTTGGCGGCATGTGAGCGCCTTCCGGACATCGGCATCACACACCGACGCACGACGATCTCGACGGTCGGCTGGATCCCCGGGATCGAACAGCTGGCCGCGTGCGACATGCCAATCCGTCTGGCGCTGTCGCTGCACGCCGCCGATGAAGCGCTGCGCTCGGAGCTGATGCCGGTAAACGAGCGCTACCCGCTGTCGGAGGTGCTCGATGCATGCCGTGCCTTCTATGCGCGCAAGCGCAGGCGCGTGTTCGTGGAGTACGTGATGCTGGCAGGCGTCAACGACCGCTATGAGCAAGCACTGGCCCTCGCTGACGCGCTGACGCGAGGTGGTAGCGCTCAGCCGATCTTCAAGGTCAACCTGATCCCTTACAACCCCACTGAGGCAGGCGCCTACGAGGGATCTGGCCGCGAGTCGATCGCGGCCTTCCGGGCGGCGCTCGACTCGCGGGGGGTGCCGGTGACTGTGCGCTTGACGCGCGGGCGCGACATCGCGGCGGCCTGCGGACAGTTGGCGGCGAAAGCCGCCTAAGCTCCCCCACCCGCGCGCGCCTCGCCGGCCCGCAGCAGTCGCTCTCGTAGCTCCGCCTGCTCCTCGGGCGTTGGGTCCCAACGTGCGATGTCGGGAAGCTCATCGAGGCTGCGCAGGCCAAACAGCTTGAGGAACTGGGTGGTAGTGCGGTAGAGGACGGCCCCGAACTGGGAGTGGCCGGCGTCTTCGATCAGACTGCGGTCGAGCAGCGTGGCGGTGGCGGAGTCGGCGCTAACCCCGCGGATACGGGTGATCTCCGGTCGTGAGATCGGCTGCAGGTAGGCGACGATCGCGAGCGTCTCAGCCTGGGCGGGACTGAGCGTGGCGGTGCGCGGACGACTGAACAGCCGGCGTGCGGCGTCCTCGGTGGCAGGGTCGCTGGCGAGCGTCCAGCCGCCGCCCAGCTCCCGCAGGGCGATCCCGCGCAAACCCGGCGCGTACTGCTCGCCAAGCAGCGCCAGTGCTGTGAGCACAGCTCCTTCGCCGGCTTGAGTTGCGTCGGCCAGCTCAGCGGGGCTGAGGGGGTCAGACGATAGGAACAGCAGTGCCTCGACTGTGTGAGCGAGCACGGGGGTTTGCTCGTCGCTCTGACGCTGCTCACCTTCTCCAAGCGGCGGAGCCACGCTAGGCCCTGCAAGTGCCGCGGTGGCGTCGCTGCCAACCGAGTCGACCGTTCCCGCGTGCTTCCGCGCCACACCAGCCTCGCTTGCGATCTGCGCTTCACTCATCCCGCGAGGGTACCTGGCACGGCACCGCCAGCGGCGGCTAGCGCGGGCGTCTGACGGGCGAGACCGCGCACGGCAATCTCGCCAAAGCTCTCGTGCTGCTCCCAGTCGACCTCGCCGCGTTTGTAGAGCTCGAGCAGCGCGAACAGGGTGACGGCCACGGTCATCCGGTCCGCTCCGCGCACGGCGTCATCGAAGTTGAAGCTGCCGCGGCGCAGCAGCGTGCGCAAGTGCGCAAGGCGCTCAGTAACGCTTACCCGAGTGGTGCTGACGTGGCGGAGGCTAATCGTGGGCGGCATCGTCAACAGCCGCCCAATTGCCTCGGCGAGCACGAGTGGGTCCTGGGAGCCATCCTCCGCCGGGACGATCGTGCGGCGCAGGCTGGGAGGCGGTGGCGCCATGCGAAAGCGCACGCCGTGCTCGCCCGCAAGCAGCTCACCGAGGTGCGTAGCGGCTGAGCGGTAACGACGCGCGTCGAGCATCCTCGCGAGCAGCTCCTCGGCAGCCTGTTCGGGCTCGATGTCCAGCAGCTCCTGCTCGTCGCTTGAGAGCATCAGCCGCGACTTCAGCTCCAGCAGCGCCGCCACGAGCACGATGAACTCGGTGGCGGTCTCCAGGTCGAGCTCGCCGCGCTGATCGAGATGGTCGAGGTACGCGAGCACCACCTCCGCGAGCTGCAGCTCAAGCAGATCGACCTCTTCGCGCAGCACGAGCGTGAGCAGCAGGTCGAACGGGCCGCTGAAGACGTCGAGGTCGAGTTCGAGCGCGGCAAGACTCATGGCCTCACCGAGGCGAGTGTGCGCGTGGCGGTACTCACCCGCTCACCGTACCGGCCGTCGATGACGTGGTGTGCGCTCATCCGCTGCCGCGGGCAGCGAGTGGCGCTCCGACACCCATCCGCTCACGGACGTCCGCGAGCGTTTCGGCGGCGATCGCTTGCGCACGCGTGGCGCCATCGTGAAGGATCGACTCGAGCGCTTCCTCGTCGGCGCGCAACTGCTGGTAGCGCTCGCGTACCGGCGCGAGGTAGTCCACGACAGCCTGCGCTACCGCCACCTTCAGTTCGCCGTAGCGCGCCTGGGCGAGCTCGGACTCAATCGCGGCGACCTCCACACCACGCACCGCGGCTAGGATTTCGATCAGGTTGCTCACGCCGGGCTTTTGCGGATCGCGGCGCACCTCGCTGCCGGAGTCGGTGACGGCGCTCTTGAACTTCTTCTCGATCGCTTTAGGCTCGTCAAGCACATACACCGTGCCCTGCTCGGAGCCACTGGTCGTAGACATCTTGCGCGTCGGCTCCTGCAGATCCATGATTCGCGCGCCCACCTGCGGAATCCTGTGCTCAGGCACGACCAGAACCTGCTCGCCGGCCGCGAAGCGGCGGTTGAAGTTGTCCGCCACGTCGCGCATCAGCTCGACGTGCTCGCGCTGGTCGTCGCCAACTGGCACCTCGTGTGCACGATAGGCGAGCACGTCGGCTGCCATTAGCACGGGGTAGAACAGCAGCCCGGCGCGAACCATCTGGCGTTGCGCCTCAGACTTGTCGCGGAACTGGTGCATGCGCTCCAGCCGACCGAGTTCGGTGACGCTGCACAAAAGCCAGGTCAGCTCGGTGTGCTCGCGCACATCCGACTGGCGGAAGAGAACGCAGCGCGCCGGGTCGAGGCCGGCGGCGAGCAGGATTGCAAGCGTGTCGTAGAACCGCGCGCGCAGCTCAGCCGGGTCGTAGGCAACGGTGGTTGCGTGCAGGTCGACGATGCAGAAGATGCCCTCGCCCCGCTCCTGGCTGGAGACGTACTGCGCGATCGCACCGATGTAGTTGCCGAGGTGCTTACGCCCGGTCGGCTGGATTCCGGAGAAGATGCGCATCGGTCGTCCGCTACCGGCGCCGCTGCGAGCTGTCGCTCAGCCAGGGCGGATCCCAGCCGGTGTCGTTCTGGTTGACGTTCGTTCCCGGCGGGACGATCTCATCGATACGGTCGAGCACGTCGGCGCTCAGCTTCGTGTCGAGCGCGGGGAGTTGGCTTTCGAGCTGCTCCATCGTGCGTGGGCCGATGATCGCGGCGCTCACCGCGGGATGGCTGGTGACGAAGCCGAGTGCCATCTCGATCAGCGTAATCCCGGCCTCCTGCGCGAGCTCCCCGAGAGCCTGGGCAGCCTCGAGCTTGGCCTGGTTGCCGGGGATTGACATGTCATAGCGCGAGGGAAGCATCTGCGCGCGTCTGCTGTCTGCTGGCGAGTCGCCGCCCTTGTCGTAGCGGCCGGACAGCCACCCGCCGGCGAGCGGGCTCCACGGGATGACGCCCATACCGTACTGCTCACAGACCGGCAGCACGTCCTTCTCGATCGAGCGGATCAGCATCGAGTAGGGCGGCTGCTCGCACATGAAGCGCTCGCAGCCGCGCTTCTGGGCAGCCCATTGGGCCTGCACGATCTGCCATGCGGGGAACGTCGAGGAGCCGATCGCCCGCACCTTTCCAGCCGCCACCAAATCGGAGAGCGCGCCGAGCGTCTGGTCGATGTCGGTGTCAGGCTCGGGACGGTGGATCTGGTAGAGGTCGATCCAGTCAGTTTTCAGCCGTCTGAGGCTGTTCTCGACCTCTTTGACGATCCAGCCGCGAGAGTTGCCAAATTGGTTGGGATCGTCGTCGTGCATCTTGCCGTGGGCCTTGGTCGCCAGCACAACCGAGTCGCGGCGCCCGCCGGCCAGCGCCTTGCCGACGATCTCCTCTGACTCGCCACGGGAGTACACGTCGGCGGTGTCGATGAAGTTGATGCCAGCGTCCAGCGCGGCATGGATGATCGCGATCGAGTCGTCGTGGTCGGTGTTCCCCCACGCGCCGAACATCATCGCGCCGAGGCACAGCGGGCTGACGCTGACGCCCGTCGCGCCGAGTTTGCGGTGCTCTACAGCCATCAGCTGAGTGCCTCTCTGATCCGTGGGGTCTTGGCCGCAGCTACCTCGTCGAGGCGGCGCACAGGGGTGCTGTATGGCGCGAATTGAGCGATCATGGGGTCGACTGCGGCCTCCTTGAGGATCGCGGCGATCGCGTCGGCGAACGCGTCGAGCGTCTCCCTGGTCTCGGTCTCGGTCGGCTCGACCATCAGCGCCTCCTCTACCAGCAGCGGGAAGTACACAGTCGGGGGATGAAAGCCGAAGTCGAGCAGCCGCTTGGCCAAATCGAGCGTCTTGATCTGCAGCTCGCGCTTCATCGGCCCGCCGGAAAGCACGAACTCATGCATGCACAAATCACCGTAGGCGAGCGGCAGATATTGCGCAACAACGTGCTCCTTCAGCCGCGCGAGCAGGTAGTTGGCGTTCAATACAGCCGCTTCGGATGCATCCTTCAGGCCGTTGCCGCCGAGCGAGCAGATGTAGGCGTAGGAGCGCACGAAGCAGCCGTAGTTGCCCTGGAAGCCGCGCAGACGACCGATCGACTTGGAACCCACGCCCTCCCCCGGGTCGCCGTCGAGCTCGAACGCACCCTCATCGTCACGAACGATGACCGGTACTGGCAAGAACGGGGCGATCCGCTCTGAGACCGCGATCGGACCTGAGCCCGGGCCGCCACCGCCGTGCGGCTGGGTGAAGGACTTGTGCAGGTTGAAGTGCACAATGTCGAAACCCATGTCGCCGGGGCGGGATATGCCCATCACGGCGTTGAGGTTGGCGCCGTCGTAATACAGCGTCGCCCCTACCCCATGAACGATCTCGGCGATCTCGGCGATGTTGGGATCGAACACGCCCAGCGTGTTGGGGTTGGTGAGCATCAGGCAGGCGACATCCGCGTCGGCCTTGGCGCGCAGATCCTCGATGTCGATGCCGCCGTTGGCATCGGTCGCGAGCTTGACGACCTCAAAGCCAGCCATCGTGACGGTCGCGGGGTTCGTGCCGTGGGCGGTGTCGGGCGTGAGCACCTTGTGGCGCGTCTGGCCGCGATCCTCATGGTAGGCGCGGGTCAAAAGCAAGCCGGCGAGCTCGCCGTGGGAGCCAGCAGACGGCTGCAGCGAGACGTGCGGCAGCCCGGAGATCTCCGAGAGCGCGTGCTGCAGGTTCCACATCAGCTCCAGCGCACCCTGGGCCCGCTCGGGGTCCTGGAGCGGATGCAGCCGGGCGTGACCAGGCAGCGCAGCCACGCGCTCGTGCAAGCGGGGGTTGTGCTTCATCGTGCACGAGCCCAGCGGGTAGAAGCCAGAGTCGAGGTCGAAGTTGCGCTTGGAGATGCCCACGTAGTGGCGCACAATCTCCGGCTCTGAGACCTCAGGCAAGCGCGGCGCCTGCGAGCGGCGAAAGCGCTCGGGCAGTAGCTCTGAGACATCGACGTGCGGCACGTCCATGTCGGGGCACATGAATGCCCGGCGCCCGGGTGCGCCCTTCTGGAAGATCGTTCGCGCCGGCTCGCGCTGCAACGGTGGCATCAGAGCGCCCGTGGCGCCCGCATACGGATGATGAGCCTCAATGGCAGGGTCCGCGTGCAGGTGGTTTTCGTCGATCGCGCTCACGCTGGCACGCTCATTCGGTTCGCCTGCGTGGCGTTACGCTCGGCCGCCACAGCGTCCCCGAGGACAGCCACCAGCCGGTCGATATCCGCACGGGTACGTCGCTCGGTGATCGCCACGAGCAAAACCCCGCGATCCTGATCGCGTCTGCTCAAGGCGTGTACGTCGACGCCCGGGTTGACGCCATGCTGGGCGCACGTGCGCCTGACGGCCGCCACGTCGGCGTCCAACTGCAGGGCAAACTCCCGGATCGCGGGCTGCTCATGGAGCTTCTCAACGCCGTCGAGTGCCGCCAGCTGCTCACGGGCATAGTGGGTGCGAGCAAGCAGCAACTCCCCCAGCTCGACGATGCCGCTGCGTCCGAGCCATGTCAGGTAGACAACTCCCGCGAGCGCATTCAGCGCCTGCGCTGTGCAGATGTTGGACGTGGCTTTCTCGCGGCGGATGTGCTGCTCGCGAGTCTGCAGCGTGAGCACAAAGCCCCTGCGACCGTCCACGTCGACCGTCTCCCCCGCGATCCGCCCTGGCATTCGTCGCAGGTACTCCTCGCGCGCAGCGAAGATGCCAAAGGAGGGCCCACCGAAGTCGAGCCGGTTACCGAGCGACTGGCCCTCGCCCACGGCCACATCCACGCCGCACTCGCCGGGCGGCTTGAGGATGCCGAGCGTGATCGGATCCACCTGCGCGATCACCACCGGCACCTTCGCCGAGGCGTCCCCGCCGGCTGCTGCTGTCTTTGCGGCGGCACTGAGCGCGGCTGCGTCCTCGACCGCCCCGTAGAAATTTGGCTGCGCGAAGATCGCCGCGCTGATCTCGCTCCCGCCCGCCTCGATCGCCTGCGCCCATGCATCCAGGTCGGTGACGCCATCGCGCAGCGGCACCTCCACGACCTCCGCACCATAGCCATAGGCGTTAGTGCGCAGCGTCTGCAGCGAGTGCGGGTGCAGACCGGCGCTGACCACGATTTTGTTCCCGCCGTTGTGGAGCTTTGCCATGTACCCGGCCGCGGCCACCGCCGAGGGGCCCTCATACACAGACGCGTTGGATACGGGCAGGCCGGTCAGCTCGCAAATGGCAGTCTGGTACTCGAACATCACCTGCAAGCCACCCTGGGAAATCTCGGGCTGGTAAGGGGTGTAGGGCGTGAGGAACTCCGAGCGCTCCATCAGCATGTCGATCAGCGCTGGCACATAGTGGTCATACATCCCCGCACCGAGGAAGCTCAGCTCGTCTTCGACGCTCGTATTGCGGGCAGCGAGCTCGCGTAGGTGCTCGTATACGTCCTGCTCGCTCTGTCCGTCGGGGAGCTCGAGCGCTCGACCCAGCCGCACGCCCGCGGGTATCTGACGGTCGAAGATCTCCTGCAGCGAGCCAACCCCAATCGCCGCGAGCATCGCGTCCAGATCTGTGGGGGTGATGGCGGTGTAACGGCTCAAGGGCTCACGTCACGATAGAGGGTGGGTCGCGGCGATCCCATGGCGCGCGGCACGCACGCTAGCCTACGAGCGTGGCTGTGTAGGTGGCCACATCCATGAGCGTGTCGCGCTCAGACGGATCGGCCAGGCGTATCTTCACCAGCCAGCCCTCGCCGTAGGGGTCCTCGTTGATCATCGCCGGGTTGTCAGCCAAGGCCTCGTTGACCGCCACGATCTCACCAGACAGCGGGGCAACGACGTCGGAGACAGCCTTCACGGACTCGACCTCCGCGTATGAGGAGTCCTTGGCGAGCGTCGTGCCGACGGCCGGCGGGTCGAAGAAAACGACCTCCCCGAGCGCGTCCTGCGCGTACCAGGTGATGCCCAACACGGCGTGCTCAGCGTCGTCCTCGGCGATGCGAGCCCAGTCGTGTTCGGGGTGATAAAGCAGATCCGGGGGATAACTGGCCTGGCTCATTTACGAGCCCTTTCTGTAGAGCGGCTTGTCCTTGACAACGGCGGGCCGCATCTTGCCACGAACGTCTATCTCGAGTTTGGTGCCGACGGCGGCACGCTCGGCAGGCACATAGGCCATGCCGATCCCGATGTTCAGACACGGCGAGAGCGTGCCGCTGGTGACCTCGCCACCACCGCCGATGGGGTTGCCCTGGCGCGCGATCCCAGGGCCCTCGATCGCGAACGCGACGAGCTTCTCGGCCGGACCGCGCTCACGCACGGCACGCACAGCGTCCGCGCCGATGAAGTCTGTGTCCTCTCTGCAGCACCATCCCAGACCCGCTTCGATCGGCCCGCGATCGACGCTCAGATCGTTGCCGTAGAGGTGGAAGCAAACCTCCAGGCGCAGCGTGTCGCGGGCGCCGAGCCCAGCCGGCACACCACCGCGGCGCACGATCTCATCCCACAGCGCGGGGGCATGCTCGGGCGTACACAGCAACTCGACGCCATCCTCACCGGTGTAGCCGGTGCCGCAAACAAGCACGTCCGCGCCGGCCAGGCGGCGGGTCGCCGAGCGCATGCGGGGGGGTAGCGGCGTGTCGGAGATCGCCTGCACCATCTCCCTCGCGAGTGGCCCCTGCACGGCGAGCATCGCCCACGTGTCGATCGCATCGACAACCTGTGCGCCGTCGACGTCTCGGGCGTGGCGTTCGAACCAGGCGAGATCGCGCTCGTGGTTGGAGGCGTTCGTGACCGTCAGATAGCGCTCGGTGTCGAGGCGATACGTGAACAGATCGTCCAGAACGCCGCCGTCTTCACGGCAGAGCAGGGAGTACTGCGCACCGTCGAGGGCGATCTTGGCGACGTCGTTGGAGAGCAGGCGCTGCAGCAGCTCGAGCGCGCCGGGGCCGCTCGTTTCGATCTCGCCCATGTGCGAGACGTCGAAGATCCCGCAGGTCTCGCGCACCGCCATGTGCTCGGGTCGAACGCCCTCATATTGCACGGGCATCTCCCAGCCGGCGAAGTCCACGAGCTTGGCGCCTGCAGCCACGTGGCGGTCGAACAGTGGCGTACGGCGCAGGTCGGAACTCACCACCCGCAGGCTAGCGACACGGCTGTTAGCTCCCGGATGCGGGCGCGGACCCGACCAAAACTTCGCCCACCTTCCCGAGCGCAGCGAGGAACTCCTTCACCATCGGCGGTTCGGCGCTTTCGAGCGTGTCGATCTTCCGCGCGACCCGCTTGTCGGCTGCGCTCTCATACGGGCGCAGCTCCCGCTTGATGTCGGTCTCAGCCCGTTCGGTCTTCGCGGTCAGCGCCGCTTCCATGTGCAGATACCGTTCGGTCCCGACCGATACGGACTGATAGCCGCTGACGAGCCATGAACGCATGTCCGCGCACAATTCCGCGGGCGCGACCGCCGCCTTTTCCACTTCATCGATCGCCTGTGAGTGAACGAGTCGCGTGAACGCGCTACTACTCCAGTGCAGCGCCGCAACTTCGTGGGCAAAGCGCGCACGGCGGGCGCGTTCGGTCCTCGCCGCGGCGGCGAACACCGCCTCGAGCTCCTCTTCAGAGATCGCCGCCTCGCTGGCGCTGGGCGGTGTGCCGGGAGCGGGTTTCGGCGCGTTTGCCAACACGCCGGGGCATTCCGCCTGCACCTTCGTGGCAAGCGCTTCGACCGCCGCTATTGCCGTTGGGAAGCTCTGGATTTCAGCGCGCACAGAAGCGTAGTCGGCCTTGAGGTAAGCGCTGGTTGCGCTTACATCGCCAGCACTCACCTGCGCAAGCGCGGAGCACGGCAAGATTGCGAGCACAGCTGCCGCGACCAGGGCCGCCGAGTGGACGCTAAAGCGGCCCATGGATGTGAGTCTTACAGCAGCCGCAGACGCTGCTAGCGCAAGAACGGCGGCACGTCGATGTCCTCGTCTGAGATCTCCAGGCTGGAGCGCTGGCGATCTGAGATGCGGGGATTGCGGTCCGGGCGCGAGCTCGTGCCCGAGCTGCGGCGGGCGCTAGCGCGGCCACCCGCGCGATGGTCGAAGCCGGTACCGATCACGGTCACGCGCACGTCGTCGGACATGCTCTCATCAATGACGGCACCGAAGATGATGTTCGCGTTCGGGTCGGCCTCGTTCTGGATGATCTCAGCGGCGTCGTTGACCTCGAACAGACCGAGGTCTTTGCCGCCGGTGATGTTCAACAGGATGCCCGTAGCGCCGTCCACGTTCTCTTCCAACAGCGGCGAGGAGATCGCCGCCCGGGCCGCGTCGGCTGCACGACTCTCGCCGCTGGCCGTACCGATGCCCATCAGCGCAGAGCCGGCGTCGGCCATGATCGTCCGCACGTCGGCGAAGTCGAGGTTGATCAGGCCGGGGATCGTGATCAGGTCGGTGATTCCCTGAACGCCCTGGCGCAGCACGTTGTCGGCCTCGCGGAAGGCGTCGAGCATCGAGGTGCGGCGCTCGACCACTGCCAGCAGCTTCTCGTTGGGGATCACGATCAAGGTGTCCACGACCTCACGCAGACGCTCGATGCCCTCGGTGGCCTGGCGGCCGCGCTGGGAGCCCTCGAAGTCAAATGGGCGCGTGACCACGCCGACGGTCAAAGCGCCAATCTCGTTCTTGGCGATCTCCGCGATCACCGGCGCCGCGCCGGTACCGGTACCGCCGCCCTCGCCCGCGGTGACGAACACCATGTCGGCGCCCTTCAGCGCCTCCTTGATGTCGTCGCGCGACTCCGACGCGGAGGCAAGTCCGACGTCCGGGTTGGCGCCTGCGCCGAGACCCTTGGTCGACTCGTGGCCGATGTTCAGCTTTATGTCGGCGTCGCACATGGCGAGCGCCTGAGCGTCCGTGTTGGCCGCGATGAACTCAACGCCGCGCAGCCCAGCATCGACCATGCGGCTGACGGCGTTCGTGCCGCCGCCTCCAACACCCACGACCTTGATGACTGCCAGGTAGCTTCCGCCACTCTCCATGATGTTCCCGTCCGAAGCCTTCAGTAGGAATTTAGGGTTCGCAGCATACAGATCGCCGAACCGCCGGGTTGTGCACGTTATGCAGGGAACTTCGCCCTGTCAACGAAGGCGACGAGTCTCGCAACATTCATTGCAGATCACCCGACTCTCGACCACTACCTGAGGATCGGTCCTTCTGTGCCCTCAAGCTCAAGTCCAGGTTGAAGGTTCTAGCCACCCGTCGGCCCCGTTTCGCTCGTCGCAGCTTCCGTGCCGGCTTCGCTTTCCGTCCCTGTGCCGGCTTCGCTTTCCGTCCCTTCACCAGACGCGACTTCCGGGGATGAGCTGGCAGCGGATTCTGCCGCTGCACTGCCCGCCGGCGGTTCCCCCGAGCTGGAGACCGCCGTGCCATTGGTGAGGCCCGCCGCAAGCGAAGCGATCGTCGATTCGGTGTTGGCAACCGGTTCGCCGGTGGCGATGGCGGTGTTCGCGCTCTTGCTGGGGGGAAGCACGCCTGCAGGGAAGCCCGCTGCCGGATGTCCCGGTACCCGCACGTCGACGTAGGAAGCGCCGGCAGAACTCGAGTCCGCAAGCACGCGAGCGAGGGACAGCCACTTCGCGTGCGGGCGAGTCGCGTCGCCGAAGTACACGAGCAAGCCGTTGTGCATCGCCACCGTCAGGCCCTTCGCTCCGACGAACACCCGTTCCACGTGCTTTGCCAGCGATGCCGGCGCAGCACCCAGCACGCTCAGCGCAGCCCGCAGATTCGGGCCGCTGACATGCTCGCCGAGGGCGGGCTCATGCCAGCCGCTGACGGTCGGTAGCGAAGCAGACAGCAGCTGCGGGCCAAGCACCACGCCATCCGCGGCCACCGCGGTGCGCACCCCCGCAACTGACAAAGCAGCCACCGGCAGTTGCTCGCTGACCTCGATCACCAGGCCATGCGGGAAGTGGGGCACCACGCGCAGCGAACGCACTACGCGCAACGGCGCGACCGCAGCGCGCAGCGCGGCGGGGCTTACGTCGAGCGTGCTCATCCCGTGTGCTGACTGTTCCAGCGCGCGCTGCACCGCCTGCGCCTCTGCTCCATGTACACCGGTGATCCGCACCTGATGGACTGCGACAAACGATGAGCGGCGCAAGAGCAGCCAGCCACCACCAAGAAACGGCAGCGCGGCCGCGAACGCGAGCAGCGCGATACGCAGCCGCCGTCGCTGCCAGATCAGGCGCAGCCCCGAACGGGCAACGCCAGCGCCAGCCGCAAGCGCATGTGAGACGCTCAGCCCGGAACGAGCCCGCACAGAAGCCCTCTGCCCCCGACCGGACGTCGAGACACGGCGCTGAGAGGATGGAGCGGCGATCGAACGGCTCATTCACAGGGTCTTCGACCTCGCGACGGGAACCCCTACCACTACCAGGGAAAGCGCACGTCCCCGAGCGTCTGCACCTCTGGCTCCAGCGCGACGCCAAAGCGCTCGAGCACGCGACCGCGGCCCTTCGCCATCACGGCGATCACATCCGCGGTCGTGGCCTCACCGGTGTTCTCGATGAAGTTGGCGTGCTTTGGCGCGAAGCGTGCACCGCCAACAGCCAGCCCGTTACACCCGGCATCCGCCAGCAGCAACCCCGCGCTGCGGCCCTGCGCACGTGGATCGTCGGGGTTCTTGAACGTCGAGCCGAAAGTCTTGATGCCCTGCGGCTGTGCCTCGTGTCGCAGGCGGCGCATCTGCTCGAGGGTGGCCTTTACGGCATCGCGCTTGGATTCGGAGAGCAACAGGCTCGCACGCGCGATGATCTCGCCGTCTTTTAGGTTCGAACGGCGGTAGCCAAAGCCGAGCTCCTGCGGACTCCGGCGCTGCATGCCAGAGGCGCTGGCGATCTGCACCCACTCGAGCACCGACTCGAGCTGGCCGCCGTAGGCGTTGGCGTTCATCCGCACAGCGCCCCCCACCGTGCCGGGGATATTTACGCCGAACTCGATCCCCGAAAGCCCATCGCGCGCTGCACGCGCGGCTACCGCCGGCAGGCGCGCGCCACCACCGCACAGCACATGCAACCCGTCCACGGAGATGGCGGCAAGATCGCGGTCGAGCTTGACGATCAGCCCGGCAACGCCCTCATCGGCGATCAGCAGGTTCGACCCCGACCCCACCACGTTGACCGCCACATCGGCAGTGGCCGCCCACGCAAGCAGCTCAAGCAACTGCTCATCGCTACCGGCGCGGGCGAACAGCTCGCCCACGCCACCCGTGCGCACCGTCGCCAGGCGGCTCAGCGGGAAGTCGCGCTCGACGCCTGCCGGCAGGCTCATCGGCGGCCTCGCGGAAGCGAACCAGCCGCATGCGAAGGCCACGTACTCGCAGTACACAACCAGATCGCAGTACCGGTCACGACGCCACCAGCGCACGCCCCAGCGCATCGACATCGCCCGCGCCCATCACCACGCACACGTCGTCCTGCTCCAACACTCCGAGCAACACCCGTTCCGCGTCCGCAAACGCCGGCGCCCAGTAGACCGGCCTGCCGCCTCCTGCATCGGCGCTCGCCCTGGCGATCAGCAAGCCGGTCACCCCCGGATGATCCTCTGCGCGCTCGCGCGCCGGATACACATCCAGGACAACGACCACGTCCGCGAGCGCCAGCGCATGGCCGAACTCCCGAGCAAGCAGCGCCGTGCGCGAGTACAGGTGCGGCTGGAACACCGCTACCAGGCACCTGTGAGGGAGCGTACGGGCCGCGCGCAATGTGGCTGCGATCTCCGTGGGGTGATGGGCGTAATCCTCGAACAGACGCGCGCCACTAGGGCTCTCGCCAAGTTCCTGGAAGCGGCGCCCCGCGCCGCTGAAGCCCACCAGGCCGACGATCGCCTGCGTGGCGTTAGCGCCCGCGATGCGCACCGCCTCGAGCGCTCCGGTGGCGTTGAGCGCGTTGTGGCTTCCCGGCACCGACAACGTGACCTCGTGGCCGCGCCAATCAAAGCGCGAGCCGCCCGCCACAAGCAGCGGGTCGCGCGCGTCGTAGCCCACCAACTCGATACCGCCGCCCACTGGAACCAGCGCCCGCAGCTGAGGCCTGTCCCACACCACGACCGCCGTACGCGCCAGCGCCAGGAACGCGCGAAAAGCCTCTTCAAGCTCGGCGAGCGATGAGAACGCAGTGTGGTGATCGAGCTCGACGTTCGTCAGTAGCGCGATCTCCACGCTGAGGCTGAGCATCGAGCGGTCTGACTCGTCCGCCTCCACCACCAGCCACTCGCCCTCCCCCCACTGCGCGTTGGCAAGGCCCCCTCCGATCGGCGCCCCCACAAGCCATCCCGGCCGCATCCCAGCGGCTAGCAGCGCGTGCGCGATCATCGACGCGGTGGTCGTCTTGCCGTGCGTGCCCGCCACCGCGATCGTGCGGCGTATCGCGCTCAGCTCCCCCAGCAGCTGTGCCCGCGGACGCTCAGGCAAACCCCGTTCGCGTGCGGCCAGCCGCTCGACGTTCTCAGCTCCAACCGCCGAGGAGTAGAAGATCTCGATCTCCGATCCAGGTGGGATGTTCTCCGCGCGATGACCGATCGCCGCATCGAGGATCCCGTCCGCGGCCAGACGCTCCAGATAAGGGCCGGTGCTCCCGTCAGAGCCGCTGATATCGGCGCCCAGCGCGTGCGCCGCGCGTGCGTACGCGCTCATGCCCGCGCCGCCCACGCCAACGAGGTGCAGCCGCCGGCCGCTCCACGGCCCGCTCATCGTGGACGCCGCCCAGCGCAGCCACGCACGTTCATGAGGCCACCGCGAGCAGCTCGCTTGCCACCTCGAGCGCAGCATCCGGGCGGGCGAGGCCGGCGGCAGCCGCGGCCATCGCCGCCATGCGCTGGCGATCGGCCAGTAGCTCCGAGAGCTCCGTGCGCAGACGGGCACCGCTCAGCTCGGCGTCCGCGATCACGACCGCGGCACCCGCATCGGCCATCCAGCGGGCGTTGGTCGTCTGATGGTCGCCCGCAGCGTGCGGGTAAGGCACGAGGATCGCCGGGAGCCCGTGTGCGGCGATCTCGAACACAGATCCACCCGAGCGGGCCACCACCAGATCGCTCGCCGCGAGCGCGTCGGCGAAATCCTCGAGGTTCAGATACTCAATCAGCTCATAGCCCGCCGGCAGATCGCGCCCAGCCAGCTCTGCGTAATCGCGCCGCCCGCTGATATGCAGCACGCGAACTGCTGCGCCGGGCACCGCGAACGCCTCGATCGCGGCGATGTTGATCGAGTGTGCCCCCAACGAACCGCCGAACACAAGCACACACGTCGCATCCGCCGTCAAGCCAAACCGCGCACGCGCCGCTTGGCGATCGCTGCTCAGCGGCGCCACCGGTCGACCGGTCACCTTGTAGCGGCTGCCGTCGCGTCCGGGGACGGCAAACGCCAGGCATACCCGCCGCGCGAACCGCGCGAGCAGCCTGTTGGTCAAACCCAGGTGGCTGTCTGCCTCAGTCAACACCAGCGGGATGCGCAGGCACACCGCGGCAAAGCCAACCGGACCTGCGACGTAGCCGCCACCGCCCATCACCGTATCCGGCCGCAGCCTTCGCAACAGCATCAGCGACCGCGGGACCGCCACCACCGCCAGCGCCACCGCGCGCAGCGCACGCAGTGGGTTGCTACGGCTGAGACCCTCCACTTGGATGCGCTCGAGCGCGAATCCGGCCGCGGGCACCAGCTGCGCCTCCGCCCGCTCGCCGCCGATGAACGACACCTGCGCCCCCGCCGCCCGCAGCTCCTGCGCCACGGCGATCGCAGGCACCACGTGCCCAGCGGTCCCGCCGGCGGCGATCACAATCCGCTTTGGTGCTGCGGCCGACACGGCGGGCGCGATCGCCTCAGACTCCCCTGCTCTGACGGTAGATCGTGAACCCGATCGCACCGCAGATCGAGGCGATGATCCAAAAGCGCAGGATGATCTTCGTCTCAGACCATCCCCGCAGCTCGAAGTGATGGTGGATCGGCGCCATCAAGAACACCCGCTTGCGCGTCATCTGGAAGGAGATCACCTGGATCGCCACCGACAGCGCCTCCATCACGAAGATGCCCCCCAACAGGATCAACAGCACCTCGGTCTTGGTCATCACCGCCAGACCGGCGATCGCGCCACCGAGACCCAGCGAGCCCGTATCGCCCATGAAGATCGTCGCGGGGAAAGCGTTGAACCAAAGAAAGCCAATGCACGCACCGCCGATGCAGCCGGCGAGCATCGCCATGTCGTAGTCCCCCGCGAAGAACGTAATGCCGATATAGGCGAGCAGCACAATCGCCGCACAGCCCGCGGCCAGACCGT
>DATHLT010000163.1:0-52988 GCA_035487855.1 Solirubrobacteraceae bacterium
GAGCCCTCGTCGACGTTCGCCACGAACAGCACCGGCTTGCTCGTCAGCGAGCCCAGGTCGCGAGCCGCGTTCGGGGCATCCTTTGGCACTGGCACTGTGCGCGCGGGACGACCTTCCTGCAAGGCCGCGATCACCTCGCGTAGCCACGCCTCCTCCGCCACAGCAACGCGATCGCCCCCCCGCGCCTGTTTCCCGACTTTGTCCACTCGGCGTTCAGCGGCCTCTAGGTCCGCCATCACCAACTCCGTCTCAATCGTTTCAATATCCGCCAGCGGGTCCACGCGACCCTCCGGGTGGATCACATTTTCGTCGTTGTGCGCGCGGACCACATGCACGATCGCGTGCGTCTCGCGGATGTTCGCCAGGAATTTGTTGCCCAGCCCCTCGCCCTCGTGGGCGCCCGCAACCAGGCCCGCGATGTCGTGGAAGTCGACCGTGTCCCACACGATCTCTGAGGCGCCCACGGTCTTTGCCACCGCTTCCATGCGCTCGTCGCGCACCGGCACAACCGCCACGTTCGGCTCGATCGTCGTGAACGGGTAGTTCGCCGCCTCCGCGCCCGCTTTCGTCAGCGCGTTGAACAGCGACGACTTGCCCGCATTGGGCATCCCCACGATTCCTATGCGCGTGCTCACGGTTACGCCTCCATATCGAGAATGCCCGCTTCAGCCAGCCATGCGGCACAGCGATCTACATAGCGATCGAGCTCGGCCAGGAGGATCTGCACACTCTCGCGCAACGCCTTCCAACCGGTTGGCGGATAGGCGTGTGCCAGATCATCGCGCAACTCCTTCGCCTCCTGCAAGCGCGTAGCCGAGCGCTGTGAGATTACCCGCAACACGGCGAGCCGCTCCCAGGGATGGCCGGAGTCCTTGTCGAGAACACCGAGGCGCTGTCCCTCTGCAAGCGCCCTCGCTGCCAGCTCGTGCAGCCAGTTGAGCAACACCTCGTACTCGCGCTCGACCACCGCGACCTTGTTGCGCTCTCGTGCATCCGGTGAGCTCGCGGCGCGCAGGAAGGCGTCGAGATCGAACCCCGGGTCGAACTCTTCCACTGCCACGAGCAACTGCTCGCGCGCGCGAGGAATGGACTCGAAGATGGTGTTCAGCCGGCGCTGTCCCTTTGACAGTGCAGGCATCACTAGGCGGCTGCCGCGATCCGCTCCCGTGCAGCCACAACCGTCTCATGCGCGCGCCGAGCGACGTCGCGCTCTTCGCGTGCAGCGGCCGCGGATACCTCCCGCCGACGCTCTTGCAGACCATCCCACAGTCCGTCTCGATCTACCAACACACGTCCCTCCCGCAGGATGTCAGCCAGTAGCGTTGGCATCGTCTCCGCTTGCCCGAGGCCAACTACGTCTACCGGCCGCCCAAGCGCACGTCGCAGGCGCATCTGCAACCTGGCCAGAGAGCGCGGCCCCTGCTCGTCATGCACGACGAGCAGATCAACATCGGAGGAATCCTGATCCTCGCCGGTGGCGTTGGACCCAAACAACACCACTAGGCGAGCTGCTCGCTCGGTGCGTAGAGCTGCCCTCAGCTCGCTGAGCAGCCCCCAATGAGCGGCAAGATACTCCTCCTCCGTACACGACAGCTCCAGCCGACGCCGCCCCACTCGACGCCCACGCAAAAGGCCCTCATTTACACAACGCCGCAGTGTGCGCTCGCTACAGCCAACCTTTTCCGCTGACGCCGACAATGCTTGGCTCATGCGTCCAGTATATGCACTGGTGTGTCCAAGTGGTTCCCGACCACCACCCCGAGCATCGCACCAACCGCCACATCGGACGAGTAATGCACGCCCAGATACAGCCGCGACAGCGACAGCCCGGCCGCCAGCGCGTAAAGCGGGAAAGCCGGCAGACCGAGCTGTGAATAGACGCTGGCGCCCGCAAACGACGTGGAGGCATGCGCACTGGGAAAGCTCAGCGCCGTCGGCGTCCCCGTCAGCGCCGGCAAACCAGGCAGCTCAGGCCGACGACGGCCAACGATCTGCTTGATCGCCGTGTTGAGCGCGTACACCCCCGCCACAGTGCCCGTCGCCCTGCGCCACTCGCCCCGGCGCTCAGCGTCCAACACACCGCCAACAATCCCAATGGCGAGCCATACCCCCGCGTGCTGGCCCAGCTTCGAGAACCGCGCCACCGCACGCTCAGCGGCCGGTGTGTGCCCAACCGTGCGCGCGACGCGCAGCAGCCGCTCATCGAGGTTCTTTAGGGAGGACAAGCGAGTTAGGGCGTCGAGGGGCAAGCGAGGCAAGGACGCAGTGAGCGAAGTGTGCGACAGCACACGAGCGATCGAGGACGCAGCATCGCGCCGCCCATCGGCGCCCTAACCGAAGCCGACGCGGGGCTCGTCGCTATCCGCGCTGACGTAGACCACCTGTCCGAGGTCCACTCGCACAGGCCCGTCCTCGCTCTCGAGCTCGTGCCAGCCGGTGCCACCTAGCGACGTGTTGAGGTCTTCCAGCTGCTTGTCGCTGACTCGCAGTGCGAGCACTTGCCCGCCTTGGAAGCCAAGCGTCACGCGTCTTGTTCCCGATGACATCAGTGATCCTCCAATCCGGCGGCCGGCTGCACGATCTCCGTTAGCACGCCAACGGTTGCCCGCGGGTGCATGAACGCCACGCGCGACCCACGGATACCGGTACGCGGCTGCTGGTCGATCAGCTGCAGACCCGCCCGCTTGAGTGCTGCCAGCGTGGCGTCGATGTCGCTCACCTGGTAGGCCACATGGTGCAACCCCGGTCCCTTCGACGCGAGGAACTTGCCAACCGGCGTGTCCGGCCCGAGTGGTGCCAACAGCTCCACGTGGTTCTCCCCCACGTCCAGCAGCACTGCCTCCACGCCCTGCTCTTCCACGACCTCGCGGTGGCCCACCGTCAGCTCGAAGCTGTCGCGGTAGAGCTCGAGCGCTGGCTCGATCGCCTCTACGGCGACACCAATGTGGTCGATGCGGCTGAACATGAGCCGCAGTCTATCGGCGGCCGGGGCCACCCTCCTCGGGGGGCTGCGGCAGCTGGATCGGCGCGAGCGCAGGCAGCGACGAGTGCGACTGTGCCGCTGCAACCACGCGCAGGCCCATGCCCGGGGTCCGCTCCATCCTCGGTACCCCTGCCATGATCCTGTCGATCGCCTCACGCTCGAGCACCTCATGCTCGAGCAGCTCCTGCGCAAGATCCTCCAGCTGGCGCCGGTGCGCGACAATCAGCTTCTGCGCCGCCCTGCGTGCCTCCTCGATCAAATCCTGGCGCTCCTCGTCACGCAAACGCAGCGTGCGCTCGGACAGCTTCACGTCACCATCAGGCGAGCGTCCCACCCCTGCTGTGCCCATCGCGAAGTCGTGCACCATCGAGTGCGAGATGTCCGCCACCTGCTTGAGGTCATCCGAGGCGCCCGTCGTAATCGCGCCGAACACGATCTGCTCAGCGGCACGACCGCCGAGCAACACCGTCATGTAATCCAGCAGCTCCTCACGCGTCTTCAGATAGCGATCCTCCGCCGGCAGGTTCATCGTGTAGCCAAGCGCCCGCCCACGCGGAACAATCGAGATCTTGTGCACACGATCCACCGACGGCAAGACCTCGCCGCACAGCGCGTGCCCAGCCTCGTGGTAAGCCACCACCCTGCGCTCGTGAGCGTTGAGCACCCGTTTGGACTGAACACCAGCGATCACACGCTCGAGCGCCGCATCGAAGTCCGCGTGAGCGATCTTCTGCGCGCCACGCCTGGTGGCGAAGATCGCCGCCTCGTTGCAGATGTTCGCTAGATCGGCCCCCGTCAGCCCACTCGTCTGCTGGGCCACCAGTCCCAAATCGACATCACCCATGGGCTTCGTGCGGGTGTGCACCTGCAGCACCCCCAGACGGCCTTTCACGTCTGGTGGCACCACGAACACCTGGCGGTCGAAGCGGCCCGGACGCAGCAGCGCGGGGTCGAGCTTCTCCAGCAGGTTCGACGCCGCGATCACCACCACGCGCCCGCTCGACGCAAATCCGTCCATCTCCACCAACAGCTGGTTGAGCGTCTGGTCCTTCTCTCCGGAGATGTCCATCCCCCGCCGTCCACCCACCGCGTCGAGCTCGTCGATGAAGATGATCGCCGGTTCGTGCTTACGCGCGATGTCGAACAGGCGACGGATGCGCGCCGCCCCCAGGCCCGCGAACATCTCCACGAACGACGCTGCCGACTGCGCGAAGAACTGCGCGCCAGACTCATTTGCCACCGCCTTCGCCAGCAGCGTCTTGCCCGTGCCCGGCGGCCCGTGCAGCAGGATCCCCTTTGGGACCTTTGCCCCCAACGCATGGAATGACTTCGGCTGGCGTAGGAACTCGACGATCTCCTGCAGCTCCGCCTTCGCCTCATCCACGCCCGCGATGTCAGCGAACGTCACCGACTGGTCCGACGACGGCTTGATCCGCTGCGGCTTGACCCGCGGCATCACCTTCAGCATCCGCCACATCATGAAAATCAGCGCGCTGAAGAACAGGATCGCGATTACCGGCTCCCAGTTGAGCGCCTGGTTCTGCAGTTCCTGAGCAAACGAGATGTGCGGCGCCGCTGACGCGGGCACAATGCTGCGCACGATCGGCGCGTGCACAACCGTGCCGGCGTGCTTCACCGCCCCGGACGTTGCAGCGGCATGCAACGCCGATTTCTCAGCGGCGTGCACCGCAGCAGCGTTCACCGCTGTCGGCGTAGCGGCATGCGCCGCTACGCCGTGAACGGCAGCGCTGTGGGCATCCCCGGCGGGTGCCGGCAGCACTTCTCCCCCGGTTGAGCGCAGTCCAGCCGTGGCCTGCTTGCTCACCCGTCAACCCTCTCCAGCAAATACACCATCCTTGGCATTGCGTCCCATTATGCGCGTTTTTCCGGCTCTTGTCGAGCGCCTGACACTCCTCAGCCGAGAACGCGAAGCGCCACGTCGCTGAACAGCTCCGCCGCAAACGCCAGATCGCGCACGTCAATTCGCTCGTCTGCGCCGTGGATCAGCGGCGCGCTCTCGAGCAGCGTCTGGTGGCGCTGCGGGAAGAAGCCGTACGCCACGCACTCAGGGAATGCCACGCGGAAATGGCGCGAGTCGGTGAAGCCGGGAAGCACCACCGGCACAGCCTGCGCGCCAGGATCGCGCTCGGAGATCCACCTCGAGATCGTGTCCATCAACGGTGATGCCACAGGCGAGCGATTGCCAACCACCCGCTCGGTGAACTCGATGCTCCAGTCGGGTGGGTGGGAATCCATTCCATCGCCAAGTACCTCAGCGATGCCCGCCCGCACCTCATCCTCGCCCAATCCCGGGGGCACGCGGCAATCCACTTTCAACTCCGCCCGGCTGGGAATCACGTTGATCTTCTCCGACGCGCTGATGCGCGTCGGCGTGAACGTCACCCCCAACATCGGCCCGAACATGATCGCCAGGCGCGGGTCGACCGCCTGCAAGCGCTCGAGCGAGCCCTGCGGGTCATCAGGGTCCTCGCCGATCCCACGCAGAAACGCCAGCGGCTCATCCGTCAACTGAAAGGACGGCTGGCGCGCCGCAAAGCGCTCGAGCACAGGTCCCATCTTCAAAAGCGCATTGTCGCCCATGCCTGGCATCGAGGCATGGCCGGCCACCCCTGATGTCGACAGCGTGAAGCGGAACACACCCTTCTCCGCGCAACACACGCCGTAACAGCGCCGCGCGGGCGGACCTCCATATTCGAATACCGCACCGCCGCCCTCGTTGAGCAGCATGTCGCAGCGCACCTTCTGCGGGTGATTCTTCGTGATCCATTCAGCTCCCAGCGAGCCGCCTGTCTCCTCGTCAACCACCGCCACGATCAACAGCTCACCGCTCGCCGGGCGCCAGCCGGAGCGCGCAAGCGTTGCCGCCGCGGCGATCTCCGCCGCGACCTGCGACTTCATGTCCAGCGCCCCCCTGCCCCACAGGAAGCCATCCGCGATCTTGCCCGACCACGGGTCGTGCGTCCAATCGGCCGGGTTTGCCAGCACAGTGTCCACGTGGCCCAGGTAGCAGAGCGTGGGACCCGCCGGAGCACCCGCGTCAGTCGGCCGAAGCCTCGCCACCAGATTTGGGCGCTCTGGCTCAGCGCCCAACAGCTCGCATTCGAAGCCAGCCTGCGAGAGGTGGGCGGCGAGGTACTCCTGCGCCGCACGCTCGTTGCCCGGCGGGTTGACTGTGTTGAAACGAACCAGGCTCGCCAGCAGCGCCTCGGCCTCCGCGCCCAGCCCACCGCCCTGTGACCCGCTCGCAGTCATCCGCCAGATCGTACGCCGATCTGGGTCGCCTCCTCACGCGTCAGCGGAAAGTGGCAGGCAACGCGTGTGCCCGAGCCCTTGTCCTCCAGCAGCGGCTCCTGCTGCGAACACAGCTCCTGCGCCTTTGGGCAGCGGGTGTGAAAGCGGCACGCGCTGGGCGGATTGGCCGGGCTCGGCACATCGCCACCAAGAATGCTCCGTTGCTCGCCGTGACGGCTTGGGTCGGCGTGCGGCACCGCCGCCAGCAGCGCGCCCGTGTACGGGTGGCGGGGGAAGCGATACAGCTCATCGCCACCGCCAATCTCCACGATCTTGCCGAGATACATGACCGCCACGCGGTCGCACATATGGCGCACGACCGAAAGGTCGTGGGCGATGAACACGATCGTCAGGCCGAAGCGCCGTTGTAGATCGCGCAGCAGGTTGAGCACCTGCGCCTGGATCGACACGTCAAGCGCCGACACCGGCTCGTCCGCGATCAGCAGCTTCGGCGCCAGCGCCAACGCCCGCGCCACACCGATGCGCTGGCGCTGGCCGCCCGAGAACTCATGCGGGTAGCGGTTGTAGTGCTCCGGGTTCAGTCCTACCGTCTCCATCAGCCGCTGAACCTCGCGTTTACGCTCGCCCTTGTCCGGCAGCAGCCCGTGGATCGCAAACGGCTCACCGATGATCGAGCCGATCGTCTTGCGTGGGTTCAGCGACGAATACGGGTCCTGGAAGATCATCTGCACTTCGCGGCGGATCGCCTTTAGGCTGGCTCCCTTCAGGCGCGTGATGTCCTGGCCGTCGAAGTCGATCTCCCCCGATGTCGCATCGAGCAGCCGCGTGATCAGGCGCGCGGTCGTGCTCTTGCCGCAACCCGTCTCGCCGACCAGGCCGAGCGTCTCGCCGCGCGTGATCTCAAAGCTCACGTTGTCCACCGCCTGCACCGCGCCCACCTTGCGCTGGACGATGATGCCCCGCGTGATTGGGAAGTGCTTGACGAGCTCACGCACACGCACGAGCGGCCCGTCGCCGCCCCCGTCAGTGGCTGTGGTCGGCGTTGCCTGCGCCACCGACGGCAGCTCAGATGCGCTCTCGCCGAATGGCGTGGACGTGGACTCGGGGCCGCTCACGCCGCGGGCTCCCCCGCGCCGACCGCCGCAAGCGCCTCCTGCGGCGTGCTGCCCTCACGCAGCTGTGCCCACAAGCTCCTGCGCACCCCTGACTCCAGCAGGCAGGCGACGTGATGCTGCGGTTCGCCAGGCACCGGCTCCAGTACAGGGTCGATGCGCTCGTGGTCTGGCTGCGAGTACGGGCAGCGGGGATGAAAGTGGCAGCCCGAGGGCGGGTTGATGAGGCTCGGGGGCGTTCCCGGAATCGGCACGAGGTCCTCATCGCGCGGTGCGTCCAGGCGTGGGATCGACTTCAGCAACCCCCATGTGTAGGGGTGCTCAGGCGCGGCGAACAGCTGCGCGGCAGACGCCGTCTCGACGATCCTCCCCGCGTACATCACCGCGATGTCATCGGCCATCTCTGCCACCACTCCGAGGTCGTGGGTGATCATCACGATCGCCATCCCCAGCTCCTGCTGGAGGCGTTCCATCAGCGCCAGGATCTGCGCCTGAACCGTCACGTCCAGGGCCGTCGTCGGCTCATCCGCAAACAGCAGCTTTGGCTCGTTTGCCAGCGCCATCGCGATCATCACGCGCTGGCGCATGCCGCCGGAGAACTCGTGCGGGTACTGGTCCACACGCCTGGCCGGGTCGGGTATGCCGACAAGGCCCAGCAGCTCAACAGCGCGTGCGCGCGCCACCGCCTTGGAGACGTCGCGGTGCGCCCGCACCGCCTCCGTCAGCTGACGACCGACCTTGTACAGCGGATGTAGCGACGACAACGGGTCCTGAAAAATCATCGCAATGTCGTTGCCGCGGACAGCCCGCATCTTGTCTTCGGGGAGCGTCAGCAGATCCTTGCCGTCGAACAGGATCCGCCCGGAGATCCGCGCGCCCTGGCGGCGGGTGAGACCCAGCGCAGTCAACGAGGAGACAGTCTTGCCCGACCCCGACTCACCCACGATCCCCAGCGTGCGACCTGCGAACACCTGGTAGGTGATCCCGTCGACCGCATGCACCACACCGTCCTCACTGGGGAATTCCACGCGTAGGTCCTCCACTCTGAGCAATGGCTCAGCAGCGCTCACGAGTACCTCACCCGGGGGTCGAGATACGCGTAGGCGATGTCCACGACGATGTTCGCGACGATGATGAAGGCAGAGGCGAGCAACACGGTCCCCTGCACGACAGGGAAGTCGGACGATTGGATCGCTTTGAAGTTCTCCACGCCGATACCCGGGATGTTGAACACGGTCTCTACCAGGATCGCGCCTCCCAGCAGCACCCCGATTTCCAGGCCGAGCAGCGTCACGATCGGGTTGATCGCCGAGCGCACCCCCTGGCGCACGACCAGCCGCTCGCGCAGCCCCTTGGCGCGGGCAGTGCGGATGTAGTCCTCGCGCATCATCTCGCTCAAGCTGCTGCGCATCAGCCGCGCATACACCGCCGCGCCGCCGGACGCCAGCACGATCCAAGGCATGATCAGCGACGTGAACCACTTCCACGGGTCGTATGTGAGTCCCACGTAGCTGCCCGCTCCCGGCAGGATCTTGAGTTTGCCGATGTCGTTGGCGAACAGCAGCAGCATCACAAACCCGAGCCAGAATTCCGGCACCGACAGCAGCAGCAGCGCCGTGCCCATCGACAGGCGATCGACGACCGTGTGGCGGCGCAGGGCCGAGATGATCCCCACGCTCAGACCGCCGAGCACCCACAGGACAGCCGCCCCTCCCGTCAGCGACAGCGTGGCCGGCAGCCGTTCGGTGATCAGTGCTTTCACCGACTCCTGGCTGTAATAGCTATAGCCGAGGTTGAGGTGCAAGAAGAATGCCTTCATGTAGTCCCAGAACTGCACGATCAGCGGTTTGTTCAGCCCGAGGACGCCTTCGATCTCTTTGATCAGCTTCGGCTGTGGATCGCGTCCTGCACGCAGCAGCGCCGGATTGCCGGTCGGCAGCACGCGGAAGAACACGAACGTGAGAGCGCACACGATCACGAGGATCAGCACCCCGATCAGCAGGCGGCGGATGATGTAGCGGAGCATCGCCTGTCTAGCCGGAGCAGCAGTTGGTAGTGGTTGGTGTGGTCTTCAAGGAATCCTCGTGATGTTCGGCATCGGTGGTGCTAACCAAAATGGGGAGGAGCCCCTTACGAGGCCCCTCCCCACAGCGGAGTGACTGGGGGTTACTTCAGTGAGGTGTAGCTGTAGTCCCACTCGCCGACGTCCCAAAGGTCGCCGACGCCGTTGACGGCGCTGCCCTCGATGCCCGCCTGCTTGTCCCAATCGAACGGAACCGCAGCCGCGTCTTCGACGAGTTCTTCGTCGATCTTGGCCCACGCCTTAGCGCGAGCTTCGTTGCCGACGACGTTTTCGGCGGCAGCCATCGCGGCGTTGATCTTGGGCACGTTCGTCTGGCTCCAGTTGACGTTGCCCGTGGGGACGATCGTGGTGCCGTTGAACGTGATGTTGAGCACCGTCTGCGGATCGGCGAAGTCGGCAATCCATGCCACGCTCGGGCACACGGTGATCTCTTCTTTGGGAACGTTGCAGTACTTCGCGTACATCGTCGAGGCTTCCACGAGCGTGAACTTCACGGTGAAACCGAGGCTCTTGAGCGTCTGCTCGACGATCTCCGCGTCCTGTTCCTGCGGACTGCCCGTCGAACCGACCACCGTGATCGTTTCGTTGCCCGTGTATTTACCGCTCGGGTAGCCGGCCAACTTCAAGTACTTTTCGGCCACCTTCATGTTGCCTTCAGGGTAAGCGTTGAAATCGAACTGCGATCCCTGCGGGCCCTTCACGCCGCCGGCCTGTTCGAAGCCGTTGATCGTCGGGTAGATGAAGTGGGTGGCGACGGTAGTGACAAGTTCGCCACCACGCGCCTTGTCCATCGCCTGGCGGTCCAGCGCCGCCCATAGTGCCTTGCGCACGTCGACGTTCTTAAACGGCCCAACCTTGTTGTTCACACCGATGTAATGCGCCCCTGCGCCCGGTGAGATCTGCAGCTGGGACTTGTACTTTTCGGCAGCGAGGCGGACCGCAGACTGAGCGACCGCCGATTCGTTCTGGACGATGTTCGTACCTTCCAGCACCTGACGGCCGATGACGGCGCTCGTGCCGCCGATCTTGATATCGATTTCGTTCAGGTACGCAGGGCGGTAGTCGGTCTTGGGGTTCCATTTGGGGTTGCGCACGAGTGTCGCCGACTTACCAGGGATGTAGCCGATCCCGAGAACCTTCCCTTTGGCGTCGTTCTTCAGCATGTACGGACCCGTTGCCACCTGGAAGTCGGCGTAGTTCGACGGCTTGTGCTTGTCGAATTTTTCGGCGTATTCCTTCGGCACTGCCGCCGTCAGCGGCAACACCAGCGCATCGGCGACAAGCTGGCCTTTGGGTTCGGTGAGGTGGAACACAATCTCGTGCTTGCTCGGCGTTTCGATGCCCTTGATCGGGCCGCCCGTCGCTGTCGGCATCCCTTCAATCGCTTTGAAATAGGACTGGATGTAGGGGTTGGCGACGTTCGGGTTGGCACCGCGCTCGATCGCATAAGCCACATCTTCAGAGGTGACTTCGCGATTGACCGGCGGGCTGAAATCGATGCCTTCCTTGAGATGCACGGTCACGGTCTTGCCGCCACCCGAGACTTCCGGTGCGCCTTCGGCCATGTCGGGCGTCGCTTCAGTCGAGTTCGGCTTCTGCGAGTACAGCGGGCGTTGCGTGGCGAACACGACCGCGTAGTCGACCGAGAAGTAGGCGATCCCCGGATCCAGGTGTTCGAAGTCGATTTCCTGTAGCACCGTCAGCGTCCCACCGGTCTTACCGGTCAGCGACTCGGTCAATGGGCTTTTGTAGCCGCCCGTGCTGAGCGCGGAGCTTGCACTGTTGGAACTGCTGCTCGAGCCATTGCTACTCGAGCCGGTGCTCGAATTGCTGGACCCGCACGCGGCCAGCAGCAGCGCGAGCCCGGCCACGAGCCCTGCGGCCGTGACCGATCTAATCGACTTCATCAAGACGCCTCCTGTGTTGTGTATCGATAGCCCTCATCGGGCGTTCCTCGGGTTCAGGGCGTCCTGCAGCCCGTCGCCCAGCAGATTGAATGCCAAGACCGTCAGCACCAGCGCGATCCCCGGGAAGACCATGAACCACCACGCGGTGTTGAAGATCGGCGCCGCCTGCGCGATCATCGCCCCCCAGCTCGCGGTCGGTGGACGAACGCCAACGCCGAGGAACGAGAGCGCCGCCTCGAGCAGGATGTTCGTCGGGATCAACAGGCTCGCGTAGACGATTATCGGGGCGGTCAGGTTGGGAAGGATCTCGCGGAACATGATCCGCATGTCCGAGGCCCCGAGCGCCCGCGCGGCCTCAACGAACTCACGCTCGCGCATCGACAGGACCAAGCCTCGCACGATGCGTCCGACGTACGGCCACGTGGCTATGCAGATGATGAAGACGATCGTCGCGACGCCCGGTTGGACGATGCCTTTCACACATCCCCGTACAGCGCAGGCCGCGCCGAGCCCGATCCCCAGCAGTAGAATTGGGATCGACAGCACGATGTCCATGAAGCGCGACAGCAGCATGTCCACCCAGCCGCGGTAGAAGCCCGCGAGCATGCCCACGACAACCCCAATTACCGTCGAGATGCCGGTGCCGATGATCCCCACCTCCAGCGAAATCCGCGTGCCGTAGATCACCCTCGACATCACGTCCTCGCCGAGTTGGTCCACCCCAAACGGATGCGCGCCAGTGGGGCCCAAAGGCGAGCCAAAGGAGTCCGTCAGATTGAGGTTCTGAACGTCGGGGCCGGGAAGGCCGAGGATGCTCACGACCAGCGGCGCGGCGAGCGCGATGACAATCAGGAAGACGATGAAGCCAAGCGAGATGAGCGCCACGCGATCCTGTCGGAACCTGCGCCAGAAAAGCTGCAGTGGAGAGCGCGCGGCGATGTCTCCGCCCACGTCCAGGAATTCGAGCCTTCCCCTTCCTCCAGTTGGCAGTACCTCAGCCGCCCCAGCACTCATCTCAGGGCTCCCTGCTACCGGGGATGTTGGGGTGTTGGGACGTCAACAAGGAATCTACAACTTCGACGCGGGCCATGGGCAAACCTGCTCCTGTGAGAAGCCGACAGCCTGCCGTCTGGCAAGCACTCGCGACACTAAGAGCAATACTCGCTTACATGGATACCCTCTTTGACGACGGACCGGACGCCGATGTGGCCAAAGTTTCTGGGCTTGATATGGCCAAACGTCGCATGCCGAGTGATCAAGTGTCACAGAGTCTGCCGCTTGCGGCTCGCGCCCGGCCCCAACACCTCGAGGAGTTCGTAGGGCAGACACATCTGCTCGGTCCTGGCTCAGCTCTACGGACAGCAATCGAGCACGGGCATCCCCACTCGATGCTGCTCTACGGGCCGCCCGGCTCGGGGAAGACAACGCTCGCGCGGATCGTCGCCGAGCAC
The DNA here is from genome assembly GCA_035487855.1 of Solirubrobacteraceae bacterium. Classification (GTDB taxonomy): domain Bacteria; phylum Actinomycetota; class Thermoleophilia; order Solirubrobacterales; family Solirubrobacteraceae; genus Palsa-744. The sequence continues at coordinate 12,810 of DATHLT010000163.1, forward strand.
TCACAGGCAGCCTTCGAGGAACTCAGCGCAGTTGCCGCCGGGCGGGCAGAGGTACGCGCGGTGATCGAGCGCGCCGCGCACCGCCGCGATGCTCAAGGCATTCAGACAGTGCTGTTCCTCGACGAGATCCACCGCTTCAACAAGGCCCAGCAGGACGCGCTGCTGCCGGCTGTCGAGGAAGGCCTGCTGACGCTGATTGGCGCCACCACGGAGAACCCCGCGTTCGAGGTCAACGGCGCGTTGCTCTCGCGCGTGCGTGTGTATGCACTGGAGGCACTCTCCGCCGATGAGGTGGCGCTGCTCGTGCGCCGCGCTGCTGCCGGCACCCAGACTGACGGCTCGCCGAGCGCCACGGTGCCAGCGGACGACGCGGCCCGCGAGCGAGCGTTTGCACTCGACGAGGACGCTGTCGAGTTCCTCGCCGCTCGCAGCGAAGGCGATGCGCGGACTGCACTGAACGCACTCGAGCTGGCGGCAACCACCGCCGGTGAGCTCGGAGAGGAGCGTGTGACGCTTGCGCGCATCGAGGACGCATTGCAACGGCGGGCAGTCCTTTATGACAAACAGGGCGACCGCCACTACGACTACATCTCCGCGTGGATCAAGGCCACCCGTGGCTCGGACCCCGACGCCTCGCTGTATTACCTGGCGGTGATGCTCGAGGGTGGCGAGGACCCCCGGTTCATTGTGCGCCGCATGATCATCCTTGCCTCAGAGGACATCGGTAACGCCGACCCGGCCGCACTGTCGGTGGCGAGCGCCGCGGCCCAGGCAGTCGAGCACGTGGGCCTACCCGAGGCACGCTACGCGCTTGCGCAGACCGCCATCTATCTGTCGCTCGCGCCCAAGTCCAACGCCGCTGGAGTTGCGCTGGCGGCCGCCCAGCGCCATGTGCGCGAGCACGGCGCCGCACCAGTTCCCGGCTGGCTGCGCTCTGGTCCGCGGCCTGGACAGGTTGGAAGCCCGGGTGGGCGGGCTGTCGATTACGACAGCCCGCACGGTCATCCGGGGCATCTCGGCCCGCAGGAGCTGCTGCCGGAGGAGCTCGCCGGCGAGCGCTTCTATGCGCCCGACGACGCCGAGGCCGAGCTAGCGGCCCGCCTGCAGCGAATCCGCCAGGCGCGCGGCTCCCAGACGCGATAATCGCCATGCGATGAGCACGCCCATCAGCGATAACCAGATGTCCTCCGACGGGAGCCCCGGGCAGGCAGAGCTGACCGCACGCGACCCCGCGACGGGCGCCGTGCTCGGCACCGTCACAACGACCGCCCCCGAGCGCGTCGAGGAAGTGGTGGAGGCCGTCGCCAAGGTGCAGCCGCTGTGGGCGCTGCTCAGGCTCCAGGATCGCGCGCGCTACATGGGCCGGATGGCCCAGGCCGTGATCGATGATTTCGACGAGCTGCAGGAGGCGCTGGCCCGCGAGCAGGGCAGACCCCGTGCGGAGATCGCCGCGCTCGAGCTGCTGGCGGCGATCGACGCACTGAAGTGGATCGCCGAGGATGGAGCGGACGTGCTGGGCAGTCGGCGCGTGGGCATCCATCGATCGCTGACCGTCGCCAAGCGAGCGAGGATCGCCTTCGAGCCATACGGCGTTCTCGGCGTGATCGGCGCCGGCAGCGCGCCGTTCGCACAGCCCCTCGGCCAGATCGCAGGCGCGCTACTCGCAGGCAACGGCATCGTCTTCAAGCCCGCCACCCGCGCGAGCCTCGCGGGCGAGCGGATCGCGCGGGTGCTCGCCCGCGCCGGGCTGCCAGAGGGACTCGTGCGCGTGATCCACGGCGACGCCGACGTCGGCGTCGCGCTCGCGCAGACGCCTGTCGACAAGATCCTGTTCACGGGATCGCCCGCAGTCGGGCGCGTGGTGGCACGCGCGTGCGTATCGCGCGAGAAGGAGGTCACCGTCGAGCTGGGCGGCAAGGACGCGATGCTTGTGCTCGCCGACGCGCACCTGCGGCGGGCAGTAGGCGGCGCGCTGTGGGCAGGGTGCGCCGGCGCCGGACAGGCACGCGGATCGGTCGAGCGCATCTATGTCGCGCGGGAGGTCCACGAGCGCTTCCTCGCAGGGCTCGTCGCCGGCGCGCGCGCCCTCACGGTTGGTGACCCTGTCGATCCACGCGTGCAGATCGGTCCGCTCGCGTCGGTCCGCCGCGTCGAGCACGTGAGCGCGCTGGTCGACGAAGCCGTCGCACAGGGCGCGCGCCTACATTGCGGCGGGCCCGTAATGCCAGCGGGCTGCGATGCCGGCGCGTTCTACGCGCCGGCGGTGATCACCGACGCCACGCCGGAGATGCGCCTGCTGCGCGAGCCAATCGACGGACCGGTGCTCGTGGTCGTGCCAGTCGATTCGATTGACGAGGCGATCGCAGCTGCCAACAGCAGCGACTACTGCCTCGGCGCGTCGGTGTGGACGGCCGACCGCTATCAAGGGGTTCGCATCGCGCGCGAGCTACACGCCGGCATGGTCTGGCTCAACGACCACCTACCGGGCCCCACCGTCTCGCGGGGGCCTTGGGGAGCTGCCGCCGGTGGCGGCCTTGGCCGCACGCTCGGCCAGGCGGGGCTGCGTGCCTGCGCCCAGGAGAAGCTCATCACCTGGGATCCACCCAACATGCGCGGCCTGTGGTGGGGGCCACATGACGCCACCAGCGCCAAGGCAATGCGCACGGTCGCCAAGCTCCGCTCCGAACGCGAGACCGATCGCGAGCGTGCCTGGCGGGAGGGAGCACTCGCGCTTGCAAGGATCGGCGCCCGCGCGTTCGGACGCGGGCTGCCACCGAGCTAACCTTTGACCATGCCCGCCCAGGCCTACGCCGGCAAGGAGTGTGTTTGTCAGCTGCGCAGAGGAATCTGCGACCAGAGCTGCGTGCAGGGGATGCTGGACAACCCCTTCTACATCGCCTGCCTGAAGCTGACCGGCAGACGCTGCCTGGTGATCGGCGGCGGTGAGATCGGCTTGGAGAAGATCGAGGGGCTGCTCGCTTGCGATGGTGAGGTCACGCTGATCGCGCCCACGGCCGAGCCAGCGCTCGAGCAGTACGCGCGCGAGGGCTCGATCCGCTGGGAGCAGCGCGACTACGCCGGCGCAAGCGACCTGGAGGGCGCATTCATGGCGATCGCGGCGACCGACGACACGGACGTGAATATCGCTGTGTACAACGACGCCGAGCGGCGGGCGATGCTCGTCAACGTCGTCGACGTGCCACCGCTGTGCAACTTCATCCTGCCAGCGATCGTACGCATGAGCCCGCTCGCAATCGCGATCTCCACGGCCGGCGCCTCGCCGGCGCTGGCCAAGCGCATGAAGCGCGAGATCGAAGCCCAGTTCGGCGAGTCCTACGCGCGGCTGGCGGTGCTGCTCAACGAGGTACGTGGCTGGGCGAAGGCAACGCTCGCGACCTACCAGGAACGCAAGGACTTCTTCGAGGGGATCGTCAACGGTAATCCCGACCCGATCGCGCTACTGCGCGACGGCGGCCAAGAGGGCGAGCAGGCCGTGCGCGAGCTGATCGCACAGGCGCAGAGCGTCCACGCACTGCACGTCTAGTGACCTGAGTCAACCCCAGGTCACTAGACCGCAAGGCGTCACTGGTCCAGCGCCCACACGGTCCCCCAAGCCGTGCGGATGAGTTCATACAAGAGGGCGTCGCGCTGATCGTCGTTAGCCGTGTCGAGATCTTCGATCACGTGCCCAACAGCTGCCGCCGCGGCGGCAGGGTCAAGCGGCCAGTCTCTGGGTTCCATCCCCTAGCTCCCTACAACGTGATTAGCCAAAGTGCACAAAGTGGTCATGTCCTAAAAAACCGAACTGACATCTATGGTTGCGCAACTACACCACTATCAACGTCCAAAACATGCGAGCGACTATGGACGTTTTGGCGTAGAGTCCGCCCTACTCTCTGCCCAGCGATCCTGGACCCAGCTCGATCATTGATCGCGATGGCGGCTGTAGAGTCGCAACACACATGGCCCCAAGCGAATCTGCTTGGTCGGGCGGTCGCGTGACCCGACGGCGAGCGACATCATGAGCGAACCGGCACTGGAGCTCGACGGGCTCGCGCGGCACTACGGCGAACGCGAAGCACTCAGTGGTATCTCGCTGTCGCTCGCCGCTGGGCAAACGTTGGTCGTGTTCGGTCCAAACGGCGCGGGCAAGACGACGCTGCTGCGCGTGCTCGCCACGCTGCTGCGCCCGCATGCGGGCGAGGTACGCGTGCTGGGCTCGAGCCTCCCCGACGAGGCGTGGGCGCTACGCGGCCGCGTCGGCCTACTCGGACATGAGCCACTGCTCTACCGCGAGCTCACCGCACGTGAGAACCTCCGCTTCCACGCGCGCCTATACGGGATCGGCAATCGGCGCGTGGACGAGCTGCTCGAGTCGGTAACGATGAGCACCCGCGCCGGTGAGCCGCTACGCACGCTCTCCCGCGGGATGGTCCAGCGGGTGGCGGTCGCCCGCGCCATGCTTCATGACCCCGAACTGCTGCTGCTCGACGAGCCACACTCGAACCTCGACCCAGCCGCCATCGAGCTCGTCGCGCCGCTGATTGGCGCTGCCTCCAAACGCACACGCGTGATCTGCAGCCACAACCCCACGGGCGACCTCGCCGAGGCGGACGTAGTACTGGGACTGCGAGCAGGGCGTCCGGCGCTGCTGCGCGCAGCTACGGACGTCGACCCCGGTGAAATCGCCGAGCTCTACCGATGAGCGTGCAGACGACACCGCGAGCGCTCGAGACCAAGCGTCCCGTCCAGAGCATCGGGCTATGGTCGACCGTCCGCGCGCTGCTGCGCAAGGAGCTACTCGTGGAGCTGCGCACGCTGGAGTCGGTGCCCGCGATGTCGCTATTCGCGCTGAGCACCTTCGTGGTGTTCCATTTCGCGCTGAACCGCAACAGCGTTGAAGGCGATCTCGGCGCCGGCATCCTCTGGGTGACGCTCCTATTTGCTGCAATTCTCGGCATCAACCGACTGTTCGTAGCCGATGCAGACCAGGGCGGCTTCGACGCGTTTCTGCTCGCTCCGGTGGATCGCAGCGCGATGCTCGTCGCCAAGGTACTGACGCTGCTGGCCTATCTGACTGTGCTCGAGCTCGTGGCCGTCCCCGCCTTCGCGCTGCTGTTGCTGGGATCACCGCTCGCACCAGCGCTGCCCTGGCTGGTTGTGACGCTCGTACTCGCCAACATCGGCATTGCCGTCATCGGGACGCTGGTGGCCGCGATGGCGGTGCGCACCCGCGCCCGCGACCTGCTCGGGCCGCTACTGGCACTGCCGCTGCTCGTGCCGATCGTGATTGGCGGCGCGCGTGCGACCTCGCCGCTACTCGCCCAAGCTCACCGGCTTGCGATCGGTGGCCCGCCCACCCGCTGGCTGCTTACGCTTGGGCTCTATGATCTGGTGTTCGGGCTGATCGCCTTCGCCCTGTTCGACTTCCTCTTGGAGGATTAACAACGTGGAACGCTCGAGCCGACCCTTCGGCTACGGAAATGGATTGCGCACGCTGAGCATCGCCACGGTCATCGCCATCGCCGTCACGCTCAGCCTCGTCTTCTTCTACGCGCCGCTTGAAGCCGAACAGGGCTTTTTGCAGAAGATCTTTTACGTGCACGTGCCGCTGGCGATCGTCGCCCTATGCGGATTTGTGCTCGGCGGCCTGCTCGCAATCCAGCACCTGCGCACACGCGATGCCCGCTGGGACATGCGCTCGTACGTGGTCATCCACATGAGCCTGATCTTCGCCGTCGGCACGCTGATCACCGGCTCGATCTGGGCAAAGGGCTCGTGGGGACACTGGTGGGTGTGGAGCGAGCCCACACTCGTGTCGTTCTTGATCATCTTCCTGCTCTACGCCACCTACCAGCCGTTGCGCTTCGCAATCGAGGACCCAGAGCGCCAGGCACGCTACGCCTCGGTGTTCGCCATCACCGCAGGCGCATTCGTGCCGCTGAACTTCATCGCGGTGCGCCTTTCCACGGAATATCTCCATCCGCGCGTGCTCGGCAGCACCTCCAACCTCCCAGGCTCCATGGCGCTGACGTTCTTGGTCTCGCTCGGCTCGATGGCACTGCTGTTCGCGACCCTCTGCAAGTACGAGTTGACCGCCAAGCACACCCGCTCGCAATTGCGCGCGCTGCGCAGAAGGCTGTCGGGTGAACACGCCGACGCACCGCGCGCGCGCAGCGCCGTTCCCGCGATCCAGCATGCAGCCGCCGCATCCGCTCGCGCGGGCGTAAGGTCGGTGCCGTGATGTTCGCCACGATCCTCGCGGAGACCCCTGCACTGCCGCTGCACACAGCCGGCAAGTACGTCGCCGGCGCCTACATCGTGCTGTTCGCGATCGTGCTCATCTACGTCGCGATCATGGCCATCCGCCTCAGCCGCATCGAGCGCGACCTGGGAGAGCTGTTGAGCCTCTCCGAGCACACCGGCACTGGCCGGCCTAACGCGAGTCCCGCTGGCGGGCAAGCCGGCGCGGGCACGGAGAGGCAGGGCCAGCAACCGGAGTCCACGCTGGCATGAGCGAGCTACTGGCGCTAGGCATCTCCCACAAGACCGCGCCCGTGGCGCTGCGCGAACGCCTCGCGTTCAGCGAGAGTGAAGCGGGCGAGTTCGCACGCCAGGCGACAGCCACCAAGGAGGTGCGCGAGGCGGTTGTGATCTCCACGTGCAACCGCACAGAGGTGTACCTCGTAGTCGGCGGGGCCGGGGGGGATCTAGTTCAGGCCGAGGCAGACGTCCTCGGCTTACTGGCCCGCCGCGCGGAGATCCGCCCTACGGAGCTGGCTGATGTGATCTACTCGCCGCGCAACTGCGACGCCGCGCGTCAGCTCTACCGCGTCACCGCGAGCCTCGAGTCGATGATCCTCGGTGAGGCGGACATCCAGGGGCAGGTGCGCCGCGCCCATGAGACGGCGATGCGCGCGGGCGCTACCGGGCCGCTCTCCAACCGGCTGTTCGCGGCGGCGCTCACCACCGGCAAGCGCGTGCGCTCGGAGACCGACATCGGCTCCAGCCGCGTGAGCGTTTCCTCCGTGGCCGTCGATCTCGCGCTCAGCGTGCTCGGCGACCTGCAAGACCGCAACGTCGTGATCCTCGGAGCGGGCGAGGCCTCAGAGCTCACGGCGCGCGCGCTCTCCGAGCAGGGCGCGGGCACGATCTTCGTCGCCAACCGCCACGCCGATCGCGCGATCAGCCTCGCGCAGCGCTTCGGCGGCACGGTCGTCGGCCTGGACAAACTGCCGGAGCAGCTCACGCACGCCGACATCGTGCTGTCCTCGACCTCATCGCCCCACCCGATCCTCGGACGCGACGAGCTGGAGCTCGTGATGGCAGAGCGGGACGCCAGGCCCCTGCTGATCATCGACATCGCGGTGCCCCGCGACGTCGACCCGGCGTGCGGTGAGCTGGCGGGTGTGAACCTCTACGACATCGACGATCTGCAGGCTGTCGTCGCGCGTAACCTCAGCACCCGGGCGCAGGAGACCCCACGGGCGCTCGAGATCGTCGAGGAAGAGATCCAGCGCTTCGCCCGCTGGTTGGGCCAGCTGGACGCGCTACCGACGATCAGCGCGCTGCGCGCCCACGGCGATCAGATCGTGCAACAGGTGTTGGCAGAGAACTCCGGGCGCTGGGAGTCTTCCTCCGAGCGCGACCTCGCGCGCGTGGAGGCAGTCGCACGGGCGGTCATGAGCCGGCTGCTACACGAGCCCACAATCCGTCTGCGCAGCCTCAGCGAGGACCGCGGTCATGCCAGCCTCGAGCTGGTGCGGGAGCTGTTCGGGCTACGCGAGGACGTGCGCGCTGGCGGTCAGTCGACCGAAGAGCAGCCAGCGGAGCTCGCTGAGGTGCACGACCTGCGCCCACGCCGGCGCCGGCCCGTTTGAATTTGATGGCCCGCCTGCCCCACACGCCCCACTGATGCGGATTGGAACGCGGGGCAGCGCGCTCGCGTTGGCACAGGCAGGGCTGATCGCAGAGCTGTTGGCGACCGCCGGTCACGGCGGCTGGCAGATCGTGCCCATGACTACCAGCGGGGACCGGCTGAGCGCTGCCAGTGGCGACCCGTCCACGGACGGCAGCGACAAGTCGCGCTGGGTCACCGAGCTCGAGGACGCGCTCGCCGATGGCCGGATCGATCTCGCCGTGCACTCCGCAAAGGATGTGCCGGGAGAGCTCGCGGACGGTCTAGCGCTGCACGGCGCGCCCGCGCGTGCCGCCGCCGAGGACGTACTGTGCGGTGCCGCCGCGCTCGATCAGTTGCAGATGGGCGCCCGCGTGGGCACCAGCAGCATTCGCCGCCTCGCGCAGTTGCAGGCCGCGCGCGCGGACCTCGACGTGGTCGCAATCCGCGGCAACGTCGACACGCGCCTGCGTAAGCTCGCCGACCCCGGGGAAGGCTTGGATGCGATCGTCCTGGCACACGCTGGGCTGCAGCGTCTGACGCGCGAGTCGGAGGTCGGCGGCGTGCTCGACGTCGAGCGGTTCGTGCCCGCTCCCGGGCAGGGCGTCCTCGCACTCGAGGGCCGCGCGGGCGACGACGCGACCAGCGCGGCGGTGGAGGCGATCACGGACAAGGACACGTTCGCCTGCCTCGTCGCAGAGCGTGCTGTTGCGCAGGCGCTCGACGCCAGCTGCCACACGCCGCTAGGCGCTTACGCCGTGCCAGCAGGCTGCGGCTGCCTGAACCTGCGCTCGTGGGTGGGACTCCCCGACGGTTCAGCCTGGATCAGCGACGAGCTGCTCGGCGGCTTCTACGACCCCCAGGCACTAGGGCAGCGCGTGGCGCAGAGGATGCTCGCCGCAGGCGCTGGGGATTTGTTGCGGCGAGCTGATGAGATGGCGGCAACGAAGTGAGCTGGCGAAGAGCGACCAGGGCGAGCTGTGTGCTAAGTTGTGGCCATGCGTTTGCACATAAGCCTTGACGACGACCTCGTGGAGGAGCTCGATCGGCGTATCGGCAGACGAGGTCGAAGCACGTTCATAGCCGAGACAGTTCGACACGCGCTCGAGGATGAACGCCGGTGGGAAGACATCGAAGCCGGCCTCGGCGCACTTGCTGACAGCGGGCATGAGTGGGACGCAGATCCCGCTGGGTGGGTTAGGGCTCAGCGTCGCAGCGACAATGCTCGTGTCGGCTAGCAGCCCCGCAGACCGCCGTCCCGTCGGATAACCAGCTGTTGCCGATTCTGCTCGACACCACCGTCCTTGTCGATGCTCTGCGTGGACGAAGCGCCGCCGAGCGACTACGAGGCTTGCATCAGAGCAGACAGGTGCCGTGGATTTGCGCGGTCAACGTGGAGGAGGTGATGCGTGGCATTCGCGCGCACGAGCGTGATCCCACCGTGCGACTGCTGCGCGGCATGCACCTCGCCCCGCTGGGGCGCGAAGAGGGAATCCGCGCTGGCGATTGGCGCAGGGATTTCGCTGCCCGAGGCATCACGCTGTCGCAGGCCGACTGCCTGATCGCCGCCGCTGCAGTTGGCGTTGGCATGCCTCTGGCGACCGGAAATCCGAAGGACTTCCCGATGCCCGAGCTCGAGGTCGAACATTGGCAGGTAAGCACATGACCGGCCGCGTCTACCTGGTCGGCGCGGGGCCCGGCGACCCCGGCCTGTTGACTGCTCGTGCGCTCGAGCTGATCGCCACGGCGGACGTGATCTTGTATGACCGGCTGATCCCCAGCGGGGCGCTCGACGGTGCGCGGACCGACGCCGAACTGCTGTTCGTGGGTAAGGAGGGCGGCGGGCCGTCGGTCCCCCAGGAGCAGACGGAAGCACTCTTGATCGAGCGCGCACAGGCGGGAAAGACGGTCGTGCGCCTGAAGGGCGGGGATCCATTCGTGTTCGGGCGCGGCGGGGAGGAGGCATTGGCGCTGCGCGACGCGGGCATCGATTTCGAAGTTGTGCCAGGAGTAACAGCGGGGATCGCCGCGAGCGCATACGCGGGGATCCCCGTCACCCACCGCGGACTCTCCACGGCCGTGGCGCTCGTTACCGGCCACACCCAGGCCGGCGCCGACGGCAGCCCCGACGGCGAGCAAGCGGAGATCAACTGGCCGGCTCTAGCGGCCTTCCCCGGGACGCTTGTGTTGTACATGGGCGTCCGCCAACTGCCTCACATCGCAGCGTCGCTGATCGCCTCCGGCCGTCCCGGCTCACAGCCCGCCGCTGTGGTGCAAGACGGCACGCTGCCCACCCAACGCACCGTGCGGGGGACGCTCGAGACGATCGCCGAGATCGCCCACGAACAGAACGTGCGTCCCCCATCGATCACCGTCATCGGGCCCGTGGCCGCACTCGCCGAGGAGATCGCGTGGCTGACTCCGCGCCCGCTCCGCGGCCTAAGCGTGGCGGTCACGCGCGCGCGCGCGCAGGCCAGCGGCCTCGCGCAGAAACTGCAAGCTCTGGGGGCGGCCGTCGTGCAGGCGCCCGTCATCCGCGTGCAGCCATTGTCCGACCCTGCACAACCGACAGTCGACCCCTCGCCGTATGACCTCATCTGCCTCGCCAGCCCCAACGCCGTCGCAGCGCTGTTCGAACGCCTCAACGACGGAATCCACCCATTGGGAGATGCCCGTTCGCTCGCCGCCGCGAAGATCGCCGCGATCGGCCCCGGCACCGCACGCGCGCTAGCCGGGCACGGCGTCGTCGCCGACGTCGTGCCGGAGCGCTTCGTCGCCGAGTCGCTCGTGGAGGCGCTGGCCGAGATCCCCGTCGAGCGGGTGCTGATCGCGCAGGCGCGCGAGGCACGCGACGTGCTCGCAGACGCCCTGCGCGCACGGGGCGCCGAGGTCGACGTGGTGGCGCTGTATGAGACCATCGCCGGGCCGCTGTCCGAGCGGACACTCGAGGCGGTCGCAGCGGCCGACTACATCACCTTCACCTCATCTTCCACCGTGCGTTTCTTGCTGCAGGCGAGCAGCCAAGCAGAGGCTCCGCTGGCGCCGAGCACGCGGATCGTCTCGATCGGGCCGATCACCAGCGAGACCCTACGCGAGCACGGTTTGGAGCCGCATGTCGAGGCTGATCCGTACGACGTCGAGGGTATGATCGCCGCCCTGCTCGCCGATGTGGCGACGCGGGCAAGCGATGACCGATAGAGCGCTCCCACCAGTCATCACTTTTCTCTCCGACTACGGTCTGCTGGACGAGTTCGTGGGCGTCTGCCACGGAGTCATGGCGCGCCGCTGCCCCAGCTCGAGGGTGATCGACCTGACGCACTCGATCCCCCGCCACGACGTGCGCTCTGGGGCAATCGTGCTGCGCTCCGCGCTGCCGTTCCTACCCGCGGGTGTGCACCTGGCCGTGGTCGACCCGGGCGTCGGGCGGGTTGCGCGCCGCGCCATCGCGATCCGTACCGTCGAGCACGACCACCTGCTCGTTGGCCCCGACAACGGCCTACTGATGCCCGCCGCCGAGCGCCTAGCGGGCGTCGCCGAAGCGGTCGACATCGGCGAGTCGCGTGAGCGCCTTCAGCCCGTGTCGCGTACGTTCCACGGACGCGACATCTTCGCGCCCGTAGCTGCCGCGCTCGCTGCCGGCGAGCCACTCGTGAACGTTGGCGAGCCACTCGAGGTCTCACAACTCAGGCGCATCGGCCTGCCCTCCGCCCAGCTCGAAGGCGGCGTGCTCACCGTGCACGTGCTCCGTGGCGACACGTTCGGCAACCTGATCCTCGATGCCACCAACGAGCAGCTACTCGCGCTGGGCGCCATGCCAGGAGATGTCCTCACGTTGAGCCACGCGGGCGCCGTGCGCAAAGTCCGCTATGCGGCCACGTTCGCCGAGGTGACCCCCGGCGAACTACTGATCTACGAGGACGCCACCCGCATGGTCGCACTTGCCGTCAACCGCGGCTCCGCAGCTGAGATGCTCGGAGCAAGCGCGGACGACGAGCTGACGGTGCACCTGGCGTGAGCGACGCCCAGCCGCCGCCAGCCGCACACAGCCACACCACGCTCGGACATCCGCGCGTACACCTCCAGCGCACCGACTCCACCAACGAGCGCGCCCGCGAGCTCGCTCTCGCCGGCGCGCCGCACGGGACGCTCATCACAGCAGCCGAGCAGACCGCCGGGCGCGGACGTCAAGGCCGGCGCTGGTCGGCGCCCGCCGGTAGCGCCGTACTGATGTCCCTGCTACTGCGCTGGCCGATCTCCGATCGGCCGCCCGAACTGCTGCCGCTGATGGCCGCGATCGCCGTTTGCGACGCCGCTGGCGAGCATGCACTCATCAAGTGGCCCAACGACATCGTCGTTGACGCCGGCGAGATGGCTGGCGCCGGCAGCGCTGGCAACGAGACCATCGCCAGCAACGAGGGCACCGCCGGCAGGGACGACGGGGCTTCCTTGGCGAAGCTGGCAGGCATCCTCGTAGAGGCTCGCCCACAGCAGTGCTGGGCGGTGCTCGGCATTGGACTCAATGTGGCCGTGCGCTTGCAGGATCTGCCTACCGAGCTACGCCCCGGGGGAACTCAACTCCCCGGCGCGGGATCAGGCCTGCCTGCCGCGACCCTGGGGCTGACGCCCACCGACGTCGAGCCAATCCTGGCACGCCTGATCGAAGCGCTCGAGCAGCGGCTCGCCGAGGACGCCGCCACAACGCTCGCCGCATGGCGAGCTCGCGATGCGCTACGCGACCGTAAGGTCGTGTGGTCAGGGGGCAGCGGACGCGCCAACGGCATCGACGGGACCGGGCGACTGATCGTTGCGCTCGCCAACGGCGGCTCCACCGCGCTCGGATCCGGGGAGGTTCACCTGCTGGGGATTGGCCAGCGACGCTAGCGCCGCTACGCAGAGTTGTGGTCGAGCGCCTCGCGCACATCGCGGCGCAACTCCGCGTCCACGGCAGCCGCCTGCGCCTGCTGCTGCGCCGGCGTATCTGTCGTCGTCGCCTGCGCCCGCGCTAGCTGCTTGTCGCTAGCCGCACCGTTGCCTGCTCCCCCGCCTTTGCCTTTGCGCCTGCGTCGAGCGTTACGCGCGCGCCGTTTGGGGAAGTTCCGCAGCAGCTCCCGCGCGAGCGCCGGCGGCTTTCGCGCCATCCGCGTGCGCGCGCCCCGCAGCGCCTCCTCCGCCTCCGGCGTGTGTGCGAGCGCCGCCGCCAGCAGCGCCGCCGCGAGACGGCGGTCCTGCTTGCGCGCCGCATGAATCAGACGACGAGCGTTACGCGCGTGCGCACCACCTGCCGAGTTCACCAGCAGGCCGAGCAGGCGCTTGGTCTCCGGCCAGCGCTGCACCGCATACTCCTCATGCACATCGCGCGTGTACTCCGCCAGGCGCCAGATCCACGCGTTCGCCTGGTCGCGTCGGCCGATGCGCCGCTCCACCAGCGCCCGCAGCATGATCTTTGTCGCCTCCTTGCGCTCATCCCGCGACCAGCCACCGATGATGTCGATCGCCTCATCAAACGCATCCGGGTCACGCAGTGCCGCGATGTCCGTCAGCGCGCGCAGCCGCAGCTGCGAGCTCGTATTGCGCTTTACGGCCGTGATCAAGAAACGGCTCTTGAGCTCGCCCGTGCGGTCGAAGTGCAGCATCGCCCGCGCCCGGCGCCAGCCATTCGGTGCCACCCGCGCACCCGCCAGCGCCGCCCACAAGTGCTGCTCGCCATAGTCCAGGTGCTCCACCGCGATACGCCACAGCTCGCGCTCGAACACCTGAAAGCGACGCTCCTCCTCTGCGCACACCGGCAGCACTCGGCGCTCCACGCGCATCCTGCGCCCGCGCCCACGCCGCACCGGCCCCACTACGATCGCTCCCCCCCTATAAACGTCTCTATCCAGCAGCGAGTGAAGCGTCACCACCGGATCGTCGTGCTTGGTCGCGGGGTGCACAAAGTCCACGACCAGCCCCGCCTCCTTGCCCGGGTGGCGACGCGTGACGCGGCCCACTCGCTGCTGGTAGATGCGCTTGGACGCCGTCGGCGCCAGGTGCACACACACCGTCGCCCGCGGGCTGTTCCAACCCTCCGCCAGCAGCTGCGCGTTGATCAGCACGTCGATGTCGCCGCGCTCATAGCGCGCCAGGATCTCCACTAGCTCGCGCTTGGGCGTCTCGCCTGAGACGCCTTCTGCCTTGATGCCCTCTGCACGGAACGCTTCCGCGAGGTTGTAAGCGTGACGCACGCCAGCCGCGTATACCACTCCGGGCACGCCGTTGAAGCGGGTTTTGTACAGGTTCGCCACCGCCAGGTTGAACGGCTGCTGGTCGAGCAGTTTCGCCAGCTCGTCCTGGTCGAACTCCGTATCTACCTCGCCCCGCCTGAGCGGCACCTTCGCGATCGTGCGCACCCCCACACCAGGCGAGATGCGCACACAACGAAGCGGTGCGATCACACCACGGCGCGCCGCCTGGGCGAGATCGAAACGCGATGTCTGCGTCGGGAACAGGTCCGTCACGTGGCGTGCAATCAGCGCGCCCGTGGCAGTCATGCCGATGAAGATCGGGCCCGTCCACTCGCGGATCGCAGCGCTCGTCTTCTCGCCCAGCGCCGTGTGCGCCTCATCGCAAATCACGATCGTGTACGCACTCGAGATCTTGCCAGCGTTGCGTACGAACCACTGATATGTCTCGACCGTCACCGGCCCCTTCACCGAGTCCTCACCCTTCAACAGCGGCCTGCTGATGCGCTTGGAGTAGCCGCGATCGCGCAGCTCGCCCAGAAACTGGTCCACCAGGTTGCGCCGGTGAGTGAGGATCAGCACCCCGCCCGTGTGCGACGCCTCCACGAAGCCCAGCGCCGCCACCGTCTTGCCCGCGCCAGTCGCGTGCTCAAACCAGAAGCGCTTGGCCGCGTTCGGGTCCTCGGGCTGATCGGCGAGTGACTCCTCCTCTTCCTCGCCCTCGTCCACCCAGTCGCGCGGCTCCTCCTCAGAATCGCTCTCCTGCTCGAGCTCCTCCTCTTCCTCGTCCTCCTCAGTTGGTTCGTCTTCGTCTTCGTCCTCATCGTCGTCCTCGTCTGGCGCCGCGCGCTGCACCGGGCCGAGGTCGTCGTCCTCGTCCTCATCCTCGTCCTCTTCGTCGTCCTCTTCGTCCTCGTCGTCGTCCTCGTCCCGAGCATCGCTCGTCCGCTGCGCAACGGCAGCGGACGCCGTATCCTCGCCGTTCGTCGAAGCGGCGTCATCCGGACCGAGGATGTCCGCGGAGGCGAGCAACTCCGGTGAGGCGGACGCCGCGCCACGGCCGTTGCCATCGGCGGCTGTCCGCTGCTGCGCCTCTGCGAGCAGCGCCGTCAGCGTGCCCGAGAGCGCATCCACCTGGTGGGCGGAGAGCACCGTGCCGTCCTCCAGCTTGGGCTCATCATCGGATAGCAGCCGCTCCAGCCCCAACAGCAGGGAGAACTCGCGCCGCCACGCGGTAGACGGGTTTTTTGTCTTCGGATCGGCCTTCAGCTCCGCAAGTGCCTGGTCGAGCGCGCGCCTACGCGGCGTGCCCGCTGCCAGCGCGACCTCGGGGTCCTCGCCCTCGTGCAGGAAGCGCTCGCGCACGAATTTCTCCGCGCGTTTGATATCGGCGGAACTGGGAATGGTCGCGGCCGCGAGGGCCACTGAGGTGGACTCGGCCATAGAGGCTCTGGACTTCGAGACAGAGCCGCCATCGAAGCTCAGCTTCGGTGCGGCTCGAAGGGTTGATGCCCAATCGGCATCGTTCGTCGGGTGCTTGCCGCGACCCGACCTGACGTACCCCAAGGATATAGCACGCGGAGCCGCGATTGAAGTGAACGCGATCTGACACCCTTACGGCGGTGACCGTAAAGCGCCTGTCCATGACGCTCGCCGGTGTGGCCGTCCTGGCAGTGCTCGTCGTCGGCCTGCTGCAGCTGAATGGGTCCCCTGCCAGCACGCCATCCACGCTCACGCTCGGGCAGATGCGTGCCCGTCTAGCCGGCTCCCCGCCGCAGCTGGCTGCGCTGCACGCACAGGCCAACGAGCTTCTGTCCGGAGGCCTAGGAGCCCTGCGTGCCCGCCTCGCAGCGCTGCGAGGGACGCCCGTGGTGATCAACAAGTGGGCCTCCTGGTGCGCACCATGCCGCGAGGAGTTCGGAGCCTTCCAGCGCGTCTCTGTCTCCCTCGGGCACAAGGTAGGTTTCCTTGGCATCGACTCCAACGAGAGCAGCCGTGCCGACGCGTCGAGCTTCCTGCGCACTTTCCCCGTGAGCTACCCTAGCTACTACGATCACGATGGCAGTGTGGGCACCGCCATCACCGACTCTTCGAACACGCCCGTGACGGTCTTTTACAACGCTCGCGGCGGCATTTTCATCCACCAGGGGCCCTACCCGAGCGTTGCCAAGCTCGAACGTGACGTCAAGCGCTACGCATTGGACGCGTAAGCGTTGCCAGAACTGCGCATCGACCCACTGGGCGGGCATCGAACGATCATCGCTGGCGAGCGCTCGCGGCGTCCAGGTGGCGAGCCGCGCTGCGAGCCGCCGCAGGCGATCGACCCCGAGCAGGACCCGTTCGCAGAAGGTCACGAGGACCGCACCCCACCCGAGCTCTACGCAGTACGCCCCGGGGGCGGCCCCGCCAACTCATCGGGATGGAAGGTGCGCGTGGTGCCCAACCTCTATCCTGCGCTTTCGTCGCCAGATGTTCGCGAGGACACCGGTCACGGCGCTGGCGCCGATCCCTGCGACGTTCGCGGTCAGCCGCAGCTGTTCGCATCGCGGCCCGCCACCGGCGCGCACGAGGTGATCATCAACGGCCCCCAGTCGGTGCTGTCACTCGCAGAGCTGCCCGTCGAGCAGGTGGTGGCCGCCGTGCAGGTATGGCGCGCGCGGATGCGAGCGCACGCCACGAGCGCATACCTACAGCTGATCGTCAACGAGCGCCGTGAGGCCGGTGCCTCGCTGCCCCACACCCATGCCCAGCTGTATGCACTCGACTTCGTGCCCACGACCGTCGCGCGCGAGCGTGAGCGTGCGAGCGCCCACACCACTCGCACGATGGGCCAGAGCCTGCTTGGCGATCTCGTCGCCGAGGAGGTCCGCCGCCGCGAGCGAATCGTGGCGATCGACGATGAGGCCGTGCTGATGGCGCCCTACGCCTCGCGCCTGCCCTTCCAGCTAATGCTCGCGCCGCGCACGCCACGGGCACGTTTCGAGGACTCAGGGCCATCGGGTGCTGCGCTGCTGCACGACGGCCTCTGCCGGCTCGCCCGTCACCTCGGATCGAGCCCGCCACTGAACCTGTGGGTACGCACCGCACCACTCGGCACGGAGGACTTCTGCTGGCGCATTGACGTGCTGCCACGCCTCACCCACCTCGCCGGCCTGGAGCTCTCCACCGACGTGAACCTCAACATCGTCGCCCCCGAGGACGCTGCGGCGGCGCTGCGCGACGCGTAGGCTCACCCGCGGTCATGCCTCCCGAGGAACGCTTCGTCCCACGCTTTGCCGCCGAGCCCCCACAGGAGGAGCTCCCCTATGGGCGTTGGGCCGAGCGCCTGCGCGAGCAGTTCCTCGCCGCCGCCCTGGAGCTGGACGGCGACACGAGCGACCTTGGTGAGCCCGGCTCGATCGCGTGGTACCCGGACCGCACCTGGCACGGCCACACCTACGTGCCAGGAACTGCGCAGACCTCAGGCGGATACGAGTTGTTCGGCTACGTGCGCTACCGACCCACGCCCGCGTCGTCCCCAGAGGGAGACGACGGCGAGCCCAGCGACTTCTCCGCACACGTGGACTTCACCGACGAGACCGCCGAGCGCAACCCCGACTGGAAGCTCGACTTGTGCGACGAGATCATCGGCTCCTGGCGGGGGACGTTGGGAGCCGTCGCAGCAATGACGCTCGTGTGGGGACGCCCGCTCGTCTCCGGCGGGCGTGTGGTCACCGCCGAGCTCGCCGATCTCGCTGTCGACCAATGCGATCTACTCGACGAACGCTTCACGCTGATCGCACCCGACGACTACCGCCACGACCTGCTCGAGATCAAGCTATACGACGTCAAGGGCCGCGAGCTGGCACGTGAGTCGCTGTATGCCGGCGAGGACGACGAGTCGCAGGACGAGACCACGGCCGGTTGACCGCGGTCTCGCTGCTTGTCGCGACGGCGTCCCACCCGCACCACGCCATCTGAGAGTCTCTACGTGAGCTTGCAGGCAGCGATGTCCTTCGTCTTCTGCGCCGTCGGGATCGGCGAAGCTCTGATCACTTCCACGCACACTTCCTTGGCCGCCGTACGTGCGCCTGCGAGATTGCCCGCGGCCGCTTTGCTGCAGATCCCTTCGACCTTGCTCTTGGTGCTCGCCGCGAGCGTCGGCTCGCGAGCGATGATCAGCTTGCAGACTGCCACGTAGCTCTTTACTGCCGAGGCTTCCTCCGCACTGAGTGGCGTCGTGGCCGTAGTTGGCGTGCTCGCCGCCGTCGAGGTAGTCGTGGCCGTCGAGGTCGTAGTTGGCGTGCTTGCCGCCGTCGAGGTAGTCGCAGGCGTGGTCGTGGCCGTCGAGCCGCTGGTGGTGGAGCTGCCACTGTTTCCACATGCAGCGATGAGCGCTGAGCACAACAGTGCGAGGACGAGCAGTACGGGACGCCTTGCGATCATTGATTTCCCCTTGGTTGATGAGAGCGGTGGCCCGTGGCTGTTGAGCCGATCGGCGAACGCGCTGGAAGGCAAGAGTATCCGTGCTCACGGATACGCGTGCTCACGGATACGGCGTAAAGTCAGTATCGGCCTAGATGGCCTTGAACAACCGCGGTAGCCGAGTCCAGAAGAAGGGGGACCAACTTGCCACAGCTCACCGGATACAGAAACGAAGGGATGTTTGGGTCGATTGAGAGCGTCGGTACCGCCGGCGTCTTCGGTCAAGTCATGGGACTCGTTGCGGTCACGCTGTGCTTTTTCACGCTCGGGTCCTATCTCGGGCGCGAAATCGCAGAGGGCGCCTCGATCGTTTGCTTTATCGGCGGCTTCATCTGCATCATCGGCTTGAACGTTGCGCGTCGCTCAGAGGCTCTGGCGATCACACTGCTGTTTGCCGCCGGACTGCTGCTGGGGCTCGGCATGGGTGGCGTACTGGATCGTTACGCCGAAACCGAGCCCGACGCCGTCTGGCAGGCGGCCGCAGCTACCGCATTGTTCGTCGGTGGACTGGGCAGCACCGGCTACGCGATCAGGCGGGACCTCTCCGGGGGCTATCGGTTTTTGTTCTTCCTACTACTCGCGCTGATCGTGTTCGGGCTCGTGACGGTGTTCGTCTCCATCCCCGGCGGGAACGTCATCTATGCGCTGCTCGGCCTTGGCATCTTCGGTGCCTATACCGTGCTCGACTTCAACCGCATGCGTCGCGCCGGCATGCAGGAAGCGGTTCCGCTCGCCGCCGGCATCTTCCTCGACGTGCTCAACATCTTTTTGTTCTTCTTGCGGTTGTTTGGTGGGGGGCGAGAGTGAGACGACCCGGTGGAGAGACCGACTGGGTTATGTGAGCGCGTCCGAAGTCACTCAACTTGTTAGCACGGTGGCTGCAGCAGTCGCAGCTGTTGGGTCGGCCGGCGTTGCTTGGCTCATGTATCGACAGTGGAGCACCGGCACGACCCCTGCGTTGAGCGTCGATCTAGCGCTCTATCAGCCCATGGCGAAGACATTCATGACGATCGTCAGTCACGGCGCGCCCGTCAAGAAAGTCTCGTTTGTGGTTGTGGAGGACCAGCAGGCGTGCATGTCCTTCTTGCCACCGCACGGCTTTCTGACGACCGGTGAGAGAGTACGACTACAACTCGGGCTGGATGCAGCCGGCAGCAATGCACAGGTCGCGGTCGTGTACGGCTTTGACCTGCAAGGACGTTACGTCTACGCGTGGGCCGCCAACGGTCAATCAGGCCGATGGCGTGCGAGGTCTGGGCGGCTGCTGCGTCGCCCAACAGATCTCAGCGCAGTGCAGATTCTTCAGCGGTTCTATCCGAGCGCACCAGACCCGACGACGCTCGAACAACGACCAGTCGTCCGCCACGAACCTGCCCAGTAGATCCTCTCGATGCCGCCAGACGGTGATGCGTAGTGGCGCGGCCACCTACCGGCAGGATGGTGGACCTCTTCGCAAACATGGCCGCTAGCATGGCTTTTCGTCCAATGCCCCCGCCAGGAGTCGAACCTGGATTTACCGCTTAGGAGGCTGGTGCACAACGAGGCCCGAAAGGCCCAATCTGTAGGCGAATACAGGCGATTCGTGTCGTTGAGACGCGGACGGATGCGGTCGGATTACGGCCGATTGGGTGGGGTTTGGGCAGCAGAATGGGGCTGCTGCCCAAAAGATCGGCGGTCCTGGATACGCTCCGGCGAAGGCACGCGTTCCATATAGTCGGCGGCATGCCGAGCCAGTCGATGGCCGCATTCGAGGAGAACTGCGGGGATGTGGAGCGCCTGCTCGACATCCACCGAGAGCTTGCGGGCGACGGACCAGGGAAGAAGCACGGCGTTGAGGTGCTCAACAAGTCTGCGGTCGTCTTGATGTGCGCCGCATGGGAGGCATACTGCGAGGACATCGCTGCAGAGGCCATCGACCATCTCGTGAACCACGCCGCCAACGCATCGAAGCTGCCCAAGGAGTTGCGTAAGCAGATCGCAAGGGAGCTAGAAAGGGATCTGGACAATCTAGCTGTCTGGAGGTTGGCCGACGATAGTTGGCGACAACTCCTTCAGGCACGCACACAGACCCTTGCCGACGAGCGCAATCGTAACCTCAATACGCCGAAGACTGCGAACATTAGGAGCCTGTTTCGAGACGCCATAGGGCTCCCCAATGTGCCTTCAGCCTGGTACTGGCAGAAGATGAGTGCCGTGCAGGCGGCTGAAAAGCTCGATAGCTATGTGACCCTTCGCGGGGACATCGCTCATAGATCGAAGGCCGCCGCAACGATCAAAAAGAGTCACGCAAGCAAGTTTGGAGAGCACGTCAAGAGACTCGTCGAGAAGACCGACTGCTACATCAATTACCAGCTCGAAAAGGCGTGCGGCAGAGTCTGTTCTAGGGGAACGAAGAGGGCCTGCCAGACGGGCCAGGGAGGCTCACCAGCCCGGCTCGACCGACTTTGTGGATCAGGCTGCCGCCAGCGCCTCCGCAAGGGTGTCCGGGCTGACAGCGAAGTGCTCAGGGACCGTGACGTTGACGACATGATCGCGTTCGAGCAGCCACTTGGCATTGATGATCGTAAGCCCGATGACCTCGCCTTGGGCGTTGAAGCGGAGGACGTGCCCCTCGGGCGTCTCCTCGCTCACAGCGGCTGGCTGGCGATCTCCGAGATGCAGGTAGAGCACATCTCCGCGGTCGTCGTAGGAGGCGTGGTCGAAGGTCAAGCTGCCGATGGTCACTGTCATTGCGTAGTCAGTCCCGGCGGATCTTTGCGGTTGGCGTAGGCGGTCACGATTCGCGCTGGTGCCTCACTGAAGTGTACGACGACGAACAGCCAGCGGCTAGGGCCAAGATCGCGCCTGTAGTAGCTCTCGTCCGGGGCGCGGATCGATGCGCCGATGGTCCGGGGAGCTGACGGTCGCCATGATCTCCTCGCGGTAGGGAGCCAACTCTCTGTGCTCGTGGAGAATGTGCTCCCAGCCCTCCTCATCCAGGACGATGACGCGGCCGTCGGGGTCGGTCGTCTCGGCAAGGGTGCTCAAGTGCTCGCCGCCCTGTGGGCAACTGCCCTGCGAGGAGCGCGCTCCTCGCCATCAAGATCAGCAGTCATCTCTTGGATCGCAGGCACGCAAAGAGGCTACAGCGACGCGGAGCTGGTGACCGCTGCATTCAGCCGGGTGGGGGAGGCTCGCGGCACGCCTTCACGAATGCCCAGCCAAAATCCGTGAAGGTAGCGCCTGACACGGAGGCTCCGGTGTCCGTAATGCTGCCGACTGTGGTGGGCATGATCCGGGTGTAGCGCAGCACGCCGACGCGGACGAGGTTGTCGAGGTGTGGTCCGCTCGCCCCTGGCTCACAAGCTGTATCGGCGTGAAGCGCTGATCTTCGGGTGACGCCGCAAAGTTCGCTTTGTCCGCTAGATGGTTGAGCGTCCGTGCCTCCACGGGCTCAAGCTGGTCCAGTACGACGCGGAACGCCGCGTGAACGTCGGGCGTGCCTTCGGTGATTGCGTTGACGAGCAGGTTCGCCCACACGACCTGCATGTCCTCGTCGTCGGCCCACGACCCTTCTTCGAGGATTCGCAAGACGATCGGGTCCTCGACGGAGGCGAGTGGCAGGTTCAGCGTTCGGATCTTCTGAGCGGCGAGGGTGGCCTCTCGCGCGAGGTTCGGGAGCTGCCGGTAGTAGATGCGTTGCTTGAGGTAGTCGAACCGCTGCTTCACCGGGCCAAGGAGGCCCGTCTGCTCGGAGAACGTGTTGAGGGCTGCTTCGGCGGATGCGCGGTAGACCTCGATCTCGTCGGTCACGCCGCACATGATGCCGGACGGCAGCGCCGCCTACCTGAAAACTGGCGCACTTACGCAAGCATTTCGCGTCCAAATCGGAGATGTGACTGGATTCTCTGTGACAAAGAGCCGAAAGCTTCTTGAGCGGCAGTTGAATGTGCTCGGCAATGGCACGCAGCTGGCCTCCGTTAGCGTCGACCACGGTACGCCTGAGCTCATCGAACGTTGGTTTCGCTCTCACCCCCTATTTGGGACGCGAGCTACTCCCGTGACCGTGGCTGCGCCAACTGCAAGTCTGCCGGCGTCGCTCATCGCAGACGAGCTGAGAAAGCTCGGTGACCTCAAGGCCGAGGGGCTGCTCACCGACGAGGAGTTTCTGGCTCAGAAGCAGCGACTACTCGACGGATAATGCTTGAGTGCGAGCGCAGGACGTCTCTCACCCTATGCCAGCCCGCCGCGCGGGAATGGGCAGCAGCGGGGCGTAGGCGCCCTCGACAAGAGGTTGCCGCGGCCAACGGGCGGAGCCCCAAAGCCGCTTGAACACAGGGCTTTCTCAGTAGTGCCCCCGCCAGGAGTCGAACCTGGATTTACCGCTTAGGAGGCGGTCGTCTTATCCATTGGACTACGAGGGCGCGGCCGATCGCGCTTGGCGACGGGCTGTGGGAAAGGCTACCGGCGCGGCGAGCAGCGACGCCGCCAATCCTTGCACATGGCGCCCATGGCACTGCCTCGGGGACTACCTGTCGGGGCGCTCCGGGTAGACCTCGTCGATCGTACTCAGCGCCACGTGGGGCGCGCCCGCTGCACGCTCGATCGCAGCGCCACCGCCGGCCAAGCGGTCGAGCACGCTGACAACACCGCAGATCTGATGGCCGGCCTCTTGTAGCGCGGCGATCGCCGCGAGCGTGGAGCCGCCGGTGGTGACAACATCCTCGACCACCACACAGCGATCGTCTGGACCCAGTAGGGGACCCTCGATACGTCGCTGCAAGCCGTGCGCCTTGGCGTCCTTGCGCACAAAGAAGGCCTTTGCCCTGGCCCCTCCGGCGAGCGCTGCACACGCCACGGGATCAGCTCCCATCGTCATGCCGCCCACTGCGGTGGCCTCCCACTCCGATACCTGCGCGGCGAGCAGCGCAGCCAGCGCCGCAAATCCCTCCGGTCGCAAGATCGCACGCTTGACATCCACGTAGTACTGGGCAACAGCGCCGCTAGTGAGCGTGACCTCGCCGATGATCAATGCGTGCTCGCGCAACTCCGCCACCAGACGCTCGCGCGCGGCGGACACATCGCTCGTATATACGTCCATGGTGCTCACGCAGCCACCTAATCTAGCGCCGCTGTTTCCCGATACACGAGGTTGTGATCCCGTCGATCGTGAAACTGCTCAGATTTGCCTCGATTGTGATCTGCGGGATCGTGATCGCGTCCTTCGCAATCTTCGTGATCAATCAGACCAGCGTCGCCTCCAAACACCAGTCCGAAGAGGTCAGCAACGGCCCCGCGACGGGCGCCGGGGAAAGCACGGCCGCGGGGTCTAAGTCACATGAAGGCACCGTCCACAAAGCGATCGACGAAGCCTCGACGCAGCTAACCTCGCCCTTCGCAGCGGTGGTATCGGGCTCGAGCAGCGAATGGCTGATCCGCGGTGTGGAGCTGCTGCTGGCGCTGCTCGTCTATGGCCTTGGCTTCGGCTACTTGGCGCGCGTGCTGCACGTCAGGGTTTGAGCCTCCCTGAACCCACTCCACGGGGAGCTCGCGGAGAGCTGAGAAGAAGCGCCTGCTACGGGCCGGCGTTGGCGCTCACGCGCGCGCTGCCACCGCCATCTTGGTTGTACACGTCGACCGGCGTGCCCGTGCGCACCCACCCATAGATTGTCGGGGCATCGGAGATCGGCACGCGCAGGCAGCCATGACTGGCCGCGTATGTGGGCACTTCCGCGTAGCCATGGATCGCGTAGCCACGGATGAAGTAGTTGGAGTCGACCATGCCCTCGCTGTTTTCCCCCGGCGTCTTCTCATACACCTGGAAGCGGCCGATTACAGTCGGCGTAGAAGGCTTGCCCGAGCTGGTCGTGTAGATCTTGTACACGCGCCCGCCCGGTTCGATCTCGGCGAGCACCTGTTTGGTGAGGTTGGCCTCGACGTGGCGCCCGTCGCCGCGGTAGCGCACGCGGAAGCTACCGACGTGGCGCGCCAGCAGCTCGAACACCTGCCTGCCCGCGTAAGGGATCCGAGCGAGGCCCGTCATCTTGCGGTAGGCAACCAGCGCAAGTCCTGTCCCTTCGTCGAACACGCCGGTCAGCGGCACCGCGTAATGCAGCTCGTTCAGCTCACTCTGAAGTAGGCGCACCGACTGGTCGTGGGCCCCGGGCCCGAGGTTTGTGTGGACGTAGCGGAACGACACCGAACGAGCATCAAAGCCAACCTGCTGCGCGGTTGCAGCATGCGTCACGCGCACTTGTGCGAGCCCTGCATAGCGACTGGAGAGGCTCGCGCGCACCTGCCCCGCACCGTTGCTCGCAGGTCGCACACTCACAGCTTTCATCGCCACCTGGCGGCCGTCGAGATAGAGCCCCAGCTCAAGCGTCTGTCCCGCCACGTACGGCGTGACGCTCGCGCGCACGATCACCCGCCGACCCGCCAGCGCAAACAGCGGCCGGCCGCCAACGCCCTGCACGGCGACCTTGACCTGCCCAGGCACGGGGACGACAGCAGACGTGGTCGGACTCGGGGCCGGTTCTGCAGCGCCAGCTGCGGGCGCTGCGATTAGGCTCGTGCTCACCGCACAGGCTGTGATCAGGCGACTGGCTCTCATATTCAGATCCTACGCACCGGGGCCCGCGAAGCGGACCTCCGGGGCGATCAGGCCGATGCGCTTGCACGCCAACACCACCGCGCCGATGCCCGCCAGGGCGCTCACGATCAGCACCGGAACCTGCCAGCCCCAGTGCTCCAGGCTGGAGAACGCAATCGAGTTGTTCAGAGAGTGCGCGATCATGCACGGATATAGCGATCCGGTGTAGCGGTAGAGCAGGCAGAGCCCAAAACCCAGGGCCGCCAGCGGCGCGAGGTCAAGCACCGGCGCTGACTCAGCGTGTACGCCGCCGAACACGAGGCCAGTGATGAGTGCCGCAGGCAGCGTGCCCCGCCAGTTGCGTAGCGCTGTGAACATGTAGCCGCGAAACAAGAACTCCTCGCACATGGGCGCCACAACGCATGTCAGGGCGGCGCTGAGCACGAGCAGCGCCGTGCCTTCGTTGGACCCGAGCTGTTCCAGTGTCTTCTCTTCGCCCGGATGGGTAACGGCCGCCCACAGCGCCGTCAACACGATGAACGCGACAAGCAACGCCAGGATCAGGCCGCTGGCGGAACGCCATCCGGCAGCAGGGGGCCGCAAGCCGAACTGCCACGATCGCACCACTCGCCCGCCGATGTGCGCGCAATAGACCGCAGCGAGCACGAAGCCGAGATCCTGCACGATCGTGTCAGCGATCGACAGGCCGGGAGGAAAATGACTGCTCGACACCTTCGCGCCAAACAGCAGCGCGGCAGGAATGTCGAGGAGCACGCCACCCAACGCGGCGAGCACGATGCCCCCAACGAGCGCGAGCGGGGCTGTCCAGGCAGGCCAGTTGGTTGTGGGGGAGCGCATGCGATCCCCCTCTTCGGGAGACGGAGGCAAAGCAGCAACGTCCTGAGGAAGCAACGAGGCCACGCTCATGCCACCCAATGCCAAGTGGCGAACTGACCCACGAACACCACCATCAACAGAGCCGACAGCGCGAGTGCCGGCCCCTGCGCCCGTGGATGCTCGCTCAGCCATGCCCCCAGCCAGATCGTTAGCGGGAACAACACCAGCAGGAAGCGCGGCAGTGACATCAGCGGTTCGGAGCTGACGGGGTATGACAGCGGCAGCGCAAGCGCCACCATCACGTACACGCCATACGCGAGCGGCAGCCGGCGGAACACACCGACGACCGCGGGAATCGCACCAAGCAGAAACAGCAGGCCCGTCAGGTTATGCCCGGCACTCACGAACGGGCTGCCGCTGCCCGCCGGGAAGTACACGTGCCGGCGTTGGAACGACAGCAGTTGGCGAGCGCCGTCGAACGCAGCCTTGAAGGCATCCCACACACCCAGATACGGGCCCGCGAAGTGTCTGCCCCAGACGTCCTGGGCGTGCAGCGGCGCAAGCGGTTCACCTCCCGAGAAGCCAAGATATGACCCATACGCGATCACGCCCAGCGGCAGCGCAAGGAGCCACAACGCGTCCGCCCGCAGACGATAGCGCGGCTGTAGCGGCGAGCAGGAGGGGCGCTCCACGTCGGGGGCTCGATCCTCCCGCGGGCCATACAGGTAGATCACGGCGGCCGGCAGCACCAGCACCAGACCGGTACTACGCGTGGCGCCGGCGAGCGCGCCGAGGATTCCCACCCACATCCAACGGCCGTGGCGGGCGCTCCAAAACAGGCCAACCGACAGTGCCAGGTACAGAGCCTCGGAGTAGACTGCCGAGAGGAAGAACGCCATCGGCGCAAACGCGGTGAAGACCACCGCCAGCCGCGCTGCCTCACCCGCGCGATCGCTCGTTAGAGACACATGCGCGGAGCGAGCGAGCTCGAGCGTCGTCAGGCGGTGGATGCCGTAGAGCGCCAACGCGAGAGCCGCCACTGACAGCAGTACGCCGGCCAATATCGCTGGCACACCAAACCAGGAAACCGCCCACAGACCGAGGGGGTAGAGCGGAAAGAACGCCGTGCGCGAAGCCGTATAGACGCCGAGGTCAGGACGATAGCCAAAGTGCGCGATCACCAGATACCACGCGCCATCCCAGCGCGCGGCCGGAGCCGCCAAGAGGTTGCCAAGCCAGCCAAAACCCCTGGTGACGCCGGGGGGATTCAGCGTTTTACGCAGTGGGCCAAAGCCGAATGCGAGCACGGTGCCAACACCGGCGATCCACACGAGCAGGCGCGAGCTCCACAGCGCATGCCAGCTATCGCGTACGGCGACCATGCGCGCAGGGTCCGCGCGCAAACGCGTCAACCAGCCCGACGCCGAGCGCGCCCCCAAGCGCTGCTCGGCCGCGCTCTCAACGATGGGGGTACGCACAGCTGGGCTCAGCGCTACGCGCTGCGTGCCAGCCGGCTCGATGGTGTCGGAACTCATGGCGATTGGCACCGAGCGTAGATGATCGATTCCGAGATAAGCGCGGTTGCAGTCGGCGATAAATCGGATGCTGCACGGTAATCTCGAACTTCCAGCGATGTCCAGGCAAGCACGAAACCGCCGTCGCAACCGCCGCACAGGTACGCGCTTTCTGTTTGTCAGTGCGAGCGTACTCGCGATCATGCTCGTCGTCGGCGTGATCGCTGCTGTGGGCTACGTTCTACATGTTGCCGACTCGGCTCCCTCGCTGTCCACGCTTCACCCCCTGCTCAGCGGCGGCTCCTCGCAAGTGTTCGCGGCCAATGGCGAACGCCTCGGCTTCATCCAGTCAGACGAACTGCGCACGCCGGTGGGCTGGAGCGAAATCCCCGCCAACCTCAAGAACGCCACCGTGGCGATCGAGGACCAGCGCTTCTATAAAAACGACGGCGTCGACCTGACGGGGATCTTCCGCGCGGCAGTCAAGGACGTCACCGAGGGCGCTGCCCTGCAGGGCGGCTCGACGATCACAATGCAGCTGATCCGCAACCTGTATCTGGGGGGCGACCAGCACACCCTCAAGCAGAAGATCGTCGAGGCCAAGCTGGCGCTCGAGTATGAGGAACACCACAGCAAGCACTCGATCCTCAACAGTTATCTCAACAGCGTGCCGTACGGGACCGTGGGCGGGCAGACGGCGGTGGGAGTACAGGCCGCGGCGCGCATCTTCTTCGACAAACCTGTCTCGCAACTCGACCTGGAGCAGTCGGCGCTGCTCGCTGGCCTGCCACAGGCGCCCTCTCAGTACAACCCGCTGCTGTACCCGGGGGCCGCCAGAGAACGACGCAATGAGGTCCTGGCGAAGATGGCCGAACTGCACTACATCACTCACGCTCAGGCCCGGGAAGCGGAGGGCGATTCGCTGGAGGTTGATCCGGGCCACTACTACTCCGAACGCAAAGAGGACTTCTTCTTCGAATACGTGCATCAGCAGCTAGTCGAACGCTACGGCGCGAAGACCGTCGAACACGGCGGTCTGAAGGTGTACACAACGATCGACCTGAACATGCAGCGCTTGGCGCGCAAAGCGATCGCAGAAGTACTGGACGAGCCGGAAGATCCAGCGTCGGCGATCGTCACCATCAACCCGCACAACGGCGAGATCGAGGCGATGGCCGAGTCCGAGAGCTATGAGCAGTCGCAGTACAACCTGGCTGCCGACGGACATCGTCAGCCAGGCTCGACCTTTAAGGCCATCGACCTCGCCGACGCGCTCAGCCGTGGCATCGATCCGTATACGACCGATTACTTCTCGCACACGCTCGAACCGGGCTGGCTGCCTTCGGAACCGAAGTACAAAGTCGAGACCTTCGAGGGCACCTCGTTGAACAAGTCGATC
Organism: Solirubrobacteraceae bacterium; assembly: GCA_035487855.1. GTDB lineage: Bacteria > Actinomycetota > Thermoleophilia > Solirubrobacterales > Solirubrobacteraceae > Palsa-744. Next base: position 41,707 of record DATHLT010000163.1, read on the forward strand.
AATCTGGTGCAGGCGACACTGACCTCAGACAACACGGTGTATGCCCAACTGGCGGCTGACCTGGGCGAGGAAACCGTCACGCATACCGCTTACGCGATGGGGGTCAAAACGCATCTGTCGAGCTACCCGGCGGAAGCGCTCGGAGGATTGACCCTGGGGGTGACACCACTGGAAATGGCCGACGTGTACGCAACGCTTGCCGACGGCGGCTACCGCAATGAACCGATTGCAATCACCAAAGTGGTGTTCCCCGATGGACACGTGGACAACAACTGGGGTGAACCTCATCGTGTGAAAGTGCTCAGCGAAGCCGTCACCGCGGTGGAGACGAGCATCCTGCATGAAAATGTCGAGGCAGGCACTGCCGGGCGCTCGGCGATCAACTGCCCGACGGCCGCCAAGACGGGTACCACCAGCGAACTGGTCGACGCATGGCTGGACGGCTACACGCCCGACTACTCGACGGTCGTGTGGATGGGTTACCCCAACAGGCGCGTATCGATGACCGACGTGCACGGTGAGCCCCAGCAGGGTGGCTATCTGCCCGCGGAAATCTGGCACGCCTACATGGCCGCGGTCACTGAAAACCAGTCCTGCGTGCAGTTCCCGCCTTCGAAAGAAGCGATCAACTACACCCCGTTCTACGGAAAGTATGCGTCCACTGGCGAGGCTGAAGCGAGCAAAGCCGCCGAACAGCTCGCCGTCGAACACCCGGCCCACCACCGACCCAAGACACGCGGGACGGCTCAACCGCAAGGCGGCGCTGGCCCTACGGAAGCCAACACTCCGACACCTGAACGCAAAGCCCCAAGCGAACATCACGTGCCGCCGGCAGCCCGCGAACCGCCCGTAAGGCAAACCGGCGGATCGCCCGCAGGCTGAGGGCTGTCGCGACTCTTGTGCAGCGGTTCGCGTCGACCCAAGCCCCTCATCGACCCCAGCGCTGGTAGTTTGAGTCTCGATACAACGAAATCAAACGAACGGTCGGGGCTAACGACCAGATGGGGTATAGCGTGGCAAAGGAGGACAAGGTTGAATTCGAGGGCGAGGTGATCGAGGCTTTGCCGAACGCGATGTTCCGTGTAAAGCTCGACAACGACCACGTCGTCCTCGGACACGTCGCAGGCAAGATGCGCCGCTTCCGCATCCGTATCCTGCCGGGTGATCGCGTTCGCTGCGAGCTCTCGCCGTACGACCTCGATCGCGCACGAATCGTCTACCGACACCGCTGAGGGCGGCATCGCCGAGCGCGCACTGATCGAATCGATCGCTGCAGAGCTGACCAGCTCGCAGCAAACAGCGAGGCTCATACGGGGGATTGGTGACGACGCGGCTGTAGTACGCGCGCGCGACGTCTGCGTGACGTCGGTCGATGCGATGGTCGAGGGGGTCCACTTTCGCCTGGGCGAGGGTTGGGCTAGTGCCGGCGAGGTTGGACACCGGGCGCTTGCCGGCGCCCTCTCGGACCTGGCAGCAATGGGAGCAGATCCAGGCGAGGCCTACCTTGTGCTCGGCCTACCAGCGGGATTTGGCGAGCAGCGCGCACTCGAGCTCGCGCGTGCAGCAGCGACTCTGGCCGAGCAGACGGGCACGATTATCGCCGGCGGCGACGTGGTAAGCGCTCCGGTCCTTACCGTGTCGATTACAGCCGTTGGCTGGGCGGACAATGCCGAGACACTCGTGAGTCGCGACGGGGCACAGGCTGGCGATCTCGTGGGCGTGACCGGCCTACTGGGCGCAGCAGGTGCTGGCCTCGCACTGCTGGCCGGCCGCGCCGAGATCTCCACACCCGGCGCCCAAGCCGCGCTTGACCGCGCCCGTCATCCGCTGCCGCGCCTCAAGGAGGGACGCGCACTGGCTGGGGCAGGCGTGCATGCGATGATCGACCTATCCGACGGGCTCGCCACGGACGTTGCCCACATCGCGCGTGCGAGCGACGTGCACGTGCAGATATCGCTCGGCACGCTGCCGCTCCACAGCGGCGTGGCCGAGGTCGCAGCGAGGCTCGATATGCCGGCCTGGCAGCTTGCGGCCACCGGCGGTGAAGACTACGAGCTGTGCTTCTGCGCCGGAGTGGAGGATCGCGAGCACGTGCAGCAGGCACTGCAGGAGCTAGGCGGCGCACCCGCCACGTGGATCGGCCAGGTGCTGGAGGGTCCGGCGGGCGTGACGCTCTTAGACGAGCGGGGAAACGCTGTGCGGATCGAGGGATACGAGCATGCTCTCTAGCGCGCTGGGAACCACATGCACGGACGCCCGTGCGGCAGCGATTCGGGCTTCGATCGGGTGAGCGATCGCGCCGCCGGGCAGGACGCGGGCGGCACCCTCCGGGACCGTGCGCGTGAGCCTCGCGTACACCAACAGTCGTTTGGCCGCGCTAAACACGGGCGTGCACGCTGAGAGCACCAGGCGGGTGTAGCCCACCTCGGCCACCGCGGCGGGCACGTCCGTAGGGGACACGACCCGCTGGCCGATGACCGTGTAAGTGAAGTGCGCATAGGGCATATCAAGCACGATGTGGTTGCCCGGTTTGAGGAAGTTGATTTCGCGGAACGGCGCCAGGTAGGTCGTGCGGTGCCCGGCAATGGCAGTTGTTCCACGGATACCCGGGAAGTGCGTTTCCTTGTAGATACCAGGGCCTTTGATGAGGTCTTCGGTGTCGGTGCCGTCCACGACCACGTAGCGTGCGTTAACCCGGGGGATCCAGATGCGACCTACAGGGGCGCCGTCGGCGGAGTGGCGTTCGAGCTGCCCCGCCAGGTAGGCAATGCGAGCGCGCTCGTCCGAGAGGCTGGCCAGCGCGACGCGCTCGACGGGGGTGGGCGCCGCGCCTTCGACCTTTCGCAGCTCACCATTCAGGTGGCTCTGTTCCAGCAGCGCATAAAGCGCCGTGATCGGCTCTTGCCAAACGAGCGTGACCACCGCGTCGAGCAGCGCCAGAGCACCCGCGATGATCAGCGCAACGGCTGCCACACGCAGAGCACGGGCACGGACGGGGCGACGATTGCCGCGTGGTTGAACGCCGCCGGCCGGCGCTGTTGTGAGTTGGAGCTCAGACACGGCGCATCTATAGTCGCAGAGCGGACTCCGTACCACCAAGCGATCCCGGTCCCGCATAGGTCATCGGTCCACGGATCGTTACCTCGATCCGCTCGCCCGTCAGCGGGTCGGGAGTGTCAGGTATGGAGGTGAGCGCCAGCATCACAGCGACGGCAACACAGCCAAGTGCCACGCTCCACAGGATCGCCCCGACGAGCCCAACGTACCCACCGGCCGCCAGCAGCACGCCCGCCCACGCGACCGCGCCGACATCCAGACCGAACTGGTAGGCGTAGAAAACGATCAAAAGTACGACTGGCGCCACACCGAGCGCGACCAGCGCGAGTGAGGCCAGCCGGCGGGAGCGCCCGCCAAGCCCAAGCGCGTCCGGCGCGGCAAGCAACAGCCACAGGTGCAGCGCAGGAATCGCAAGCAGCGCCATAAGCGGGTTGGCAATCCACGTGAGCAGCGTCACCACGAGCGCCACCAATACCATCGCTAGGCCCGTCACCTCGACAGACGGGCGTGTACGCCAACCTATGCGCCGCACAAAGACACTCCACAACAGCCATGTCAGCGCGAACGTCAACGCGATCGCCACCACGGCCGTTACCGCCTCGCCGGCGAACGGGAGGGCGCCGGAGAGGACTGGCCCGAACGGTGTCGCGCCAAGGATGCCGAGCCATCCCAGCAGGTAGGCGAGCAGCGCGCAGCTGAAGAACGGGAGGGCGCAGCTGAGCGTCCATAGCATCCAGCGACCGGTTGGCAATCGCCGGCGGCGCGCGCGTGCCAGCCCGTCCACGGCGGCGATGAGCGGTGGCAAGAGCAGGGCGAGCACGAGCAGCCGCAGCACCCACATCGGCATCGTCTTGTGTGCCAACAGCAAGCCGGTCTGCATCGTCGGGGAGACATCTGGAGCTACGTCGAGCGCGTCCACGGCGCTCAGCGCCGCCCGGCCGAAACCTTCCAGGCGTTCCATGCTCACCTGTTCGCCCGGCGCCGGGCCGCGTTCTCCCGAGGTCTGGATCAACACCGATGGCACGCCGGCTGCGCCCAGCACCGCCTGTTCGCCTAGCGCCATCGGAAAGACAAGGTGTGCGAGCTGCGCGAGCGCGCTTGGCGATCCCGGATTGTCTATGACCTCATGGGAGATGGCTGCCTCGACAGTGCGCTGCAGCTGTATCGGGGCGGAGCCCAGCCCGTCGGAGAAGGGCACGACCAGCGGCCTGTCGGTGTTCGTGCCGGCGACATCCCCCAAGACAATCGCCGCGTCGGGCGACCCGCCAACACCGCCTCCGGCGGTGCTCGAGCCCAGCGTCTGGAGCTCGGACACCAGCTCCGACGCGCCCGCCGAACCACCACTGCCACCGCTGGTGGAAGCGAGAATGATCGTGCGCTTGGTCTCACGAGCGGCGAACACCCGGGCCAGCTCCAGCAGCGCGGCGGTCCCAGACAGTTCTGCTTGCGCTCCCCGCGCAGCGGCATCACGGTGCGCGACGATCAGAATCGGCGGGGAGCTGATCGAGCCGGGGCGCTGCGCGATTACGTTCGTGATCGTTCGTTCGCCGTCGATCGTCTGGGCCTGGAAGCGCAAGCTGTGCACGGAGAAACCACCACCCGCGGTACCACCCAGCCCTTCGAGCGTTCGCTGCACATGACCGGCGAGTTCGTCATCGCCGACGCTACCGGGGCGCCGCTGCGGGTAACGGGCGGCCATGCTCTTCAGTTCAGCGAACGCCGGTGCGCCTTCAAAGGCGTCGGGGGCGAGCGTGGAGGTGACAGGCGCGGGGCGCCCGTGGAGCGAGAACGCTGCAACCGCGAGCACGAACAGGAACGGCACGAACGCCGCTCGATACAACCGTCCGTTGAGCACTCCTAGACCATAACCAGCACGTCGACTCCGCGTGTGAGCGCGGATCCCAGCCCAGCGCAAACGCGCTCTGGGACTGCCGGCGTTGGTTTGCCCGCGCGGTTAGGTATCGTGCCCGCGCGTGCTCCAGCCTGTCGCCGTCGCCCACAAGACACTCAACGATTACACGCATATCTGCGGGCGCGAGCTGATCGCCGAAATCCGCGAGTTGGCGGAGCCGCTGAAGGGCCAGCGAGTCGTGCACATCTCGGCCACCGCATTCGGGGGTGGCGTATCGGAGATCCTCTACACGCTGGTGCCGCTGATGCGCGATGTCGGCCTAGACTGCGAGTGGCAGGTGATCTACGGGCGCGAAGAGTTCTTCAACGCGACCAAGCTGATGCACAACGCGCTGCAAGGCGCGCCCCAAGACCTCGACGAGGAGCAGTGGGCGACATGGCTGCGCTACAACGAGATGAACGCCGCCGAGCTAAGCGACGGCTGGGATGTGTGCCTCGTTCACGACCCCCAGCCGGCGGCACTGTGCCAACTGGTCCCCGAGAAGGCCAAGGGCTGGGTGTGGCGCTGCCACATCGACGTCTCCACGCCCAACCCTGACACGATTCGCCAGCTGCTGCCATACATCCAGGACTACCCGCAGTCGCTGTTCCACATGCGCGAGTACGTGCCGGAGGGCATGAACGGCAAAGTCAACGTGGTGCCACCGGCGATCGACCCGCTGACGCCGAAGAACATGGCGCTGTCTCCAGAAGACGCGGCATTCGTGTGCGGCCAGTTTGGCATCGACGTCGACCGGCCGCTGATCTGCCAGGTCTCGCGCTTTGATCCGTGGAAGGACCCGCTGGGCGTGATCGACGCCTACCACCAGGTCAAAGAGCAGATGCCCGATGTGCAGTTGGCGCTGGTGGGCTCGATGGCAAGCGACGACCCGGAGGGCTGGGACTACTTCAACGCCACCGTCGCCCACGCTGACGGCGACGCGGACATACACATCCTCAACAACTTCAACAACGTCGGCGCGATCGAGGTCAACGCGTTTCAGTCGCACGCGGACGTGCTAATCCAGAAGTCCACACGTGAGGGCTTCGGACTGACGGTCTCGGAGGCGATCTGGAAGGCGCGTCCATTCGTGGGCGGCAACGTCGGCGGCATCCCGCTGCAGATCGAGGACGGCACGACCGGCTTTCTAGTCTCTAGTCCGGAGGAATGCGCTGAGCGCACGCTGGAGTTCCTGCGCGATCCCGAGCTCGGCAGGACGCTGGGCAGACGCGGCAAGGAGCACGTCCGCGCGCACTTCCTCACCCCGCGTTACCTACGCGACTACTTGAAGATCTTTAACGAGCTCCGAGAGGCATGACTGGCGAGCCGGCACAGCGCCCTGCGCTGGTGCTGGTGAGCAACCGTGGCCCGGTGACCTTCCAGCAGGGCGGCGAGATCCAGCGCGGCTCCGGTGGCCTGGTGACGGCACTGACGGGCCTTGCCTCACACAGGGACGCGATCTGGATCGCCTCGGCAATGAGCGAGTTCGACGCGGACGCCTCCCGCGAGCACGAAGGGCGCGCCTTTCCAGTGCGCGCCCCGGGCGGAGGCGAATACCAGGTACGTCTGGTGGTCAGCGACCCGGACGCATACGACCGCTTCTACAACGTGTTCGCCAATCCGATGCTGTGGTTCATCCAGCATTACCTGTGGGATCTGTCCAATGCACCGGACATCCGCCGCGAGGAGGTGGAAGCGTTCGAGTTCGGCTACAACGTCGTCAACGAAGATCTCGCGCGAGCAGTGGTGGAGCAGCTCGAGGGCACCAGCGAGCCGGTGGTGATGGTGCACGACTACCATCTGTACACGCTGCCCGACCTCGTCCGCCGCGCCCGACCGGACGTGTTCCTGCACCACTTCATCCACATCCCGTGGACGCAGCCAGACGCGTGGCGGGTACTGCCCACGCGAATCCGCGAGGAGATCTACACGGGCCTTCTCGCCAACGACATCATCGGCTTTCACACCCGCTCCTACAGACACAACTTCCTGCAGTGCTGCCGTGATCTGATGGACCTGGACGTGGACTTCGAGCGCGGACTCGTGCGCTTCGGCGAACGAGAGGTATGGGTCAGGGCCTACCCACTGCCAATCGACCATCAGGCAACCCGCCAGATCGCGCAGAGCACGCGCGTGAGGGAGTTCGAGGAGGAGTTGCTGCGCCGTCGACGCGACTTCCTGATCCTGCGGGTGGACCGTGCGGATCTGAGCAAGAACGTGCTGCGCGGGTTCTCCGCGTTCGATCTGTTCCTCGAGCAGCACCCCGAGTTCACCGAGCGGGTGACGTTCATGGCGCAGCTGATGCCATCGCGTACGGACGTGCCGCAGTATGCCGAGTACCTGGAGCGGATCGAGGCGCTCGTGGCAGTGGTCAACCACCGTCACGGCACCCCCGACTGGATGCCCATCCAGCTGAAGCTACGCGACGACCTCGAGGAGGCGATGGCCGCGTACAAGCACTACGACGTGCTGCTCGTCAACGCGATGTTCGACGGCATGAACCTGGTGGCCAAGGAGGGGCCGATCGTCAACGAGCGCGAGGGTGTGTCGATTCTCTCGGAGAACACCGGCGCCCACGAGGAGCTCGGCGAGTACGCGCTGTCGGTGAACCCCTTCGACATCCAAGAGCTGGCCAACTCGATCTACGCGGCGCTGACCATGGATGCCCGAGAACGTCGCCGCCGCGCACAGGGACTCGCCCAGATCGTCACCTCGCGCGACCCCGGCGACTGGATCGACGAGCAGCTGGCCGATATCCGCGCCAAGGGCGCCGCTCGCTAGCCCGACTCGGGAACCAACGTCATAACCCGCTACTCTTTGCGACCGACGCAGATGACTATGCTCGCACCCACATATGACCTCGTGCTGATGCTCGACACCCTGGCGGAGGAGAGCACGCGCGCGAAGATCGTCGCGGACACCCGTGCAGCGGTGGAGTCCCAGGGCGAGTTGCTCCGCTACGACGAGTGGGGCGAGCGGCCGCTGACCTACCCGATTCGCAAAAAAGCGAGCGCCGAGTATCACCTGCTGCAGTTCCATGCGGGGAGCAGCGAGCTGTTGGACGGCCTGGACCGCACGCTGCGTATTACCGACGGCGTGATGCGCTTTCGCATCATCAAGCTAGCTCCGGGTGTGCCAGACGCGCCGGACATGCGCTCCTCAGCAGCACCCGCTCGACCTGCGGAGGTCGAGCCGACGGTGGAGACCCCGCCGGCGGTGGTCGAGGTCGCACTCGGCGAGCCCGTTTAGAACCCTGTAGTCGCTAGCCGCCGTAGAAGCTACGGGCGGAGCACCGCGCGCTTATGCATCTGGCGCGAGCGTAATAAGATCCGGCCCATGGGCTGGGCAGAGGCTGAAGACATGACCGATCGAAGCGTGAGCCGCACCGACGTCCTGCGCGCCTCGCCGCCGATGTTCGACTCGAAGGTGCTTGATGCGCTCTCGCGCGTGCATCCCGTGGTCCCCGTCCTCATTTTCCTGCCCGCAATCGTTGCGCTTGGTGCATGGACGCTGTCGGGCGTGAGCGTGCTCGTAGCTGCAGCACTCGCTCTGGCGGGCTATGCGCTGTGGACGTTGTTCGAGTACTGGCTGCACCGGATCGTGTTCCACTTCGAGCCGGAGGACGGATTTGGCGCTCGTCTGCACTGGATCATCCACGGCGTGCACCACGACCACCCGAACGACCCGATGCGCCTGGTGATGCCGCCGTCCGTCAGCATGCCGTTGGGTGCTGTGGTGTTCGGGATCCTGTACCTGATCTTTGGCTCGCGCTACGCGCCGGCACTCGGCGCTGGCTTCTTCGCCGGCTACCTCGTGTACGACCTCACCCACTACTACCTCCACCACTTCCGCCCTCGTGGACGGCTGGGTAGGGCGCTGCGTGAGCGGCACATGCGCCACCACTTTCAGGACGACACCCGCGGCTTTGGAATCAGCGCGCCGTACTGGGATGAGGTGTTCCGCACCTCATCGCGCGCGAAGCGATCCGAGAGCCCGCCAAGAACTTCGCAATAAGCGGGATAAGCGCCCGCCGCGACCGCCCGCGAGAGAATCGCGCCCGCAGCCCACTCTAAACTCGGTGATCGAGCTCACGGGCCGACAGATGTGTAGGCCCATGACTACCGAGCAACAAGCTGAAAGGAATTGAGCCCATGGCTGGCACCAACATCAACCGGGTCGTGCTGACCGGCAACCTGACCGCCGATCCCGAGCTGCGTTCGCTGCCCAGCGGAACGTCCGTGTGCGAGCTTCGTGTGGCCTGTAACGGCCGCCGTAAGGATCCGAGCAGCGGCGAATGGGTCGACAAGCCCAATTACTTCAACGTCAAGGTGTGGGGCGCACAAGGTGAGAACGCCGCACGCTACCTATCTAAGGGACGGCCGGTAGCGCTCGACGGGCGCCTCGATTGGCGGGAGTGGGAGGCGCAGGATGGGACAAAGCGCCAAGCAATCGATATCATTGCCGACTCGGTGCAGTTCCTGGGCTCGCGCGAAGAGGGCTCCGGCGGAGGCGGCTTTTCCGGCAACGGGGCCTCCAAGGGCAGCGACATTCCCGTCGACGAAGGGGATTTCCAGCCAGCACCGGTCTCCGGCGGAGCCGGAGACGACGATATTCCGTTCTAGCCAGTACAGCGAGGTTCTTGTGTTTTCAGCCGCAGCCATGTCCAAGCAGCACGCCAGTAGCAAGGAAGGAAGCTGATGGCCAAGGCACGCGGTCGCGGCAAGCCGGTGCGCCGGCGCGACAAGAAGGGCGGCCCCGGCAGCGGGAGGCGCAAGCCCTGCCAGCATTGCCGCGACAAGGTCGAGCAAGTCGACTACAAGGACGTTGCCTCACTGCGAAAGTTCATCTCCGAGAAGGGCAAGATTCGATCGCGGCGCATCACCGGCTCCTGTCGGCGCCACCAGGTGCAGATCGCGCGCGCGGTCAAGCGGGCCCGTGAGCTGGCCTTGCTGCCGTACGTCAACGAGGGCGGCCGCGATGACAGCCCCCGCCGCGAGCGCGGCGACCGCGATCGCGAACGCTAGGCCGCTGCCATGCCGGAAGCGATTCTCCTCAAGGACGTCGACACGCTCGGCGAGCAGGGCAACGTGGTGGATGTTTCCAAGGGATATCTGCGCAACTACCTGATGCCGCGCAAGCTGGCGCAGCCGGCGACCAAAGGCGCAATCGAAACCATTCGCCAGCGCCAGGCAGCGGCTGAGCGGGCGGCGCGCGAGGCAGTGGAGCGCGCGCAAGAGAACGTCAACCTACTCAACCGCACCGTGCTGACGATCCCTCAGCAGGCAGGCGCCGACGGGCGACTGTTCGGTTCGGTCACCGCACAGGACATTGCCAGCGCAATTCGCGAAGCGCGTGGGCTGAAAATCGACAAACGCGGTGTGCATCTCCCCGAACCGATCAAGAACGTCGGGACATACATGGTCGTGGTCGAGGTGGTCGACGGAGTGACCGCCACGATCAAGACGATGATCGTGGCCAAGAAATAGCAGCGGCGCTCCGCAGGTGAGTCGAATCGTCTCCGGCCGCTTACGCGGCGGGGAGCCGCTTCGCCTCGCCTGCTCCGCTTTTCGGTGGTTGTGGGATTACATGGTGATGAGGCTTCGCACTGGGTTGCTGTCCTATGGTTGTGCGAACATGTGTTCGTGACACGCGAATTCTTCCGTGATAGCGGGGATCATGTTCTGGCACGGGCTGTTCGGAACCTAGACTCGGCGCAGCCATGGCAATAATCACCGCCCCTCGAGACAACGGCACTGGCGGCGCCTCCCCCGGCATGATCGCGCCGCCGCACAACCTTGACGCTGAGCAATCGGTTCTCGGCGCGATCCTGCTTTCGGACCGCTCTCTGTATGCGCTGGTAATCGAAGAGGGGCTGCGGGCGGAGGACTTCTACCGCGAGCGACACGGCACGATCTACGAGGCGATGCTCGCGCTGTACAACGAAAGCGAGCCGGTGGACGTACTCACCGTCACGGACCGCTTGCGCCAGCTGGGCAAGCTCGAGAACGTCGGTGGAGCGGCCAGCGTGGACGAGCTGACAGGAGTCGTGCCGGCTGCCGGCCACGCGCGGCGCTACGCGCAGATCGTGCGTGAGAACGCGCTGCTTCGGCGGCTGCTGAAGAGCACATACGAGATCCAGGAGAGCGTGCTCGGCCACGACGCGCCACCGCGCGAGCTTGTGGAGCAGGCGGAGAAGGCGATGCTGGAGGTCGCGCGTGACGACCGCCAGCAGGATTTCCGTGCGATCGAGGAGGTGTTGCACGAGGAGCTCGACAAGCTGCACCGGCTGTCGCTCGAGGGCACGTCGCTGACGGGCACGCCCTCGGGCTTCAAG
>DATHLT010000164.1:0-2925 GCA_035487855.1 Solirubrobacteraceae bacterium
CCCGACGCCTCACAAGGGACGGGCGCCGCGGGCGGCGGCTATCCCGACGCGCCACCACACCCCGCCTGATCCGCCGGGTATCCTCGAGGCCTCGGGGCGTTGCGGCGGTGGCGGAACGGTAGACGCGGAGGCCTCAAAAGCCTCTGTCCGCAAGGGCGTGTGGGTTCGACTCCCACCCGCCGCATCGATCGGGTGACGAGACGGACCACAGCGACCGCTTGACAGCCGTCGCTGCTGCGACAGCCGTCAGCACTCGAGCAGCCGTACGCGCTGTTAGGCTGCGCCGATGGGTGGCCCCGGCCAGGTTCTCTACCGCCGGATGATCCCCGCTCGTGCACGCCACTGGCTGTACCTGGTGCGCTTCTTCTGGCGTGAAAGCTCTGGCCTGAGCGGGCTCGCAAGCCCCGGACCCCAACGACTGTGGCTGTCGCTGGTCAGAGTGGCTGTGTGCTTCAAGGTCGCGCTGCCGTCGCGCTCGCTGCGACAGGCGCCGCTGCCCGTGTGGATACGCGACACCGGGCGTGTGTTCGTGAGCCACTGGTGCGATCTGCTCGTCCTCGGCGAGATCTACAGCCCCCCGCGCGAGTACGACTTTCCCGACCTGCCCGACACGGCCCGCACGATCGTCGACCTCGGCGCCAACATTGGCCTCTCGGCGCGGTTCCTCAGCGAACGCTATCCCGACGCGAAGCTACTCGGATTCGAGCCCGACCCGGAGATCTTCGCCCTCGCCCAGCGCAACATGCGCGCCCATCCACAGGTTTCCCTGCGCAACCTCGGCGTCGCAGGCAAAAAGGGGCAACTCGCGCTGCACCGCTTTCCGGGGGGAAGCTGGGGAACGTCCTCGTTCGTGACCATTCAGGAGATAGCCGAGACGTTCACCGCGGATGCCGTGACGCTCGACTCAATCATCGACGAGATCGGCGACATCGATCTGCTGAAGATCGACATCGAGGGCGCCGAGTACGAAGTGCTCGAAGCCTGCCAGCAACTCCAGCGCGTGCGCTGCATCATCGGCGAGGTTCATGCGATCCCCGACGCGAGCGCAGAGCGGCTGTTTGCGCTACTCGATGGCTTCGAGGTCGCCGCCGAGCGCGTGCTGGACGGCCAGGGGCCCTTCATCGCCCGCAGAGTGCAAGCCGGACTACCAACCCAAACCACGTCCTGACACCAGCTCCATCAGAGGCTCCGCCAGCTGGGTGGGCGCCACAAGGATTCCCCATGGCAACTGCTCGCGGACCGGCAGCTCCAGCACCCGCAAACCAGCTCGTTCACAGATAAGCGCACCTGCGGCTATGTCCCACTCCTTGACCGTCCGCTCGAAATACCCGTCGTAACGCCCAGCGGCGGTCCAACTGAGATCCAGTGCGGCGCTGCCAAAGCGGCGGATGTCTCGCACCCACGGCGCCAGCCGGGCAAGCACACGCGCTTGCGCGCCGCGCACGTCCGCGTCATACGCCAGCCCGGTGGCAATCAGCGACGTGGCCAGATCGCCGCCGCGTGAGCGAGCAATCGCTCCAGCGTCCAGCTCGCTCATCCCCTGCGCGCTCACCAGCCGCGCAGGCGCATGCCTGGTGGCGGTGAACAGCTCGTCGCGGTTCGGGTCATACACCGCGCCCGCGATCGTGCCAGCGCTGTCCTTCACCGCCACGCTCACACACCACTGGGGGATTCCAAACAGGAAGTTGACCGTACCGTCGAGCGGATCCACCACCCACTGCAAGCCGCTCGTGCCCTCGGCGTGATCGCCCTCCTCCCCGATGAAACCGTCGTCGGGCCGGCCGCTGGAGAGCAGCTCGCGGATCGCCCGCTCGGAAGCCAGATCGGCCTCGCTGACCAGATCCGTGGGCGTGCTCTTGGCGCTCACCTGCTGCTCTACACCTTGGCGCATCCGCTCGAGCAGGAGCGCCCCCGCCATTCTCGTCGCCTGCACCGCCAGCTCCAGCAGCTCGTCCGCCTGGCGCTGCCCCCCCGCCGACACATCCGCATCGCTCACTCGGTCATCGCTCGCTTGCGCCTCACTCACGAGAACTCAGGCGGGCGCCGCGCAGCCCAAGGGCGCTCCGACTCGAGCTGGCCGGCAAGCGATAGCAGCGTCGCCTCATCGCCCGGCCGCCCCACCAGCTGCACAGAACGCGGCAGGCCGTCCGCGCCGAAGCCCGCGGGCACTGCAGCAGCCGGCTGGCCCGTCACGTTCCACACGCCGTTGTATGGAACCCAGCCGCCCACCGTGTTCAGGGTCCACAGGGCCCCGCGGCCCTGAAGCTGACCGATACGCGGGGGCGGCGCTGCCGTCGCGGGAGTCAAAAGCACATCGTGGCTCTCGAACACGCGGTTCAGCCTGCGCGTGAACTCGGGCTCGCTCGCGAGTGCCCGCTCCAGCAATGACTGCGGGATCAGGCCCCCAAGGCGCGACATCGCCTGCGTGCGCCGTTCCAGGCGCTCCGGGTGTGGCATCGCCACGGCGTTGTCGTGGATGCCGCGCATGTAGCGCACGAGCACCGCCGGAATTGCGCTCGGACCATAGTCGGGGGCCTGCTCGCTCAGCTGGTGGCCCAGCGAGCGCAGCAGCTCGACCGTCTCCTCGAATGCCTTTCGCTGGTCGGAATCGAGCTTTGCCATAACGCCCACCGGGAAGCTCGTCGAGTAAGCGATGCGCAAGGCTCCCGGCGGTGTGGCCGCGGACATCGCAAACGGCACCTCCGGAGCGGGCACACGGTCAGCGTCGACGTCGATCGCCCCCGAGGCGACGTCGTGGAACAGCGCCGTGTCAGCAACCGTGCGCGCCAACAGCCCCTTCACCGACAAGCCATGCCAGCCACGGGCGCGGGGCGCCATCGACACGCGCCCCCGCTGAGGCTTCAAGCCGAACAGACCGCACCACGCGGCGGGGATGCGGATCGAGCCCGCACCGTCGGAACCCAG
>DATHLT010000165.1:0-6327 GCA_035487855.1 Solirubrobacteraceae bacterium
CACACCAGTGTTGGTACCCGCTGGCAGCTTGCTTTCCCACACCGTGTGTCCGCTATTCGCATCAAACGCGAACAGGTTCCCTTCGAAATCCGTGGTGAACACCAAGTCGTTGACGGCCGTCGCCGCGCCATATGCCGCAGAGGGCAGCCTGCGGTCCCACTTGACGGCGCCCGTGGCCAAGTCCAACGCGACCAGTTCGCCCGTCGCCGGCCCTACTTCCTGAGGTTCGGTTTGGCTGGTGAAGCTCACCGAATGGTTCACCACCGGCACGAACACGGTCGCGCCGTTCGTCGCCATCGGCGCAATCACGCCGCCCAACAGGCCTGGGTACACGGTCTCACCCAGGCTCAGCCTGGAATATTCGTGGCGCATCGCGTACAGCCCGTCGTTGTCGTGGCCATTATGTGTGCCCACCGGGCGTTTCCACAGGAGCTTCCCGGTGTCAGCGTCGAGGGCGATCACAATGCCCGACTTGCCCGCCGCAATCACCACGTTCTTCGCGCCCATGCTCGCGAGGATCGGCGGGTCCTGCAGATCGTGGTCGTACAGGTCGTGAGGCGTCAGTTGGTAGTACCACTCGAGCTTGCCCGTAGCCGCGTTGAGCTTGACGATCGAGTCGGTGTACAGATCCGGACCCGGCCTGCTCGACCCCCACGGGAACTGGCTCGTGCCCGGGAACGGGGCGGGATTCCCGGTCCCTATGTACATGCTGCCCTGTTCGTCGAACGCCGGCGCGTACCACAGGCCGCCGCCAGAGTTGATGTTGACGTTCGCAGCCGACCACAGGTCTTCCGGCACCGTGTCGAAGTGCCACAGCTTCCTGCCCGTGCCGGCTTGCAGCGCCCACAGCACGCCCACCCCTTCACCCTCGTAGAACTGGGTGGCGCCGCCGGGCACCGTGGAGACGTACACGATGCCGTCGTGATAGCCCGGGGCCATATCGATACCTTCATGAACGTTGCGCACCAGCGCCACCGACCAGAGCTGTTCGCCCGTCTTCTGATTCAGCGCAAACGCCACGTTGGTGGTGGCACCGAACACCCGCCCTCCCTGAACCACGAGACCGTTGGGGCCCTGGTCGGGCGAGTCGAAGTTCTTCGTCCAAATGACTTTCCCCGTCTTCAAGCTGATCGCCTGGACGTTGGAGTCGAGGTCCTGCGAGTAGACCACCCCGTTCGCCACGATCGGCGCCGATGAGTAGCTGCCGTACTCGCTCTTGGCGCTCAGCGGCAGCGTCCATGCCACGCCCAGTTGTGAGACGCTCGTGGCGTCAATCGGGCCACCCACGTAGCGAGTGTTGGCCGTGTCGGTGTTCGGGTAGCCCGACCCGGTCAGCGCAAGTCCTTCTGTGGAGGACGAGGACGAGCCGAGCGAGCTGACAACGATCGCCACGGCCGCCAGCACAACGAGCACCACCGCGGTGATCCATGCAGCCTTGGGAATCCTGGCAAACACGCTCGGACCGTCGGGGCCCCGCGGCGCACGAGCAACCCTGCTCTGCTTCGCTCCGCGAGCCTGGGCGCGGCGAGCCTCGGCGCGGCGTGCTTGGCGTGAGCGAGAGGGAGACATCGACTGCGGCGGACGCTAGTAGCCACACCGACCCGATGTCAATGAAACGAAGGGTTTGTCTCTATCTAATCCAGACCTTCACGGACGCCGCCGCCGGTAAGGGCTACGGCGCCCGCGGAGACCTGACGCCGGGGGACGCCTCGGCCCCTCCCGAGCACCGCCGGAGAGGTGGGACGATGCTCAAGCTCTCACGCCACTTTCCCCAGCGTCACTGTAGTTCCATATACGCGCGCCGTGCCAGCCCTGTTTCCTACTCAAAGCCGCACCACGACTACGCCAAGCGGGATGCTTCAGCTACCCGCGCATGCCAGCTCAGATACGCCGCCGCGGCCGGTACATAGACTTGCGCTGCATGAGCCTGCGAGCACGAGCTTGACCGCGACACCCGCCCCGAGCGCAGATCTCGGCGCAGCCGCCGCCAGCCTTACCAACGCGGCCGGTGTACTACCCGCGCAGCGCCTGCGTGAGGCGATCGAGCGCGGGTGGATGCTCGCCGGGCCCTGGCGAATACCCGGCGAGTCAGTCCAGCCTGCCAGCGTCGACCTACGCCTCGGCGATGAGGCGTGGGCGCTGCGCTGCAGCTTCCTGCCTGACAACGCCTCCACCGTGGATGAGAAGAGCCAGGACCTCGCGTTCGAACGGATCGACCTGCGCGACGGTGCCACGCTCGAGCGCGACCGCCCCTATCTGATCCCGCTGATTGAGGAGCTGCGACTGCCCGACGGCATCCGCGCCAAGGCAAACCCCAAGAGCTCCACAGGGCGTCTGGACGTGTTCACCCGTGTGCTCACCGACCGCAGCCACCGCTTCGACGAGATCGCGCCCGGCTATCACGGCAAGCTCTACTTGGAGGTCGTCCCGCGCACGTTCGCCATCCGCGTCAAGACTGGCCTCGCGCTCAACCAGGTGCGGCTGATGTCCGCCGATGCGCGCCTATCTGATCGGGAGCTGCTCGAGCTGCACCGCAACTCGCCACTGCTGTACATGGACTCCCAGCCCGTCGACCCGTCCGAGCTTTCGTTTGCCGACGGGCTGTTCGTCAGCCTCGACGTGTCAGGCCCTGCCGACGCGATCGTCGGCTATCGCGCCAAGAAGAACAGCCTGCCGATCGATCTGACCAAAGTCGGCGAGCTACGCTGGCGCGAGTACTGGGAGCCCGTGCATCCCGAGAAGGGCGGGCGGATCGTGCTCGAGCCCGAGGTCTTCTATCTGCTGCTATCAGCCGAGGGCGTCAGCATCCCACCCTCCTACGCCGCCGAGATGCTCGCCTACGACCCCACCGCCGGCGAGCTGCGCACGCACTACGCGGGGTTCTTCGACCCCGGCTTCGGGTACTCGCGCAAGGACGGTGATGGCACCCGCGGGAGCCGTGCCGCGCTGGAGGTCCGCGCCCGCGACGTGTCGTTCATGGTCGAGCACCGCCAGCCCGTGTGCAAGCTCGCGTTCGAGCGTATGGTTGAAGAGCCCGACGTGCTGTATGGCACCGATATCGGGTCCAATTACCAGGGGCAGCTGACGATGCTTAGCAAGCACTTCCTCGAGCACACCGGAACGAAATAGCACCTCTCGCCAGAGCCTCCTGTCGGTGCTGTACCTAGGTGCTACACTCACACGGTGCCCACCCGTCACCCCCGCCATTCGATCACCGAAACGCCCCCGGTTCGTGAGGCGCTAGACGCACTTCGTTGCCGTGGCGAGCGCGTACGCCTTGACGAGCTCGTCATTCGCGGAGCCCACGAGCGACTGCGCGAGATGGAGGCCGCCCGCAACACAGAGAGCCGTAATATCGAGCTTCGACGCCAACTGATAGAACGGTTGCGTACCGGTGAGGGACTCGACGTCGATGCCGCGTACGAGGTACGCGAGCACGGCTGGACGCATTGAGCGGCTACAGCAAGGCGCTGCTATTTGATCACTCCGCGTGGGCGCGACTGCTCGATGGACGTCTCAAAGGAGCGTCCCGCAAGACATTCGAGAGCGCGTTGTTTGCCGGTGAGCTGTGGACTTGTCCGCCAACGCTCTTGGAGATGCGCTACAGCGCGCGTGACAGTCAGGACTTTGCGCTTCTCACCGAGGAACTCAACGCCCTCCCCCACGCCCCATTGAATGCCGAGGCAGCCGCCGCCGCGGTCACAGCCCAGGCTGAACTCGCCGCTGTCGCCGGGATCTCACACCGCGTCAAGCCCGTCGATCTGCTGATCGCCGCGGTCGCTGCCACACACGAGCTCGGTGTTCTCCACTACGACCACGACTACGACACCATCGAGCAGCACACCTCGTTGTCGTTCAGCAGCGTATGGGCGGCGCCGCGCGGCAGTATCGGTTAAGGCGTGAGCCGGTGCGGCCCGCGGTACAGGAACGTCACCTCGCGCACGTTCTCCTGTCCCAGCATCTGCATCAGCAGGCGCGTCAGCCCGAAGCCAAAGCCCCCATGCGGGGGGGCGCCGTAGCGGAAGAAGTCGAGGTAGTAGCCGATCGAGTCGACCTCCACGCCGCGCTCCTCTGCCTGACGGATCAGGCGCTCATGGCGATGCTCGCGTTGGGCGCCAGTCGTCAGCTCGATGCCCCGCCACAGCAGGTCGAAGCTCTTAGTCAAAGTCGGGTCGTCCTCATGGCGCATGTGGTAGAAGGCGCGCACCGACGCCGGGTAGTCCGTCACAAAGCAGAACTCATGGCCGTGGCGCGCTTCGATCAGGCTCGACAACGCGCGCTCGCTGGGCGGGTCAAGGTCGTGACCGACCCCCGGCACGTTGTGACCCTGCTCGGTGAGCATCTCCTTCGCGTCAGCCAGCGTCACCCGCGGAAACGGCAGCGACGGTACCACCATCCCCGTACCAAACGCCTCGCGAATCCGCTCGCCGTGGCTCTCTGCCACCGCCGCCAGCACGTGCGCCAGCCAGCGCTCCTCCACCGCCATCACGTCCTCGTGCGAGTCAATCCACGAGAGCTCCATGTCCACGCTCGTGAACTCCGTGTCGTGGCGTGAGGTAAACGACGGGTTCGCGCGGAACACCGGGCCGACCTCGAACACCTTGCCAAAGCCCGCCGCCATCGCCATCTGCTTGTAGAACTGCGGCGACTGCGCCAGGTACGCGTCGCCCTCGAAGTAATCCACGTGGAACAGCTCCGCCCCCGACTCACTCGCCGAGCCCATCAGCTTCGGCGAGTGCAGCTCGATGAAGCCCTCTTTGCGCCAGAAGTCGCGCATCGCCTGCTCGACCGCCGTCTGCACCTCGAAGATCAGCCGCCTATCCGGACGACGCAAATCCAGGTAGCGCCAGTCGATGCGCTTGTCCAGCGCCGAGTCAGGCGCGATCGGCAGCTCCGGCTCAGCCAGCGAGTCAACTACGAGCGCTTCCAGCTTCAGCTCCAGGCCGCCCAGCTTCACACGCTCGTCCGCCACCACCGCGCCCGTCAACGTCACCGCCGACTCTGCCGTCAGTGCTGAGACCTGCTCGTTGAGCTCGCTCGGCGGGTCCCCCTTTGGCAGCACCACCTGCGCCATGCCCGACTCGTCGCGCACGATCACAAACTGCACGCTCTTCTGGTCGCGGATCGCCTGGACCCAACCGCGGATCGTCGCCTGTCCATCGATCTTGCTCGGCAGGTCGGCTATCAGGGTCCTCGTCACGCGCTGGACCCTACTTTAGGCAGGGCGGGGTTCGTCGCCTGACGGTTCGATCAGTCAGCGGCTCGCACTACCTACTCCTCCACGTCAGCCAACTCCACCTCAACCGCCAGCTCGTCGCCCTCAACCAGCTCCAGCAACTCGATCGTGCCCGCCTCGAGCAGGTCCCCCTTGCCGAGCTCGAGCGCCTGCAGGCGCTCGGCCGTGTCGCGCACCACCACCCGCCGCACCGGCGCGCGCATCGGCCTGCGCGCCTGGGACTTGGCCTTGCGCACCTCGCTCAGCGCCTCAGCCGCTACCTCCAGCGCCATCGCTTCGCGCTCGGGCTCGGTTGCCCCGGTGCCAGCCGCCGCCGCGAGCTCGGCTGCCTCCGGCCACGCCGCCCGGTGCACCGAACCCGCTTGCCACCACGACCACACCTCCTCGCACACGAACGGCAAGAACGGCGCGAACAGACGCTGAAACACCGACAGCGACGCACGCAGCGCCAGGCTCACCGATGCGCTCACCTGCGGATCTGAGTCATAGCGCCGGCCCTTCACCAGCTCCAGGTAGTAGTCGCAGTACCACCAGAAAAAGCTCTCCGAGCGCTCCAGCGCCCGCGCATAGTCGTACGCCTCGAAATTGTCCGTCGCCTCAACCACCACCGCCGCCAGTCGAGCGATCAAGGCCCTGTCGAGTGGGTGCGTCAGCTGGCCGATCTCCGATCGGCCGCCCGCCGCCGGCAGATCTGTCAGCGCGAACTTCGACGCATTGAGCAGCTTTACCGCCAAGCGCCTACCCACTTTCATCTGCTTGGGATCGAAGGCCGTATCCGTACCCGGACGGCCACTAGCCGCCCAATACCTCGCCGCATCCGCCCCGTACTCCTCCAGCAGGTGCATCGGCGTCACTACATTGCCCTTCGACTTCGACATCTTCTTGCGGTCCGGGTCCAGCACCCAGCCCGAGATCGCCGCGTTCGCCCACGGCAACTCGTCGTAGTCCAGGTGTGAGCGCAGCACCGTCGAGAACAGCCACGTCCTGATGATGTCGTGTGCCTGCGGGCGCACGTCCATCGGGAACACCTGCTTGAACAGGGCGTCATCCTCGCCAGCCCGGCCCGCGATCTGCGGCGTCAGCGACGACGT
>DATHLT010000166.1:0-4722 GCA_035487855.1 Solirubrobacteraceae bacterium
CTGATACCGGGCTTCGTGCTCGGCGGGGCGGGCATCGGCATGATCAACCCGCCGCTGGCCTCGACCGCGATTGGCGTGGTTCCACCCGAGCGCAGCGGCATGGCCTCCGGCATTAACTCCACCTTCCGCCAGGTGGGCATCGCCACAGGGATCGCAGGGCTGGGCGCGATCTTCCAGCACAGCGTCACCAAGGGCACCCACACCACACTGGCGGCCAGCGGCCACGCCCGCGAAATCGTGAGCGCCGCTCACGGGCAGCTCGCCACCATCCTCGAGTCCGGCGAAGTGAACCACTTCGCCCGCAGCCTCTCCCCCGCGGCCCATACCGCACTCGTCCACTCCTACAAGGTCGGCTTCACCGGGGCCTTCACTACGATCGCAACTATTGCTGGGCTCGTCGCCGTCATCGGCGGCTTGCTGGCGTTCGTGCTGGTGCGTAGCCGCGACTTCGTGGCATCAGGACACGCGCCCACCGCGCCCGACGCACACGAGCCTCAGCCTGCGGGCGCGCTTGTCGGTTGAGCGGCATGTGCTCGCTCACCCTCCGTCAGGCGGCTGCTCACGCTTGCCATAGCCGGGGCACTCGAGCACCGGGATACGGGGGTAGCGTGGGTAGTCGGGGTCCTCGCGTGAGCGCCGGCACAGCGAGAAGGTCGAGCCACGGGTGTTGCGCACGAGCTGCTGGTGCTCGCACGTGTCGCACAACCCGGCACGCGACGCTCGCACTTCTCCCCCAGTGGCATCCGGCGTGGACATGAAAGGAGCTTAGGAGCACGCCTTACAACGGCGTCGCGCGATGTTTCGCACGGCGCCTGCGATAATCGTTGCCCATACAACTATGAGTACTTTCTACCGACTACTCGGGTTTCTCACCCCATACAAGCGCGGTCTGGCTATCTCCTGGACGTTGGCGAGTCTCGCGATGGTGATGACCGTGGCACTGCCGGACCTGACCGGGCAGGCCGTGCAGACGATCACCAAGGGGGCCGCGCACACTCACACTGGTGGCGTCCGGGCACACGATCGCCACACAGTGCTCGTCCTCGCGCTCGTGATTATCGGCGTGACGCTCGCCCGCTGGGGCTTCATGTACTGGCGGCGAATCGTCGCCGGGCGCATGTCGCTGGCCGTCGAATACGACCTGCGCGAGCGGATGTATGGCCAGCTGCAGCGACTGGAGCTGGGCTTCTTCGACCATCAGCAGACCGGACAGCTGATGTCCCGTGCGACCGTCGACCTTGCGGCCGTGCGCTTCTTTCTCGGCTACGGGCTGGTGTTCATTCTGCAGTCGGTGCTCACGATCGTACTCGCCGGCATCGTGATGCTCGCGATCAACCCCGGGCTTGGGCTCCTCGCCCTCGCGCCTGTGCCGTTCGTCGTGGTCATCTCCTACCGCTACGGTCGCCGTGCGCGCCCGGCCATCCAGGAGACCCAGCAGCGCATCGCCGAGCTAACCGCTGACGCTGAGGAGAACATCTCCGGCGTGCGCGTCGTCAAGGCGTTCGCCCGCGAGGAACGTCAGCTCCAGCGCTTTCGCAACACCGTCGGGCGCGTGTTCAGCCAAGCCATGGTCGCCACCCGCCTGGAAGCCACATATAACCCCGTGATCGGCTTCCTGCCCCAGCTGGGGCTGGCCGCAGTGCTGCTGCTCGGGGGCGAGTCGGTGATCCATGCACATCTCACCATTGGCCAGTTCACCGCCTTCTACCTGTACGTGAACATGCTGATCACGCCGATGCGCTCGCTCGGAGTGACGCTCAATCTCGCTCAGCGCGCCACCGCCTCCGGCGCGCGCATCTTCCAGCTGCTCGACCGCGAGCCGCATCTAGCCGATGCGCCCAACGCACCCGCGCTGCCGGCAGGCAATGGGCATGTGCAGTTGCGCGATGTGACACTGCGCTACGAGGACCCACACGACGAGCTCGGGGCGAGCGCACTGGAGGACGCGGTGCACGCATCGCCGCAGAGCGGGCGGGCCGTGCTCAGCGACATCGATCTGGACATCCCCGCCGGATGCACGGTCGCGCTGGTGGGACCAACGGGCTCGGGCAAGACGAGCCTTGTGGCCTTGATCTCAAGGCTGTATGACCCGGTGGCCGGCGAGGTGCTGCTCGACGGCGCGAATGTTCGTGAGGTGACCGTGCGTTCGGTGCGCAGCGCCGTTTCAGTGGTCAGCGACGACCCCTTCCTGTTCTCGGCGAGCGTTGCCGAGAACATCGCCTACGCACGGGCGGGTGGGCCTCCAGTCCCGCGCGAGCAGGTCGAAGACGCGGCACGCCACGCGCAGGCGCACGAGTTCATCATGCGTCTGCCCCAAGGCTATGACACCCAAATCGGCGAGCGTGGCGTGACCCTGTCCGGAGGACAGCGCCAGCGGCTGGCGATCGCGCGTGCGCTGGTCGCCGACCCGCGCGTGCTGGTCCTGGACGACGCCACCTCCTCGGTGGACGCCTCTACCGAGCAGAGCATCAAGCTCGCGCTGGCGCAGGCGATGGCTGGACGCACCACGTTCGTCATCGCCCATCGCCTCTCGACGATCGAACTGGCCGACCTGATCGTCGTGCTCGAGCACGGACGGATCCTGGCCCAGGGCAGCCACGATGAGCTGCTGGGCAAGTCCGAGCTCTACCGCGAGATCGTCGCCGGCAGCTCGTCGGATGCCAACGCCCTCGCAGACGAGGCGCTGCTTGCCGCCAACGCAGGTGTCGTGCCGAACGCCGGCGGGCTGCTGTGAGCACTCCAGCCGGAGGGCGCGGCATCGGTGGCGGCGGCGCACGTGGAGGATTCGGCCCCATGATCGGCCCAGGCGGTCGGCGTGTCGGGCAAGGCTGGGCGGGCGAGCGTCCCAGCCGCGGCAGCCGCGGTCGCAATCTGCGCGGGCTGCTCGAGCTGCTGCGCCCCTACCGCCTGCGCACGAGCGCAATGCTGGTCGCGCTGATCCTCGGCACGGCCGCGTCGCTGGCACCACCGCTGCTGGCCAAGCTCGCGATCGACTCGGGGATCAAGAAGCACGACGTCCACACCCTGGCGCTGGTCGTCGGTGCCTTCCTGCTCTCGGCGATGCTCGTGTGGGTGGCCACCTACGCACAGACCTACCTCGTCGGCTGGGTCGGCCAGCGGGCGCTCTCCGACCTGCGCATCCGTATCTTCGAGCATTTGCAGAGTCAGCCGATCGGCTTCTATGAGAGCCGGCCGGCGGGTGTGCTGATCTCGCGCATGACCAACGACGTGGAGGCCCTGGAAAGCCTCGTGACCGACTCGGTGGTGACGCTGTTCCAAGCCGGCCTGACGCTGATCGGCGCGATTGGCGTGCTTCTTTTCCTCGACGTCAAGCTCGCCCTGTTGACGTTCTGCGTCGTGCCGTTCGTCGCCGGCGCGAGCATCTGGTTTCGGCTCGTCTCCGCCGGCGCCTTCCGGCGTACACGTGAGACGATCGGCACGATCACCGGCTATCTGCAGGAGACGCTGTCCGGCATTCGCGTCGTCCGCAGCTTCGGCCAGGAGCCCGCCCACGTGGCCCGCTTCGCGGAGCTCAACGAGGACAACCGCGCGGCCAACATGACAACCGTGCACCTCAACGCTGCCTACTTCCCCGCCGTAGAAATGCTCTCCGGGATAGCGCTCGCGCTGATCGTGCTCTACGGCGGTTACCAGGCGATCGACGGGCACATCACCGTCGGTACGGTGGTCGCGTTCGTGGCAACGCTGTCGTTCCTGTTCGAACCGATCCAGCAGCTCTCCCAGCTCTACACCACCTACCAGTCGGGAATGGCTGCTCTGGAGAAGATCTTCCAGCTGCTCGATGTCCAACCGACGCTCCAAGACGTGCCCAATGCGCCGGCGATTGGCCCAATCCGTGGCGAGATCCACTTCGAGGACGTGTCGTTTGCATACAACCCACAGGGAGTGCTGGCGCTCGAAGACGTCGACCTGCTGGTCCCCGCGGGCCAGACGGTCGCGCTCGTGGGAGCTACCGGCGCGGGCAAGTCAACGATGGCAAAGCTCGCCGCGCGCTTCTACGATCCCACCAGCGGACGCGTGCTCGTCGATGAACAGGACCTGCGCGCGATCTCGAGCCACTCGCTGCGCTCGCAGATGGGAATCGTGCCGCAGGAGGCATTCCTGTTCTCGGGAACCGTGCACGAGAACATCGCCTTCGGGCGCCCCGACGCGCACGACGATCAGGTCCAAGCCGCCGCCACCGCGGTGGGCGCGGATCAGTTCATCTCCGAGCTACCCAACGGATACGACACCGAGGTAGGCGAGCGCGGCGCGCAGCTTTCAGCCGGACAGCGCCAGTTGATCGCTTTTGCGCGTGCGCTGATCGCTGACCCCCGCATCCTGATCCTCGACGAGGCGACCTCCAACGTCGATCTGCACACCGAGGGCCGCATCGAAGCCGCGCTGCGCCGGCTGCTCGCCGGGCGCACGTCGATCGTGATCGCCCACCGCCTGTCCACGATCCGCCAGGCCGGACGGATCGTCGTTCTCGAGCACGGCCAGATCGCCGAGCAGGGGACTCACGACGAGCTGATCGCCGCGGAAGGACGCTACTTCGAGCTGTATCAGGACTGGACCTCGCAGGCCGCTGCCTGATATACGGCCTGCGCTCAGTGGGTCAGAATACGTACTGCGATCAGCAACGTGAACGCAACAGCCGCACGGCTACCAGAGCACATGCCGGCCACATTGCGTCAGGGCGCGTAGAGATCATCTCCCCAC
>DATHLT010000167.1:0-4409 GCA_035487855.1 Solirubrobacteraceae bacterium
GCACCCGCCACATCGAAGTGGCGCTCGGCCACAAGCGTGCGCCCTTCGGGCACGAGCCGAGGAGTCAGCGCGATCACCGCCGCGCCTATCGGTACGTTCACCAGGAAGATCGCCGGCCAGCTGAACGCCTGCGTGAGAATCCCGCCCAGCAGCACCCCCAGCGAGCCGCCAACGCCACCCATCGCCGCCCACACGCCCAGCGCGCGGCTGCGCTCGCGTCCCTCCTTGAACGACGTCGCGATGATCGCCAAGCTCGCCGGCGAGATCACAGCGCCGCCAATGCCCTGCAAAGCACGCGCGCCGATCAACAGCGAGCGCGAGTCAGCCAGCGCGCACGCCAGCGACGACAGCACAAACAGCGCCGTCCCCGCGAGGAACACCCGCCGGCGTCCCAGCAGGTCCGACGCGCGCCCGCCCAGCATCAGAAAGCCCGCAAACGTGAGCGTGTACGCGTTCACCACCCACTGCAGTCCCGTCGTCGAGAATTGCAGGCCGTCGTGAATCGACGGCAGTGCCACGTTCACGATCGACACATCCAAGATCACCATCAGCTGCGCCGCGCACACCAGTACCAGCAGCGCCGCCGAGCGCCGCTTGGATGGCGCCACGTGCTGCTCGAACGCCGGCACTTGCTGCACATGTGCCGGGGGCTGCCGCTGGCTTGCCGGTATTTCAATCGCAGTCGTCGTCATCAGCGCTATCCTTCTCGTTCGTAAGTACGACGACCATCGTAGCAAAGGTTCGATGATCGTCGTATAATGGGGACCATGAGCCTGCACCACCCAGCAACCGATGAGCTACAGCTGACCGCCGTGCTGCACGCGCTGAGCGATCCAGTGCGGATGCAGATCGTGCGTACGCTCGACCGCGACCCCACCCCGCGTGCCTGCGGGAGCTTCCAGCTGGAGGTCACCAAGTCGACCTCCACCCACCACTTCCGCGTGCTGCGCGAGGCCGGCGTCATTCGCCAACAGCTACTGGGCACTTCCAAGCTCACAACCCTGCGCCGGGAGGACCTCGATGAGCGCTTCCCCGGGCTGCTGGATGCCGTTCTCGGCGCCGCGGCCGTTCCCCTCTAGAACCCGTTCTTAGAACTCCCGTCAGGGGCGAGCAGCCTTTACCGGTACGCTCGAAGCACGCGAAGGGTGACCGGAGGGATTGGGGCAATGAGCGATGTGCAGACGCAGAGTGATGTTGTGCAGATGCAGGTACAGGACAGCGTGGCGCTACTCACGCTCAACCGGCCGGAGCGGCTAAACGCCTGGACGGCGGAGCTGGAGAACAGCTACTTCACGATGCTCGAAGAGTGCGCGGCGAACACTGACGTTCGTGTCATCGTGGTCACCGGCGCAGGCAGGGGCTTCTGCGCCGGCGCGGACATGCAGTCGCTACAAGCCATCGGTGAGGGCAGCGAGCAGGCCGGCGCCGAGGCCGCCGATCGCCGCCCGCAGACGCTGCCACTAACAATCCCCAAGCCAATCATCGCCGCCATCAACGGCGCTGTCGCTGGCATCGGGCTGGTGCAGGCGCTGATGTGCGACCTGCGCTTTGCCGCCGAGGGAGCCAAGCTGACCACTGCGTTTGCCCGCCGCGGCCTCGTCGCCGAGCACGGCATCTCGTGGATGTTGCCGCGCCTCGTGGGACCAGCCCGCGCGCTCGACCTCCTGCTCTCCGGGCGGGTGGTGTTCGCCGAGGAGGCACACGAGCTAGGGCTCGTCAACCGCGTGTTTGCGCCCGACAGGCTGCTCGAGGCAACGCTCGAGTACGCGCACGAAATGGTGATCAACTGCTCGCCCAAGAGCATGGCCACAATGAAGCGCCAGGTTTACGCCGACCTGCAGCGCGATCTGCCCAGCTCGCTTGCGCTGGCGGACGAGCTCATGCTCGAATCGTTTACAGCGCCCGACTTCAGCGAGGGCGTGACGAGTTTTCTCGAGCGGCGCGATCCTCGGTTTGCCGCGCTGGGGGTCTAAGGAGTCCACCGCGTGGGGGATGCGCACCTACTTGACGTACAAGCGATGACGCCGTACACTTGTACGTAGCTAAGGAGGATTGCATGGCTGTCAAGGCAGAGCGTCTAGAGGCGCGACTCACAGCAACGGAGCGCAAGCAGATCGAGCAAGCAGCGGTGCTCGCCGGCGAGTCAGTGTCTTCGTTTGTTGTGCTTGCAGCCCTGGATCGAGCCGACATTCTCGTGCGCGAGCGGGCATCGACGGTAGTCCCGGCTGCCTACTTCGACCAGCTCGTTGCAACTCTCGATGAGCCACAGCACGCCCCCGGACTTGCACGGGCGGCTACTCGCGTCGCGCGTCGCAGGCAAATCAAGCCAACGTGAGCTATCGGGTCGAGCCGCTTGGCGCCGGCCACGACCTCAACGCCTTCGATTGTGGGCACGACGCTCTCACCGAATGGCTGCGACAACACGCCCGGAACGCCACCGGGAAGGGCACTCGTACATATCTGCTCATCGAGGAAGCTGGGCGCGCTGTCGGCGGCTACTTTGCCATCGCCCCTCATCTTGTCGAACGGGATACCGCCCCACCGGGTGTCGGCCGCGGGGCACCACAGCGTATCCCCGCGATCCTCATCGCCAAGCTAGCGCTTCGTAGGGATCTGCACGGCCAAGGGCTTGGCGCCGAGTTGCTCGTTTACGCCCTGACTACAGTCGTCACAGCTGCACGCTCAGCTGGTGGGCGCCTCGTCGTCGTAGACGCGGTGGACAGCGACGCAGCAGACTTCTACCGCGCCCACGACCTCCAGCCCTCACCGACGGACCCTTGCCGGCTGATCATGAAGCTCAGCAGCACGGCACGTGCACTCGACCTCCCCTGGCCGTGAGCAGGCCGTGGAGCCAACTTAGGTCGAGCCGGCGCGTGGCTTGAAAACGCCAGCTCCACTGTTACGCTCCCAGCATGCTCAAGAACGCAACAATTCTGATCATCAGACACGGTGAGAAGCCACCGGAAGGGCCCGGCCTATCGCTAGCCGGCGAAGAGCGGGCGGCAGCATACGTACCGTACTTCGAGAACTTCACCACGCCGCGTGGTGCACACCTGGAGATCACGCACATCTTCGCTGCTGAAAACAGCGAAGCCAGCAAGCGCCCAGTGCTGACGGTAACGCCGCTGGCAGCCGCACTTAAATTGGTGATCGACGACAGCTTCGCGGACAGCCACTACAAGAAACTCGCCGATTGGATTCTCGCCAAGGACAGCCCCTCGCGGAACCCTTACAGCGACTCGACGCTACTGATCTGCTGGCACCACGAGCACGCGATCGACCTGGCGGAAGCGCTGGGAATGCCCAAGGATCCAGCACCTACCTTCCCGTGGCCAGCGAACCACGAATGGCCGGAAGACGTGTTCGGCTGGGTGCTGATCATCACCTACGACGATCAAGGCGAAATCGACTTCGGCCGCACGAGAGCTGTAAGCACGGCGCTGATGTACGACGACTACGGACAGGAACCGCCCGGCCCGGTGTACTAGCGCGGCGTTATCGTACGCGCATGCCGATCGACCCCCAGATGGTGTGGATGCCAGGCGACACCCGCACGGAGATCCACCTGACCACAGAGGACACGGGCGGGCGTTTCTGCATGCTGGTTGACCATCCCGGGCCTGGCTGGTCGCTGCCACCGCACCTGCACACAAACGAGTCGGAGACGATTCACATCGTTGCCGGCGAATTCGAGATGGAAGTCGACCGCGAGCGCATGGTTGTGTCAGCGGGCGAGACCGTCCACGTCCCCCGTGGGGTGATCCACTCGGGTGCGAACATCGGCGAGCAGATGGGTAAGCGCATCCTGTTGTTCTCGCCCTCCGGCATGGAGCGCTTCTTCATGGAGGCCGGCGCGTCGACTCCCGGCGGCGCGGTCGATCGCGCCGCGACGGCGGCCACGGCGATGCGCCACGGCTGGGAGTTCGTCACGGGGTAGCCCGCACAAATGCGAAAGCCCGATGACGTTCACGACGCCCGTATACACACTTAACGTCGTACCTTCCGAAGCAGAACTTGCAGCCGCAAAAGCACGGCAGGAGGAAGAAGAAGCCACCAAGAAGAGGCTGGAAGAAGAAGCTGCCAAGAAGAAACAAGGAGAAACAAGGAGAAATCGAGGCCGCTGGCAGCGTGGTAAAGTGCAGGTCCGCCTGGAGCAGCAGAAGCTGGCGAAGACGAAGCGCTGAGCACCAACTCGATGCGAGGAAGCGGGTGGATGCGCCACACTTCGCATCGATGCCGACGGCAGCCATCCGCGCAACTGTGCACGGCCGAGTCCAGGGCGTGGGCTTTCGCGACGCGACGCTCCACCGCGCGCACCAGCTGGGAGTACTGGGCTGGGTACGCAACGGCGAGGACGGCGAGGTGCTGATTCACGCGGAGGGCCAGCTGGACGCGGTAGAGCAGCTGAC
>DATHLT010000168.1:0-2362 GCA_035487855.1 Solirubrobacteraceae bacterium
ATACCAGCGCTCAGCGCCACCCACGGTGTGGGGATATAGGCAGTCGTATACGAGACATATGCGCATACCGCTAGCATCTCATCTCACCGGTGCGGCCATGTTTGTGCGCCACTTTCCGTCCTGCCAGGCGTTATAAACGCAGCGCAGGTCGTCCGGATCTATGAACACGGGCTCGCGACGAGCCTCCGACGAGCACACGCGCCCTTCGATGAGCACACTGGTCCCCACAAGCGTTCCCCCCGCGGAGTCCCACGCCCAAGACGCCGAGCAGCCGCTCGTATCGGTGGTGATTCCCTGCCTGAACGAGGCTGAGAACATCGAGTCTTGCGTGCACGCTGCGCTCGAGGCGATCGTGCGGATGGGGGTGCACGGTGAGGTAGTGGTCGCCGACAACAACTCAGAGGACGATTCCGCACAGCTGGCCGAGCGTGCTGGCGCGCGGGTGATCATCGAACGTAGGCGCGGGTATGGAAGCGCCTATCTAGCGGGCTTTGCCGCGTCACGGGGCCGCTACATCGTCATGGCTGACGCCGACCTCACGTACGACTTCAAGGAGATCCCTCGCTTCGTCGCAGAGCTGGAGGCGGGCGCCGAGCTGGTCATGGGCGACCGTATGGACAACATCCAGCCGGGTGCGATGCCATGGCTGCACCAGTACATCGGCAACCCGATCCTCACTGGGCTGCTGAATCTGTTCTTCCGCACCGGTATCAACGACGCCCACTGCGGCATGCGGGCGCTGCGGCGCGACGTGCTGCCGCGCTTGGATCTGCGCACGACGGGCATGGAGTTCGCCTCCGAGATGGTCATCCGTGCCTCCAAGGAGAACCTCAAGATCACGGAGTTCCCGATCGAATACCACCCGCGTGGCGGCGAGAGCAAGCTTTCCAGCTTCCGCGACGGTTGGCGGCATCTGCGCTTCCTGCTCGTACACAGCCCTAACCACCTGTTCATCGTCCCCGGCGCGGCGCTTGCGGGTCTGGGTACTCTGATAGTGGTTTTCGTCGGCGCGGGCCTGGACTTCTTCGGACGTGCTTGGGGGGTCCACGCGCTAATCGGCGGCGCGCTGCTGATGATCGTGGGCACGCAGGTGCTGGCGCTGGGGCTATGTGCGCACGCCTACGGTACCTATTTCATGGGCGAGAAGGACCCCTGGTTTGACCGCATGCGGACACGCTTTCGCCTAGAGCACGGGCTGCTGCTCGGAGGCGCCTTCATGCTCGTTGGTCTCGTGATCGGCGCTCTGATCCTCGCTACCTGGATCTCGCACGGCTTCGGATCGTTGGCCGACGAACATCTTGCTGTGATCGCCGCCACATTGATGATCGTCGGGATACAGATCTTCTTCTCGGCGTTCCTGCTGAGCATCCTCGGCTTGCGGCGAGATCGGTCCGCTTAGCGCGGGCGCCTCGACGCGATGCATTACCTTTCCGTAGTAGTTCTGTTTCCCCTGCTGTTCTGGCTGCTGTCGCTCGGATGCGGTCTGTTGGTCGAGCGGCTGACCGGTGCGTCCATACCGGCGCTGCTGCTGCTCCCGCTCGGGTTCGCGATGCTCGTGGTCGTCTCCCAGTTCACCACCTGGTGGGTCCCGACCGCGCCACTGACTCCCTGGGTGCTGCTGGTGTTGGCGCTGCTCGGCCTGGGGCTCAGCCGAGGAGCGCTCCGCGGACGCTGGCGCGAGCGCCCGCGCGGCTGGTGGTGGGCCCCCAGCGCGGCGCTGGCCACATACCTGATCGTCGCGGCGCCCGAGATCGTCTCGCTGCGAACCACCTTCACCGGCTACCTGCTCGACACGACTGGTGCCATCCAGATCGCTGGCGCGGAGCGGCTGTTGCACTACGCACACGATTTCTCGACGGGCATCCCGGTCTACGGGACTACCCTGGCGGCCTACTTCGGCAACGGATACCCATCGGGCGGGCACAGCGTGCTCGCGTCGGTGGGCTGGTTGAGCGGTCAGGATCTGATCTGGCTCTACAGCGTGTTTCAGGCACTTGAGCTCTCGCTGGCCGCGCTCGTGCTCGCGTTTCTTGCCCGGCGCGTCGGGCTGGGGGGGCTAGCGGCGGCCGTAACGGGGACGATTGCCGCGGTGCCAGCGCTCGTCTACGCGTATGCGCTGATGGGCTCGATCAAGGAGCTCACGGCGATGCCGGTGTTGCTGCTGATGGGCGCACTGGTTGTCTACGCGCGCGAGCTACGCGCTGCCGCGGGGCTGCGGGCAGCGTTGCCGTTTGCGATCGCTGCCGCGGCCGCGCTCGGGGCAATCGGGATCGCGGCCTCGCCGTGGGTGGCGCTGTTCGGCCTCGCGGCGCTGGTGGCGGCGGTGGGGCTCGTCACCTCACGACGTGACGCCGCGCATTTT
>DATHLT010000169.1:0-6189 GCA_035487855.1 Solirubrobacteraceae bacterium
GAGTTCTCGATCGAGATCGGCGTGCTGCCGGCGGCCACGCTAGGCGAGTACAAGGATCTGGAGGTGGGCCGTCGCGAGCCAGAGATCGCAGACGAGCAGATTCAGCAGGAGATCGAGGCGATGCGCGAGCGCCTAGCGCGACTGCAGACTGCCGAGCGCCCAGCTGGTGCTGGTGACTTCGTCGTGGTCGACTACGTTGGCTCGCTCGCCCCCGACTCCAGCGATGGCGCAGCCGATACGGCCGCAGGCGAGGACTGGCAGCCGTTCGCAGGTGGCGAGGGGCGCGATCAGCTGGTGGAGCTTGGCTCCGGCAACCTCATCCCCGGCTTCGAGGAGGGGCTCTTGGGCGCAGCCGCGGGCGAGACCCGCACGGTGCCACTGAGCTTCCCTGACGATTACGGCAACAAAGAGCTCGCCGGGCGCAAGGCGTCGTTTGAGATAACGGTCAAGGAGGTCAAGCTCAAGGAACTCCCGAAGGTCGATGAGGACTTCGCGACTGACGCCGGATTCGACGATTTGCAGGAGCTGCGTGATGACATTCGCGCCCGCCAAACAGAGGCTGAGAACGAGCGGATCGAGGCCGAGTTCCGTCAGGCGGCGCTCGACGCGGCCGTGGCCGGCGCCGAGGTGCAACTGACGCCAGATCTGATCCAGGCGAGGGCGCGTGAGATGTGGGAGCGGATGTTGCACTCGCTGTCACACCGCGGCATATCCCGGGAGGCATACCTACAGATCGTCAGCCGCGAGGAGGCGGACATCCTCGGCGAGATGGAGCCGGAAGCCGAGATGGCGTTGCGCCGGGAGGCGGTCCTCACCGCGATCGTGGCTGCCGAGGACATCGATCCCTCGGAGGAGGATCTGCTGCAGGCGCTCGCCCCCACTGCTGAACGTGAGGGGCTCGAGCCACAGAAGCTGCTTGGTGACCTGCGCAGCGCTGGACGTTTGGAGGAGGTGCGCGAGGACCTCGCAGCCCGCCAGGCGATCGACCTGGTTGCTGGCGCCGCGAAGCCAATCCCGCTAGCGCAGGCGCAGGCACGCGAGCAATTGTGGACGCCCGAGAAGGCCCAACAGGCACCTGCGGCCGCGGCGCCAGCGGGCGGTTCCAGCGACGCACCTGCACGATTGTGGACACCGGGTCGCTAGCCTTCTAGAGGAATCCGGTCGGCGAGGCGAAACAAAGGCGAGGACCATGAGCCAAAGACGAGGAATATGAGCCCACTTGTCCCGATGGTTGTCGAGCAGACCTCGCGCGGAGAGCGGGCGTTCGACATATACAGCCGGCTGCTCAATGAGCGGATCATCTTCCTCGGCACGCCCGTCGATGATCAGATCGCCAACCTGATTGTCGCGCAGCTGCTGCACCTGGAGTCCGAGGATCCCGAAAAGGATGTCTCGCTGTACATCAACTCACCAGGTGGCTCGGTGTATGCGGGCCTGGCGATCTACGACACGATGCAGTTCATCAAGCCCAATGTTCAGACGATCTGCGTCGGCATCGCGATGTCGATGGGTGCGCTCCTGCTAGCCGGAGGTGCGGAGGGTAAGCGCATGGCGCTGCCCAACGCAAAGATCCTCATCCACCAGGTTTCCTCGAGCTTCCAGGGTCAGGCCACCGACATCGAGATCCACGCCAAGGAGATCATCGATGTGCGCCACCGGCTGGACGAGATCATCGCCAAGCACACCGGCAAGTCGCTCGAGGACGTCAGCAAAGACACTGAGCGCGACTACTTCATGAGCTCTGATGAGGCCAAGGAGTACGGAATTATCGATCGCGTGATCTCCGAGCATTAGCTCGGGGCACAGGCCGGTTGGAGTAGGGAGCAAGCGACATGGCGAGACCAACAGATTCCAACGAGCAGCTTCTCTGCAGCTTCTGCGGCAAGTCCCAGCGGCAGGTGAAGAAGCTGATCGCCGGCCCCGGCGTGTACATCTGCGACGAGTGCATCGACCTCTGTAACGAGATCATCGACGAGGAGCTCTCGGCGCCGCCGGCGTTTGACATCGAGAACCTGCCCAAGCCACGCGAGATCTACGACGTACTAGACGAGTACGTTGTCGGGCAGGACCCTTCCAAGCGCACCCTGTCGGTTGCCGTCTACAACCACTACAAGCGCGTGCAGATGATGATGTCTGGCGATTCAGACATCGAGCTGCAGAAGTCCAACATCCTGCTGCTGGGACCCACTGGCTGCGGCAAGACGCTGCTCGCGCAGACGCTCGCACGGATCCTCAACGTGCCGTTCGCTATCGCTGATGCCACTGCGCTGACGGAGGCTGGGTACGTCGGCGAGGACGTGGAGAACATCCTGCTGAAGCTGATCCAGGCGGCCGACTACGACGTCAAGAAGGCCGAAACCGGGATCATCTACATCGACGAGGTCGACAAGATCGCGCGCAAGGCTGACAACCCGTCGATCACGCGCGACGTCTCCGGCGAGGGCGTGCAGCAGGCACTGTTGAAGATCCTCGAGGGCACGCAGGCGTCGGTCCCGCCGCAGGGCGGGCGCAAGCACCCACACCAGGAGTTCTTGACGATCGACACCACCAATGTTCTGTTCGTGTGCGGCGGTGCGTTCGCCAACCTTGACAAGGTGATCGAGCGGCGGATTGGCCATAAAGGCGTCGGCTTCGCCGCAGCCATCGAGGCCAAGGCCGAGCGCGACACCGGTGAAGTGTTCGAGCAATGCCTGCCGGAGGACCTGATCGAGTACGGCTTGATCCCCGAGTTCATTGGCCGCCTGCCCGTGATGTCGGCCGTGCACCAGCTCACGCGCGAGGATCTCGTCTCGATCCTCGTCGAGCCGCGCAACGCGCTTGTCAAGCAGTTCCAGCGCTTCTTCGCGTTCGATGGCATCGAGCTCGTGTTCTCCGAGGACTCGCTCATCGCCGTCGCCGAGAAGGGTCTCGAACGCGAAACTGGAGCGCGAGGCCTGCGCTCGATCATCGAGGAAATCCTTTTGGATGTGCAATTCGAACTGCCCTCGCGACGCGACGTCAAGAAGTGCGTCGTCACCAAGGAGACCGTCGAAAAGGGCCTCACACCGACGCTCGTCACCGAAGCGGCGCCCGAGGAAGCCGACGACGCCACGCTGCACGAGGAGTCCGCGTAGCCGCAGCTGGCCGTCCGCGCCGGCGCTGAGCGCTACCATCGCGATTGTGTTTAGATCGAGCAGGACCTCCAAGGGAAATTCCAAGCGCGAGCGCGCGAAGGCACTGCCGTGGGCA
This sequence comes from Solirubrobacteraceae bacterium, assembly GCA_035487855.1. Lineage (GTDB taxonomy): Bacteria > Actinomycetota > Thermoleophilia > Solirubrobacterales > Solirubrobacteraceae > Palsa-744. Next base: position 3,229 of record DATHLT010000169.1, read on the forward strand.
GCGGCGCTGCGGTCTGTCGTTGTCGTTCGCAGGCATTGGCACTCGCTTTCGGAGAAGGACCGTGCAAGGCTGACAGCGCTCGCTCGCGATTCCCGCGGTCGTTGGGGCAACCTCAATGCGAAGGAACGCGCGGAGCTGCGCAAGCTGGCAGGCAAGCTCGATCTCAAGGGCATTGCCCGCGACGTTGCAGGGCTGGCGCGCAGCGGCCGCGCTCGGCGCAAGTGTTGCCGTGGCGCTCGCGCGTGAACGGCGAGCAGGAAGACAGCTGACAGCGGCATGGACGGAGCTCTCGAGGATCTCTCCACACTGGATCTGCACGACCGCGCCGTCGCCCGCGCGGAGAAGCATCTGGACGTCAAGTTCTTCTGGACGTTGCTCAAGCTGATCCCCGCGGCGGAGGCACTCGCCGGCGATGAGGGCGAGTCCAACTACGACCTTCAGTTCTCCAAAGGCAAGATCCTCGACGCACTGCACAGCGGCGACGGCGAGCTGGGCGAGGCGCTGCGTCCCGTGTTCATCGACTACCTGCGCAAGCACCCCGACACCTAGCCCGTTTTGCTGGCTGCGCCTCGGGGGAGGGCACCGAACATGAATCCGTCGAAGGACACGATCTGGACCGAGGCTCAGGCCGAGCGCCAGCTGCGCTCGCTGGAGCTATTCGGGATGCGTTTCGGCCTGGACCGCATGCGGCGGATGATGACCGTGCTTGGCTCACCCGAGCAGCGCTTCGACGCTGTCCATGTGCTTGGGACCAATGGCAAGTCATCGACCACACGCATGGCTGCGGCGATCCTCGAGTGCCACGGATTGCGTACGGCGGCATACCTCTCGCCGCACCTCGTGTCCTATCGCGAACGCGTGCTCATCGACGGACGGGAACTCGACACGGAGGCGTTTGCCAGCGCAATTGCGCGCGCTTCGTGGGCGGCCGAACGCGTCAATCGCACGCTTGCCGAGGACGATCACGTGACCCAATTTGAACTGCTCACCGCGGCTGCGTTGTGGGAGATGGCCCGTCAGGAAATTGACGTAGCGGTTATCGAGGCGGGCTTGGGGGGACGCTACGACGCGACCAGCGTGATTGATGCGCCTGTCAGCGTGCTCACGAATGTCGGGCTCGAGCACACCCGTTGGCTCGGGCCCACCGTCAGAGACATTGCCGAGGAGAAGCTAGCTGCGGTGCGCACGCGCGCGACGCTTGTTCTCGGCGAAGCTCTCGCTTCGCCGGCGCTTGAGGTCGCCGAACGCGTCGCGCGCGAACGAGAGGCCCGGGTGCTGCACGCCGAGAGTGCCAGTGCCGTTCCCGAGCTGTTGGCGCGCGGCGCATTTCAGCGACGAAACTTCGCTCTCGCTCGCTGTGCTGCGGGCGCATACTTGCAACAGGCGGGCATTGCACTGGACGAGCACGCGGTCGCGCAGGCAGCGGCCTCCACTGCTGTTCCCGGGCGCCTGCAGCGAGTTGCACGCGATCCGCTGACGATCGTTGACGGTGCGCACAACCCCGACGCGGTGATCGCTCTCGTGCAGTCCCTCCCCGATGTGTTTCCCGCCGGACCACTCGCATTGGTACTGGGCGTGCTCGACGACAAGGACGCCGCCAGCATGCTCGCGGCGCTACTGCCCGTCACAGAGCGGGCGTGGTTCACTGCACCCCCAAGCAACCGCGCGCTTTCGCCGGCCGCCTTGCAATCGCTTGCCCGTCAGCTCGGTTTCGATGCAAGCGTGTCCGAGCCGCGAGCGTCTCGCGCACTCGAACAGGCACAGGCTTGGGCATCTGCGCACGGCGGCTCGGTGTTGGCCACCGGGTCGGTGTACCTGGTCGGCGACCTGATCGGCGGATTGGCTGGCGCGGAGACCTCGCCGGGTCTGCGCATGGGTCCTGAAAGCTCTGCAAGATGAACGAGGACGGACCGTCGGTGCTCACTATGATTGGCGCAGTCGCGCTGATCGTTGCGCTCGTAATCCTCGTGTTCTTCGCTGCTGGCTATGGCTTTGGCCGGCTGTTTCTCTAAACTCAGCCGGCCGATGCTTACCTTCGCCTACTTCGGAATTGAAAGCAGCGGCTTGAACTTGGCGATCGATCTGTTGATTCTGTTTGTCGTTGTCGTCTACTTCTCGCTGATCTACTGGACCTACGCCGACGCCCGCCGGCGGATCTCAGATCCATTTCTCGTGCTCGTCAGCGCCGCGGCGTCGGTGTTCCCGTTCGTGGGGACAATCGTCTACATGATCCTGCGGCCGCCGGAGTTCTTGGAGGATGTGCGCGAGCGCGAGCTGGAGACGCAAGCCGCCGAGGCGCGTCTGCGCCAGCTCGACCAGACGCTGTGTCCCTACTGCGACTATCGCGTTGAGAACGACTTCATCCGCTGTCCGAGCTGCCTGCGCAAGCTCAAGGAGCGCTGCGTGAGCTGCTCGCGCCCACTCGACCAGGCGTGGACGATCTGTCCGTATTGCGAGGCCGATGTCCCCGGCCTGTCAAAGCCGCGTTCGCGCCGCCGTCGCTCAAGTACCGATCTTGATAGCGAGCTCACGGATGTCGAGTTGCCGACAGCCGGCGAGGATGGCAAGGACGAGGCCGTCGAGCCGGCGCTGGCCACCGAGCCGTCGACCGCGTCGAACGAGCGCAGATCGGCGAGCCCCGCACGCGCGGGACGTCGCGGCAGCCGTCCGCGACCGAGCTCCTGAACACCTCTCAAACCAGACAAAGGAACCCATGGACCGAACACTGATCCTCGTAAAGCCCGATGCCTTCGCGAGAGGACTGAGCGGGGAGATCATCGCGCGCTTCGAGCGTAAGGGCCTGCACATCGTCGCCTTGCGCCACATGACCGTCACGCGCGAGCTGGCTGAACACCATTACGCCGAGCACGCTGAGCGACCCTTCTTCGGTGAGCTGGTCGAGTTCATCACCTCGGGTCCCATACTCGCGATGGTGCTGGAGGGAACCGACGCGGTCAAGGC